>JBBDRR010000015.1:0-12650 GCA_040905395.1 Gemmatimonadota bacterium
CGCAGCGAGGGATCCGCACTTCCCGGCGTGGCGAACAGGTGCGGATCCCTCGCTGCGCTCGGCATGACGGGTCGCCGACCCTACGCCGCCGCTCCGCCCTGTTCGGTCCCGTGCTTCCGCAGTGCCCGCAGCACGTCCTTGCCGTAGAACATCGCTATGTACTTGGCCTGGACGTCGGTGACGCGCCGGACGGCCCAGACGAGCTCGACGTGGTTGGGCTCGCTGGGAGTGCGGTGCGGGAACATGCCGCACTCCGCCGGCAGGTGGTTCGCCTTGCGGTTGTTGCAGGTCGAGCAGGCGGTCACGACGTTGCTCCAGGTGTTCTCACCACCCGAGGAGATGGGAACAACGTGGTCCCGGGTGAGGAATTCGCGGTCGCGAAGCTGGGAGCGGTGACGGTCGCAGTACTGGCAGCGATAGCTGTCGCGGGCGAACAGGAACGTGTTGGTGACCTGTCGGCGGAAACGGTGCGGGACGTGAACGAAGCGGGCGAGGCGGATGACGACCGGGCAGGGGAGCTCCTCCCACTGAGATCGAAACATCTTGCGGGAGTCGACCTCGAGGATCTCCGCCTTCGCATCGATCACGAGACGGAGTGCACGCTCGACGGGTAAGATCGTCAGCGGCTCGAAGGAAGCGTTCAGCGCAAGGCAACCCATAGGTGCGTTCTGTAGGCGTAGTCGATCCGGGAGGCGCGCCGGATCCCACCGTTCGTTCACCCCGCCCCGCCCGCATAATAATACCAAATTCGCGGGTTTACGCCAGCCCCCGCCCCCCTTTTAGAGGTGGGCGACGGGGTCGCGATCGATCGCGACACGCAGGTCGGCCTTGCCGGATTTCATCCGGAAGCGCTCTCCGAAGTAGCGTGCGACGCGACCGAGGACCGCGGGGTTCTCGGCCCGCAGGAGCAGGTGCCAGCGCCATCGATCGCGGATCCTCTCGATCGGCGACGGCGCGGGGCCGACGAGCTCGACCCCGGTGACCGAGCGCTTCCGGAGCAAGCCATCCAGCCATGCCGCCGCACGGTGTGCTTCCTTCTCGGTGGCCTCCTGATCGAGGCCGCTGAACACGAGGTTGGCGAGCTTGCTGAAGGGCGGGTAGCGCGGCTCCCGCCGCGCCTCCAGCTCGCGCTCCGCGAAAGCGTGGAAGTCGTGCTCCAGTGAACAGGTGATCGCGTAGTGACTCGGCAGCGAGGTCTGTACGAACACCTCCCCTCCCTTGGGCCCCCTCCCCGCGCGTCCCGCCACCTGGGTGATCAGCTGAAAGGTGCGCTCGGTCGCGCGAAAGTCGGGCAGGTTGATCCCCGTATCGGCGTTGATCACCCCGACGAGGGTGACGTTCGGGAAATCCAGCCCCTTCGCGATCATCTGGGTCCCCATCAGGATGTCGATCTCCCCCTGCCCGACCCGCTCCAGGATCCGATGGTGAGACCACTTGGCCGACGTCGTGTCGACGTCCATCCGGGCGATCCTCGCCTCTGGGAACGACTCCTCCACGGAGCGTTCGACCTGTTCGGTGCCGATCCCGCGGAAGCTGATGTCGCTGGAATCGCACCGCGGGCAGCGGGTCGGCGTCGCCTCCTCGTACAGGCAGTAGTGGCAGGTCAGGCGGGCACGTCGGCGGTGGTACGTGAGAGAGACCGCGCAGGACGGGCATGCCCATACCTCTCCGCACTCGCGGCACTGCACGAAGTTGGCATAACCGCGACGATTCAGGAGGAGGATGGTCTGCTCGCCCTTCGTCAACCGATCGCGCACCGCTTCGACGAGGACGGTCGAGAGCACGACGTCCGAGAAGGCGGAGCCCTCGGCGTCCCTGCGCTTCTTCCGCTCCGATCGGAGATCGACGACTCGGGTCGTCGGAAGTGGCTGCCCCTCGACGCGTACGGGCAGCTCGATCAGCCGGTACTTTCCGGTTTTCGCGTTCGTCCAGCTCTCCAGCGCCGGGGTCGCCGACCCCAGGAGGCAGACGGCACCCTCTGCCGCCGCGCGGACGACCGCGACCTCACGGGCGTGGTAGCGAGGCGCCTCGCTCTGCTTGTAGGTGCTCTCGTGCTCCTCGTCGACGACGATGGCGCCGAGGTCCGGCAGCGGGGCGAAGATGGCGGAGCGAGCGCCGACGGCGATCCGCTTCGTCCCGGCGCGGAGCGCGCGCCACTCGTCGTACCGTTCGCCGTCGGAGAGAGCGGAGTGGAGGACCGCGACGCGGTCGCCGAAGACGGCCTTGAACCGCCCCACCGTCTGCGGTGTGAGGGCGATCTCGGGCACCAGCACGATCGCGGTGCGGCCCTGGACGTCGACGATCTCCCGGAGGAGCTCGATGTAGACGAGCGTCTTACCCGACCCGGTGACGCCACGGAGCAGGAAGGGCCGTGGCTTCTTTCGGCGGGCAGCGGCGACCAGCGCCTGGATGGCGAGTCGCTGCTCGGCGGTGGGGGTGAGCGACGCGGGGCCGGCGAAGCTGACATCCGCATACGGATCCCGCAGCACCTCCTCCTCGTCAATCGTGGCGACGCCCCGCTCCACCAGGCCGTTCAGCACGGTATAGGAGAAGCCCAGTCTGCCCGCCAGGTGGGCGATCTCGGCGAATCCGCCGACCGACTCGACCCATTCCCAGCACTCGCGCTGCCGCTTCGCCCGACCGAAGATCTCGTCCCGCTCGCGAAGGCTCGAGATCTCGCGGCTCAGCCGCAGGATCCGGCGGGTTCTGACCGGCGGCTCATGCCGCGCGGGCTCCGTGATGACACGCACGAGGCCATGCTCTTCCAGGCGCCGGATCGCCGGCCACCAGGCGCGCTCGCCGCGCTCCCTCCTGAGGCGGGTCACGGGGAGCGGATCGTCGGACCCCGAGAGCCACTCCAGGATCTCGAGGTCCAGCTCGCTGAGATCCTCATCGCCCATCGCCTGAGGCGTCCGCTCCAGCAGGTCGGTCGAGTGGCTCGAGAGCGCGGCCGGGAGGGCGGCCCGGATCACCTGTCCGAGAGGTGCGACGTAGTAGTCCGCGACCCAGCGGCAGAGCCGCATCAGGTTCGGGGTCACGCTCGGCGCGGCGTCGAGGACGGCGCTGATCGAGCGGGTTCGCTCGTCGGGTTCGTCGTCCAGCACCCGTTCGATCCAGCCGACGCGTTCGCCGCGGGTGAAGGGCACGAGGACGCGGGCGCCCGGCAGCGCGCGCGCGGCGAGATCGCCGGGCACGGCATACGTGAACGTCCGATGGATGGGCAGGGGAACCGCGACTTCAGCGAGCAAGCCGTTCTGGCGGGTGGGGATATCCGAGAGCTACCGCGAAATCCGGGTGACGCCGAGCCCCGGGGCGTCGTTGAAGCGGACGCTGCCGTCGCCCTCGATTCCCGGTCCCGCGAACGGGTCCTCGGCGAGGAGAGCGGCGCCGTCCAGATCGACGTAGTCGGCGAGGGGGGCGAGCTGGACGGCCGCGGCTATGCCGAGCGTCGACTCGACCATGCAGCCGAGCATGATCTGCATGTGGTTGGCACGGCCGCAGTGGATCATGCGCAACGCCTCCCTGAGGCTGCCACACTTCGCCAGCTTGATGTTGATCACGTCCACGGCCCCGACGAGGCGGGGGATGTCCGCGGAGGTCCTGCAGGATTCGTCCGCGACCACCGGTATGCTCGAAGCGGCCGTCACGGCACGTAGGCCCTCGACGTCGTCGGCCGGCAGCGGCTGCTCGATCAGCTCGATTCCGTACTCCTCCAGCATCGGCATCGCGGCGATCGCCTCTCTCGCGGTCCAGGCGGTATTCGCGTCGACGCGGATGGTCTTCTCCGGCGCCTCGTCACGGATCATACGGAGGATCTCCTCGTCTCGCGGCGTCCCGACCTTGATCTTGAGGATCGGATACCCCGCGGCTTCCCGCACGCGCTCTCGCATCCGCTCCGTTTCGTCGATCGCGATCGTGAACGACGACACGGGACAGCCGGGATCGAGCCCCCACATCCGCCACACAGGGATACCGAGCCGCTTGCCCACCAGGTCGTGGAGCGCGGCGGAGACGGCGGTCTTCACGGCGCGGTGCGCACCGATCCGCTTTTCGAGCGCTGACTCGATCCGCTCCAGGGCGAACGGGTCTCCCTCCGCGACCTCGTCCAGCGCCTCGGCGAGCAGAGGGAGAACGGTGACGGCGGTTTCGGGCGTCTCACCGTAGTACGGCGTCGTCACCGCCGCCTCTCCCCACCCCACCTGCCCCTCCCCATCGGCGATCCGCACCCAGACCGGTCGGCGTACCGGAACCGACGCGGCGCGCGCGATCGCGAAGGAGTGGCGTGTCTGGAGGTTCAGGATCTCGAAATCGAGCTTCATCGGATCAACACCATCTCCTGCTGCGGCATCGGAGTCGTCACGACCGGTCCATCGGGGGCCATGAAGACGTCGATCTCAGAGCGGAGGCCGACCTCACCGGGAAGGTAGATGCCGGGCTCGATCGAGAAGCCGATTCCCGGGATCAGCCGACGGGTGTCGCGGGTCTCGAGGTTGTCGACGTTCGGACCCGAGCCGTGGAGCTCACGGTCGATCGAATGCCCGGTCCTGTGGATGAACGCGTCTCCGAATCCGCGCTCGGTGATCAGTCGCCGAGTGACGTCATCGACCTCGTAGCCCGCGACGGCCTCACCGGCCGACGTCCTCGTGCGGATGAAGTCGACCGCCGCGTTCCGGCCGTCGCGAACGACGCGCCAGAGGGTCTGCACGCGCTCCGGCACTTCGCGTCCGACGTATCCCATCCACGTCTGGTCGGCATAGATCGCATCCGGGTTCTCCTTGCCCCAGAGATCGACGAGCACCACGTCGCCGGAGGTGATGGCACTGTGCTCGTCGGCGCCGGGGGCATAGTGTGGGTTGGCCGCATTGGCGTTGACGGCGACCACCGCGTCCGAGCCGACTCTGAGACCCGAATCGACGAGCCGTGACGTGATCCATTCACGGACGGCCCACTCCGTGACCGCGCCGCCTCCTCCGAGCTGCTCGCCGATCCGTGAGAATGCCGCGTGCGCGACCTCCCGAACGACGGCGGCGGCGCGGTGATGGCTGGCCTCTCCGCCGTCGGTCCAGCGAGAGTAGAAGGCGCTGACGAGGTCGCCCGACGAGACGATGGTGACGCCGGTCGACCGGATCAGCTCGACGATCCCGGCGGGGAGTCGGTCGAGGTATGGAACGCCGTCGCGTTCCGACCACTCCACCGCCACGCGACGCACCCCCCGCATCACGAAGCGGAGCTCTTCCTCCAGGCTCTGCCAGGTCAGGTAGACGCGGTTCTCGCCGATCCAGTTTCGCCACGGCTGCTGCTCGATCCGGTGCGTCACGGCGACCGGATCGCCGTCCGCAGGGAGGAAGACGAAGAAGCGCCGGGAGAGCGCCGGCAGGCTGAGGACACCCGTCGCGATCGGATTGATGCCGCGGAAATCGTAGAGGAGCCAGCCGTCGAGCTCCGCCTCGCGCAGGTGCCGCTGGATGCGCGCGAGCGAATCGCGTGTCAGGGAGACCGTCACGTCCGTCACCGCCATCTCGTCACGACCTCTGCTCGATTTCGTTCGTCTCTTCGGGTCCGACCCACTTGGTCGCCCGGATGAGGGTGAGCCCCAGCACCCGTTGCCGGGTGAGGAGGCGGTGGATCTCCTGCTCACGTACGATCGCGCCACGAACCCCGCGCCAGCCCCAGCGCTTGAACGCGCGTCGCAAGATCGCGACCTTCTGCCGCAGCGAAAAGAGGCTGGCGAGGTCGTGGAAGGGTCCGCTCTCGGTGGGGCGGAAGGGTCCGGACTGGTCCGACCAGTCCTCGACGTGGAGGTCGACGCACCCCGCGTCGCGAAGAAGCTGTTTCCATTCGACGAGCAGGAGGGGGCGGGCGCCGAGATGCTGCACGAGCGCCTCGCGTCGATCCTCCGGGATGTTGCCAGTCCAGACGAGCTGTACGAGGATCACGTAGCCGAAGGGGCGCGTGACGCGGGCCAACTCGCGGATCGCCGTGGCCGGGTCGGACGAGGTGGCCAGGCCGACCTCTCCGATGGAGACGTCGAAGACATCGTCCTGGTAGGGCAGATCGTGCAGAGGAGTCGCCTGGAAGTGGAGCTGCTCCAGGCCTGTCGCGCGGGCTCGTTGGTCGGCTTCGGCGATCAGCGCCTCGTCCGTATCGAGCCCCACGGCGTCAGCGCCGTAGTTCGTCGCGAGGAAGATGGTCGAGATGCCGCGGCCGCAGGCCGCGTCGAGGACCTCGGCGCCGCGCTCGAGCTCGGTCAGCAGAGCGATCTGGCGGTAGAGGGCTTCGCCTCCTGGCGGAAAAACGGGGTCCGGTGACAGACGAACGAGATCGAGTACCGAGGGAACCCCGTGCCGCTGTGCAAGCGGACGGAATGCGTGGTCGAGACTCTCTTCGGGGTCGCGCGGGCGGGGGATTGGTGGCATGCGTGAAGTATAGGGGGCGCACTCTGCGGACCGCCAGCGATCGCGTCAGTTCGACGGCGGCAGATCGGCGAGCGCTCGCAGGTGCTGCACGACGGCGGTGCCGAGCTCCGCCGGAGCGTAGCCACCCTCGAGAACGCTCACCAGCCTGCCGGCGCAGACCCGATCGGCGTAGGTGCGAAGCGCGACGGTAAGGACGTGGAAGTCGAGCGGCTCGAGCGCGAGCGTGCCGCGCGGATCGGCATCGAGCATATCGAAGCCGGCGGCGAGCAGGATGAGCGCGGGGACGGGTTCGCGGGCATCGGAATCCAGCAGGTGGCGGAGCTCCGCGACCGCACTCTGCCCGTCGGACCCGACTGGTAGAGCGCGGGTCGAGCGGCCGTCGTCGGGATCGCTCTTGCCCGGCTCCGCCGCCGTAAGCCGCAGTACCCGCACACCTTCTGTCGCACCGAGCACCTCCCTCAGGCGGGACCCCGAGCCGCCGTCCAACTCCACGACGAGCACGGGGCCGGTCTGGAACCGATCGCGCACGTAACGGGCCGCGATCGCGACCGTGTTCAGCAGTGCGAACTCGCCCGGCTCGTCCGCCGCGGCTCCTGCGCCGGGGGGGCGCGCGGCGACGAAGGCGCGCGTCACCCGTCGCTCCAGAACCGCGTCCACGGCGGTGAGCGCGGATCCGACCGCCGCCCGCGCCGCATCCCAGGAGCTGTCGGAGATCACCAGCCCCGGCCGCACTTCGATCGGGCTTCCCCGTTCCGCCGCCTCCGCTGCCCACCCCCTCACGCGATCGAGATACACGGCTGTATGGATCAGCCGCAGCTCCTCGTCCGTCGCGTGACGGCCCTCGATCTCTTCCAGATGATCGACGAGGGTGAGCATGTCCCCGTAGACCGCTCGCATTACGGCCGGCAGCCGGCCCTGGTGATCGGGATGGCTCCAGCCAGTGTCATGACGCGCGCAGTCGTAGTGGCTGACGAAGGCGACGTTGCGGGTGGGCGGCGGGGGTGGGTGGGTCATGCGGAGAGTCCGATCCCTCCTTCACCTCTCCGCCGCCGCCACCGCGGTTCGCGGCCGCAGCGGGTCCAGGCTGGCGTCCGCGATCCGCTCCTGGATCGACCGCACCTCACGCGGGCGGTTGCGCAGGGCGCTGATGGCGTCCGCCGCAGCCGAGGCCGCGGACATCGTCGTCATGTACGGGATCCCGTGGACGATCGCCGCGCGGCGCATCGACCGGTCGTCGTACTGCGACTGCTTGCCGAGTGGCGTGTTGATGAGCATGCCGACCTCGCCGGAGATCATCAGGTCGACCATGTTCGGGCGCCCTTCGTTGACCTTGAAGACGCGATCGCAGGGGATCCCGCGCGAATGCAGGTGGCGCGCCGTGCCCTCGCTGGCGAGGAGCCGGAAGCCCATGTCGTGGAGACGCCTCGCGATCGGCACGACCGTCGGCTTGTCGCGGTCGTTCACCGTCAGGATGATGGAGCCGTCGAGCGGCAGGTCCATTCCCGCGGAGAGCTGCGCCTTCGCGAACGCCATCCCGAAGGAGTCGTCGATTCCCATCGCCTCCCCGGTGGAACGCATCTCCGGCCCAAGGATCGGATCGACGTCGATCTTGTTGAAGGGGAATACCGCCTCCTTCACGGCGACGCCGTGCACCGGGATGTACTCCGGAAGGTCGAAATCGGCGAGGCGTTCGCCCGCCATCAGCCGCGCCGCGATCCGCGCGAGCGGCACCCCCGTCGCCTTTGAAACGAACGGCACCGTCCGCGACGCCCGCGGGTTTACCTCGAGCACGTAGACCCGGCCCTCGAACACCGCGTACTGCACGTTGATGAGCCCCACGACCCCGAGCTCGAGCGCGAAGCTCCGGGTGTACTCCCGCATCTCCTCGATCTCGCGGTCACCCAGCAGGTAGGGCGGCAGCACGCATGCGGAGTCGCCGGAATGGATCCCCGCCTCCTCGATGTGCTGCATCACCCCGCCGATCACCACCGTCTCCCCGTCGCACAGCGCGTCGACGTCGGCCTCGAACGCATCCTCGAGGAAGCGGTCGATGAGGACCGGGCGCTCCTCGGAGACGCTGACGGCGCGCTCGAAATAGTCGCGCAGGCCGTCCTCGTCGTAGACGATGACCATTCCCCGCCCTCCCAGCACGTAGCTGGGGCGCAGGAGCACCGGGTACCCGACACGATCGGCGATTTCCGCCGCCTGGTCTACGCTGGTGGCGTTACCATTCGGCGGCTGCGTCACCTCCAGGCGGCGGGCCAGCTCCTCGAAGCGCTCCCGGTCCTCCGCGCGATCGATCGACTCCACCGACGTCCCCAGGATCTTCACCCCGAGCTTCTCCAGCGGACCCGCGAGCTTCAGCGGGGTCTGTCCGCCGAGCTGCACGATGACGCCCTCTGGCTGCTCGAGACGCACGATCTCCAGCACGTCCTCCAACGTGAGCGGCTCGAAGTAGAGCTTGTCGGAGATGTCGAAGTCGGTGGAGACGGTCTCGGGATTCGAGTTGACCATGATCGTTTCCCAGCCCGCCTCCCTCAGCGCCAGCGAGGCCTGTACGCAGCAGTAGTCGAACTCGACGCCCTGTCCGATCCGATTCGGACCGCTGCCGAGGATCACCACCTTCCGGCGGTCCGATCGTTCGGACTCGTTCTCCTCCGCGTAGGTCGAGTAGAGGTACGGGGTGTGGGCCGGAAACTCGCCGGCGCAGGTGTCCACCGTGTTGTAAACGGGGTGGAGGTCGAGCGACCAGCGCCGCTCCCGGACCGCGTCCTCCGTCTCCCCGCGGAGCCCGGCGAGCTGCACGTCCGCATAACCGAAGCGCTTCATCCGCAGCAGCTCGGGCCGGCCGACCTCCGGTAAGGCCGCGTACCACCTCTCCGCCCCGACCAGCTCCGCCAGCTGCGCGATGAACCACGGATCGACGTGGGTCAGCTCGGCGACTTCCGAGATGGTGAAGCCCTCGAGCAGAGCCCGCTTCATCTGGAAGTATCGCTCGGGCGTGGGGCGCCGCAGCCCGGCTCTGAGCGCCTCGGCGCTGTCGTCCTTCAGCCTGTCGTCCGCCAGCTTGCGGCCCACGTCCCAGCCGGAGCGGTCGATCTCGAGGGCTCGAATCGCCTTCTGCCATGCCTGCTTGAAGGTTCGGCCGATGGCCATCGACTCGCCCACCGCCTTCATCTGCACCCCGAGAGTCGCGTCGGCGGCGCCGAACTTCTCGAACGCGAAGCGGGGGAACTTCACGACGACGTAGTCGAGCACCGGCTCGAACGACGCGGGTGTGGTCCGGGTGATGGAATTGGGCAGCTCGTCGAGCGTGTAGCCGACGGCGAGCTTCGCCCCGATCCGCGCGATGGGGTACCCCGTCGCCTTCGACGCGAGCGCCGAGGAGCGCGAGACGCGCGGGTTCATCTCGATCACGAGCAGCTCACCGTTGGCCGGGTTGACGGCGAACTGCACGTTGCACCCGCCCGCTTCGACGCCGATCTCCCGGATGATGGCGATGGCGGCATCGCGCATCGTCTGGTACTCGACGTCGGTCAGCGTCTGAACCGGAGCCACGGTCACCGAATCGCCGGTGTGCACGCCCATGGCATCGAAGTTCTCGATCGAGCAGATCACCACGACGTTGTCGGCGCCGTCGCGCATCACCTCAAGCTCGAACTCCTTCCACCCCAGCACGGAACGGTCGATCAACACCTCGTTGATCGGCGACCGGGAGATGCCCGAGCGGACCATCTCCTCGAACTCCTCGCTGTTGTAGGCGATGCCGCCACCGGTGCCGCCGAGCGTGAAGGAGGGGCGGATGATCGCCGGATAGCCGGTATCCTCGACGATGCGGCGCGCCTCGTCGTACGACTTCGCGAATCCGCCGTGCGGCACCGCGAGCCCGATCCGTTCCATCGCCTGCGCGAACTCGTTCCGGTCCTCGGCCATGCGGATCGCGCGCGCGTCCGCGCCGATCAACTCGACGCCGTGCTTCTCCAGGATGCCGCGGTCGTTCAGCTCCAGGGCGACGTTGAGGGCGGTCTGCCCGCCCATCGTCGGCAGTATGGCGTCCGGCTTCTCCTTCTCGATCACCCGCTCGACCCATTCGGGGGTGATCGGTTCGATGTAGGTCCGGTCCGCGAGGTCCGGATCCGTCATGATCGTCGCCGGGTTGGAGTTCACCAGGATCACCCGGTACCCCTCCTCGCGCAGCGCCTGCACCGCCTGTGTTCCCGAATAGTCGAACTCGGCTGCCTGACCGATGACGATCGGTCCGGAGCCGAGGATCAGAATGCTTTCCAGGTCGGTACGTTTGGGCATCGGAACTGTGGTGAGCGGCGTCGAACGTCGTGTCCCCTGCTCGTGCGCGCGCCGGCTCGACCTGAGTCGGCCGGCCGGCGCTCCATCGTGCTGCTCTCGAGCCGAGACAAGGTACTAGAAATCCGACCGGGTCTCAAGAACGAAGCGCAGGACGAAGCGCAGGATTCGGGATTCAGGATTCGGGATTCAGGATTCAGGATTCGGGATTCAGGATTCGGGATTCGGGATTCAGGATTCGGGATTCGGGATTCAGGGGAGGCTGGATCGGGGTACTCGCCTACTTCCGTGACTCCTTGCGGAGGGCGAGCGCCAGGAGGCAGGCGAAGCCACCCCAGACGAAACCCATGATGAGGAGCATGGTGAGAAAGCTTACGGGTTGCATCGGCAGGAATCCGGGAATCGGGATCAGGGATATGGGCGGAATGGAAGCCGAGCTCCCACTGAAGTCTGAGGGCGCATGCTTTTTCCGTCATTCCGGCGCACGCCGGAATCCAGTGCCCTGCCGCGATCATCCGAGTGCTGTCGAGCTTCTTCCGCCGCTAGATTCTCTCGGATCGCTTCCAGGTCCTGCGAAAGCGCCGCTTGGATGGCTCGCCTCTCGCCGGCCGAATGATGGGCGTTCTCGGGAAACCAACGGGTGCAGTCAACGAGTAGTTCCGGAGTGCGTAGTTCTCGGAGCCAGAACTCGATTCGTTCCGGGGTTGGATCGGAGAACCCGTTGTCGTAGCTGACCTCGACCAATCGGCGGACCATCGGCCAGTCTTTGTCGCGCTGAGTCTTCTTGGAAGTCACCAGATCGGGGAGCGACATCGAGTCCATCTGGAATCCCTCCGGGAAGTCCCACGTCGTGCGCCGCGACCACAGGGCCTCGAAAGGATCGACGCCACGAAGATGCGCCATCACGTCGATCCGCATGTCGAGTGCATCCGGGTGCTTGCACCGGAAGTGAATAGCATGCCCCCGCTCCAGGTACTGCGGCTCGAACGGCGGCACTGCGATCACTACCGCCTCGAGTTCATCCATCGCGCCGCGCAGACGCCCTAGATTATCCGGCGAGGCCAAAACCGCGAAGTCAGCGTCCCGGCTAAACTCCGCTGCGCCGTAGAGCACGCACGCCTGTCCTCCCATCAGCAGGGCCTCCACGCCGTGCTCCCGCATCGTAGAAAGGACTTTGGGTATCGGACTCAGGGTCAAGCTGGCCTCCCAGTAGGAAGAAGGTGTGCCAGAGCCGCATGCTCTCCGCCCAGCGTTCCTGCGGGGTCATCCGGTACCATTCGAGGACTTCGTCATCGACGCATCCCTCCATCGCAGGAGGGTGGTCGGGGCGCCGCTCGGGGTCAATTGTGGTCATGTGGCTCCTCACGAAATCGGATTCTAACCTAAATACACCCCAATCGCCCCGAGTCCCCGAAACAGCGCACCACTACATCTTGGAGCTGGTTGAGCAAACTGGATACCCCGTTGACGGAATTGTTCTGACCGGACACTAATCGGAATGATAAAGCAATCCCACAAAAGCTCCTGCTAATGCGCCGATTGGAACATATACAAGGAATATCGGGTTCGCGCCGTCATCATTCCATATCATCGCCGAAACGGCGTACGCAAGGCCAAACCCTGATCCTGCTCGCATCCAGCATCCGGCTACGACTCCGAGCTGGCGCGATCAGGCGAGCAGGCTCACTCGTGACCTGTTCTACGGACCTGAAGAGATACGCTTGCTCCTGCGTCGACCCGCGAGACGGGAACAGGCTAAGCATGATGATCAGAAGGGTTGTTAATCCTCGGGAGGCGAGGCGACCTGTGCTAGAGACATCGACTTTGACAATCATTGGGACGCGCTCACCTTCTCAGGAATGTTCTCTGCCATGCAAAACGCTACACTAGCGGCTCGAAGCGCGCCGTGAAGTGGCGCAGCACGGGCGCCTG
>JBBDRR010000016.1:0-2032 GCA_040905395.1 Gemmatimonadota bacterium
AGCCGCGAGACCCCCGCCAGCGCCCGGAGGTCGCCGAGCGAGGGGTCGGCGGCTGCGGCGTCGTCGCCCTGTAGCATCTCGCGGAAGCGGGCGAGCCGCGTCGACGCTTCGTCGAGCGTCAGCCCCTCGATCTGCTGCGCCATCATCGACGCGGCCGCCTGCGAGATGGTGCAGCCGTGGCCGTGGAAGCGCACCTCCGCGATCCGGTCGCCGTCGAGACGAAGCTGAACAGTGACCTCGTCGCCGCAGACCGGGTTGGTGAGCGCCCGCTCCACGTCCGGGGCGTCCATGCGGCCGCGCCGCTTCGACTTGCGGTAGTGCTGGAGGATGAGCTCCTGGTGGAGTGAGGGCGTCGCCATGGAGAGTCAGTGCTTGCGCCGGCTGTACAGTCGGCGGCGCAGCTCGAGCCAGCTCCTGCCCAGGGGGCCGCTCTCCCAGAGCCTCTGCTCCGCTTCGATCCGCCGCCAGTCGACCTTGCGACGCGGCAGCCAGATGGAGAGGACGAAGAGCACCCCCGCGACAGCGTTGCCGACCGCGCCGATCAGCGCGAGCAGCTGTGATCCACGTTCGAGGGAGAGTAGAATAGCGGCGGAGCTGCCGAGGAAGACAGCGAGGGCGACGTACATGAAGACAGGGCTCCAACGCATCTCATCGGGGGCGCAGGTCCAGAGGGATTGCTTACGCGTCGGCGTCCGAAACGGCGCAGCCTCTCCCGCCGCGGAGGACTTTCGCGGAGCGATGCGGACGCCGTTGAGGAATCTGGCGAAGGACCGGCGGCTGGTGAAAGCCGTCGGGACCAAAAAGCGCGAGCTCCGGTTCGGCAAACCGGGCCCGCGCTCGAAGTCTCGCCGCGACTCGAGCTTCCTATCCTACGTCGACCAGGACGTCCTCGCCATCCACCCGGCAATCGTATACGGGAATCGGTCGGGTCGCCGGGAGTGAGAGCGCCTTGCCCGATCGGATGTCGAACCGGGCTCCGTGCCACTCGCAGGTTATCGAGCAGTCGTCCGGATCGACCTCGCCGTTCGACAGCGGAAACTCGCGGTGTGAGCAGTTGTCGGCGAAGGCGTAGACCTCCCCCTCGAGCCGCACCACGCACACCGCTTTTCCTCCGGCCTTGACCCCGAGAACCCCGCCTTCATCGATCTCGTCGAGCGTCGCGACCTTCACGAACGCCATGCAGGGCCTCCCTGCGTCCGCGTCCGCTCGGTTTCATCCGACGCCCTCACTTGTCCCGCCGGGTGGCGTCGAGCTTGGCCTCGATCGCTCGGACGAGCTCCTTGCGAACGCCCTCGAGGTCCAGCTGCTCCAGCACCTCGCCGAAGAAGCCGAAGATGACGAGCCGCATCGCCTCCAGGCGGGAGATGCCGCGGCTCTGGAGGTAGAAGATCTCCTCCTGGTCGAGCTGACCGACGGTCGCGGCGTGCGAGCAGCGGACGTCGTCGGCTGCGATCTCCAAGTTCGGGAGGGAGTCCGCGCGTGCACCGGGCGAGAGGATCAGATTTCGATTCGTCTGATAGGCGTCGGTGCGCTGCGCCTTCGGGTGCACCCGGATCAGACCGCGGAAGACCGAACGGCCCTTGTCCATCAACGCGCCCTTGAAGAGCAGGTTGCTGGACGCGTGCGGCGCGATATGGTCCTGCAGCGTCTCGTGGTCGAGGTGCTGTGTGCCCTCGGCGATGTACAGCCCGAGCATGTCGGCGTGTGAGCCCGGTGCCTGCAGGCTGCACTGGATATCGGCGCGCGTGACGTCGGAGCCCAGGGCGACGTAGACGGTTGTGATCTTCGCGTCCCGTCCCGAGACGAGACGGTCCGTCGTCAGGTGACGGACGCCACGGCCGAAGCGCTGAAGCGCCACGTACGTGACCTTCGCCCCCTCGGCCGAGAAGATCTCCGTCGCCCCGTTGGAATATGTCGGTGTGTGGAAGTCGCCCGATGCGAGCTCGTCCACCAGCGCCACCTCCGCGAACTCCTCGG
Organism: Gemmatimonadota bacterium; assembly: GCA_040905395.1. Classification (GTDB taxonomy): domain Bacteria; phylum Gemmatimonadota; class Gemmatimonadetes; order Longimicrobiales; family Longimicrobiaceae; genus WHSP01. The sequence continues at coordinate 1,978 of JBBDRR010000016.1, forward strand.
CGACGATGAGCGTGCGGCCGAACAGCGAGCTGCCCGCCCCGTCGATCCAGCGGAA
>JBBDRR010000017.1:0-12415 GCA_040905395.1 Gemmatimonadota bacterium
GTCGGGCGTGTGGTACGCCGCGTACACCGGGCAGACCGGCTCGCACGGCGCGTTGCCGCAGTGCTGGCAGAGCATCGGCATGAAGCGAGTGTCGTCGATGCCGTGCTCCTCCACCTCGCTCTCGTCCTGCGTGACGCCCCAGTACCGCTCGATGCGGAGCCAGGAGAGGTCGCGGCCGCGCTTGACCTCGTTGGGCCCGACGACCGGGATGTTGTTCTCCGCGTAGCACGCTGTGACGCAGGCGCTGCAGCCGATACAGCGATCGAGGTCGATCACCATCGCCCAGCGTGTCGAACCCTCGATGTACTCGCCGTAGTTCGTACCCGCGGGTGGGTACCCCGCCGCCGGATCCGTCTCCTGCTCGCGGGGCATGAAGCCGCCGGCCCCCCGGAGGGTCGTGACGGTCTGGCCCTCGCCCGGGATTACCGCTTCTCCCTCCTCCTCGAGCTGGAGCATTCCGGCGAGAGAGACGGCCTGCGCTATCTCGCGGTCGTGCTGGATGCGTACTCCCTGCTCGAAGAGGGTGTCGGGCGGGTCGAAGCCACCGCGCGTATCGACCCCACCGATCCGGGTGACGGTCACCCGCTGACCGTAACCGGCGAGCTGACCGGTCCTCTGATCGGTGGTGGGGCCGAGGAGACGGTTCGGGTTTATGCCGACGCCTTCGGTGAAGCGTCCGAATGCGTCGTGGCCGAGGCCGGTCTGGATGGCGACGGTGTCGGGGCGGACGCCGGGGAACACGTATGCGAACGTCTCGACGGATCCGAAGCTGGAAGTCACCTCGACAATGTCGCCTTGCTCGATCCCCATTTCGCGGGCGGTGGTGGGGTGGATCTCGACCCAGGATCCCCACGGCACCTTCGTCACCGGATCGGGCAGCTCCAGGAGCCACGGACGGTTCGCGAGGCTGCCGTCATAGAAGCGATAGGACGGATAGACGACCAGGTGGAGCGCCGCGTCGCCTTCACCCTCGAAGGCTATCGGCTGAATCGCGCCGACCGGAGCCGGCTGGACCTGCGGCTGGGCAGGCGTTTCCGGAGCGGCGACGGCAGCCGTGGTCGTGGTATCCACAGGTGCCTGCGCCTGCACAGCAGCGGCGATCGGGACCACGGCCGCGGCGGCGCCGGCGGCACCGAGCTGCTCAGGACCCGGCCCGGCGTCGGCCGCCGGGGCTGCCCCGGCAGGGAATACGCCACCGCGCTGGAGCGCCTGCATCCACCCGTCGCCAGCGCCGCTGATCGCCGCCCAGCGGGTTCGGAGATAGTCGTAGTAGGTGGTCGCCCCTCCCGCGAGCCCCTCGAGGTTCAGCTCTCGCGCGATCGAGAGGAGCACATCGCCGGTCTGCTTCGTGTTGAAGACCGGCCGCATCGCAGGCTGGACGAGCTCGAAGAGGCCTGGCGAGGGTACGTAGTCTCCCCACGACTCGAGGAAGTGGTGGTCGGGGAGGACCATCGTGCAGAGATTCGCCGTATCGTCGGGGAAGGCCGAGAAGCTCACCCGGGTCGGAACCTGGCGTAGAGCCTCCTCGAAGCCGAGGCCCGCAGGCATAGTGTAGACGGGGTTCGGCGCGTCGATCAGGATCATCCCCACCTGTCCCTGCCGCATCTGCTCGACGAGCTGGCCGAGCTGACCGCCGACGTTCTGCGCCGGTTGCGGAGCCCCCGCACGTCCGGCGTTCAGTGAGTCGATCACGTCGCGCATGTCCGACGCGTTGCTGCCCGAGATGGCGACGCCCGGCCCGAGAGCGATTCCGTTCCCGGCGCTGAACTCGTCGATCAGCGTCTGAATCGTCTCCTGCGGAAGCTCCGTCTGCTGGGCGGCAGAGGCCGCATCGACCTGTCCGGCGAGCGCCTGGGCGAGCACGATCTCCGTACCCGGCCGCGGCGCGATCCACTGGTCGGCGTTCAGCCCCGTCAGCGGCCGATGCGGCGCGACCCAGACGAACTTCCCGCGCCTCCCGCTCTGGTAGCTGTGCATCTGGGCGAACTGCCAGGCGTATTCGACTGGCGAGCCCCACGTTTCCAGGAAGTCGGCGCCGAAGGAGACGAGCACGTCCGCCTGGCTGAAGTCGAGTCCCCGCGGTTGATCGGCCCAGACGTCGTAGACGACGCGGCGGGCGCCGACCGAAGCGACCCATTCGTTCACCAGCTGCTCCATCGAGCCGGTGTGGCTTCGCGACAGGAAGACGACGTCACGCCCGGCCTGCTGCTCGGCCTGGATCTGCTGCGCGAGAAGCCTCTCCGCCGTCCCCCATGTCGGGTTAAGCGTCTCGGGTCCCTCACGGGTGATCGGGCCGCGGAAGCGGTCGGGGTGATAGAGGCCCTGCACCGAGGCCTGCCCGCGAGCGCACAGATTCCCCTGTGATATCGGATGGTCGGGATTCCCCTCCACCTTCGTCGCGCGCCCCGAATGCGTCTCGACATGAATACCACAACCCGCCGGACATTCGCGGCAGGTGCTGGTATACCACGTCGGCACACCGGGTACGATCTCCTCGGCCGGCACCACATAGGGAATCAGCCGCTCGACCTCACTCGTCGAACAACCTGCCGTGGCGACGCCGCCGGCTCCCAGCACCTTGAGGAAATCCCGCCTCTTCAATCCATCGGACATTGGTATCCTTGAAAGAGCTATCAGCTATCGGCTATCGGCGACGGCACGGACGTTATTCCTTATCCGTATCGCAAGCGAAAGCTTCGTTGGCCTCACAAGCCACGGCAGCATCCCCCTGAATCCCGAATCCTGAATGCCGAATCCTTCTAATAATGGCAGGCGAAGCAGTCCGTCGAGGCGATCTGGTTCGGGTAGAGGGCCTCGACGCCGCGGACGTCCTCGCCGGCGGAGGCGAGGGCCGCGACCTCGCGCACGAAGGTGGAGCGCTCCCGGACCGTCGCCTCCTCGGCATCGGAAATGGGGAGCTGCCCGCGGTGGCAGTCGATGCACCAGCCCATCTGCAGCGACGAGAACTGATAGACCTCCTCCATCTCCTCCACCGGACCGTGGCACGTCTGGCACTGCAGGCCGACCCGGACGTGCGACATGTGCGGGAACTCCACGTGGGCCGGAAGGTTGTGGACCCGGACCCAGGGAATCGCCTCCTGCCGCTGCCAGTAGCCGACGAGCTTCGTCGCCTCCGCGTTCCAGAGCGAGTCGCGCTCGGCGCTCGGGTACGCGAGCGTCGCCAGCTCGGGCGCCGTCACCGCGCTGCCGGGTACGTGGCAGCCGACGCAGAGCTGGACGCTCGGAACGCCGGCGGACGGCGATCGGTCCGCCGTGTAGTGGCAGTACATACACGGGATTTCGTTCTGCCCTGCGTGTACGCTGTGGTAGAACGCGATCGGCTGTTCCGGCCCCTCCGAGGGCGACTGCGCGCCCGGCCCCTGGCAGCCGACGATCGCGGCGAGGGAGAGGAAGGTGACTCCGGCACGAGCAAGCACTCTGGTCATGGCATGCGTTCGACGTTCAGACGGCCCCATCAGAAAGACACCCATATAACCCCGGCTCCCCCCGACTGCAATAGCGAGATCCCCGACACGCCGTGTGGGGAAAAGCCCTACAAGCGCCGATCCGTACGTCGTGATCGGCGTTGCAAATCGTTGCTGGTTACTGGGTTATGAGTCAGGTAGGATCAGCGCATGCGCCGGTGCTCGACCATCGTGCAGCGATCCTGCACCACTCGGATCCCCGCCTCGGCGAGTCGCTCCGCCGCTTCCTCGTTCCGGATCCCCGACTGGAGCCAGACGGCGCGCGGCTTCGCCTCGATGAGGTCCTCCACATGGGCGGGAACGTCGCCGGATCGGCGGAAAACCACGACCAGGTCGACCGGCTCGGGAATCTCGGCCACTTTGCGGAAGACCGGCTTGCCGAGAATCTCCTCCACCTGCGGGTAGTAGACCGGCACGGGGACGATCTCATATCCGGCTCCCTGCAGGTATTCCGCTACGTAGAACGCCGGCTGCCCCGCCTGGGCCTCGGTCTTGATCCCGAGGACGGCGACGCGTTTGGCCGAGCGGAGGACCTCCGCGACCGCGGGACCGCTTTCGACCAGGTTATCGCGCCAGCTCTCGCTCATCTCGACCGGTCACCGGTGAAAGCGTTCGCCGCTCTCCGCCGTTTCCACCAGCAGGGTCGCGGGAGCGTAGCGCGCGCCGTGAGCCGTCTCCAGCGCGCGGAGCCGGTCGACCACGCGGGATGCGCCGGTTTCGCCGACGTACCAGAAGGGGCCGCCGCGGAAGGGTGGAAAGCCGATCCCGAAGACGGCACCGACGTCCCCGTCGCGAGCGCTGCGGAGAACGCCGTCTTCCAGAGCGCGAACCGCTTCGTTGATCATCCCGAGCGACAGCCGCTCCTGGATCTCGTCGCGGGGGAGCGAGCGCTGGGTCGGGGAGCCGATCAGCGCATAGGCGGATTCGTCCGGCCCCGCCTTCTTGCCGTCTTCATAGCGGTAGAAGCCCCGGCCGTTCTTCCGCCCTTTCCTGTCGTCATCCAGCAGCTTGCCGAGAACGGTGCTGGGCTGCACGCGGTCGGCGAACGCTTCCGCGAGGATCTGGCCGGACTTCGCCGCGACCTCGAGGCCCACCTCGTCGTAGAGGGTGATCGGGCCGACGGGGAAGCCCCATGCGACCATCGCTGCGTCGATCTCGTCCATGCGCACGCCCTGCTCGAGGAGCAGCGCCGCCTCGTTCATGTAGGGTCCCAGGATCCGGTTCACGTAGAAGCCGGGGGCGTCGTTGACGATGATCGGTGTCTTGCCGATCCGCTTCGAATAGGCGTGGCTGGTCGCCGCCACCGATGGGTCGGTCTCGGGCGTGACGATGATCTCCACCAGCGGCATCTTCTCGACGGGCGAGAAGAAGTGCAGGCCGATCACGTTCTCCCTGCGCGAAGAGGCCTCGGCGATGCGGGCGATGGGAATGGTGGAGGTGTTCGAGGCGACGACGGTATCGGCCGCCGAGGCCTGCTCGATCTCCTCGATGATCCGGTGTTTCAGATCGACGTCTTCGAAGACGGCTTCGATGACGATGTCGGTCGAGCCGAAGCCGGTGTACTCGGCCGTCGCCTCGACGAGGTCGAGCAGCTGCACGATCTCGTATTCCTTGCGCCGCCGCCGTTCGGCGCGCTTGCGCAGGCTCTTGTGCGTCGTGGCGAGGCCCTTGCCGACGGCTTCGGGCGAGACGTCCTTGAGGCGCACGCGAATTCCGCTCTCTGCGGTGACCGTCGCGATCCCCGCGCCCATGAAGCCGGCCCCGACGACGGCCACTCGATCGACGTCCGCGGGCTTCGCGCCCTCCGGCAACATGGCGTCGTTCTTGGCGGCGGTGGAGGCGAGAAAGACGTGGGAGAGGCTCTTCGACTCCGGCGTCACAGCCAGTTCGCCGAACGCTTTCGCCTCCATCGCGAGCCCCTCTTCGAGCGGGCGGTCGATGCTGCGGGCGACGACCTCGAGGAGCCGGAGCGGAGCGGGATAGAGGCCGCGAGTCTGCTTCATCACACCCTCGCGGGCCTTTCGCAGGATGAACCCACGCAAGCCGGGAAGATTCTCCACCCACTGCGGCGAGCCGCGCCGGCGCCCGGTCCTGGGCTGGAGCTTGCCCGCCGCGATTTCGTTCGCGGCGGCGCGGGCGCGGTCCACGAGGATCGCCGAGGGCACCACTTCATCCACGAGCCCGACCCTTCTCGCGCGCCGGCCGTCTAGCTGCTTGCCCGTGAGCATCAGGTCGAGCGACGAGCGGAGCCCGACGAGCCGGGGTAGGCGCTGGGTACCGCCCGCGCCAGGGATCAGCCCGAGCTGGACCTCGGGAAGGCCGAGCTTCGTCTTCGGCGAATCGCTGGCGATCCGGTACGAGCAGGCGAGGGCGATCTCGAGGCCTCCGCCGAGCGCGGCACCCTCGATCGCCGCGACCACCGGGATGCCGAGGTTCTCCAGCCGTGCGAGCAGCTGATGGCCGGCCTGCGCGAGGGCCTGCCCGTCCGAGGCGCTGTCGACTTCCTTCAACTGCTCGATGTCGGCACCGGCGATCCAGACGCCCGGCTTCCCGGAGGATATCACTGCCGCGCGCGCACCCTCCGTTCCCCGCTCGAGGCGACCGATCACCTCCTTCATCTCCTCGACGACCTGCTGCGAGAGGACGTTGACCGGCTTGCCGGGCTGATCGATCCGTACGAGGGCGATACCGTCCCGCACGTCCATCTCCACCGCCCGGGCGAGGGTGGTCTCCGTTTCGTCCGTTGTGCTCATCGCGGGGTATCCTCGCTCGAGTGGCGGATCCTCATGGCCGGCGAATGCGGCCGGGGCGCTCGACGCGGACCGTGGCGGCGGTGCATTCGCGCCCGCTGTTCGCGGCAGGATGCGGGCCAGCGGCGGCCTTCGTCAACGCGGCGCCCGACACTGGATATCGCGCGGTCCGCGCTCCAGCACGAGATAGTCGACGACGGTGCGGACGCCGGGCACGAGCTGGGCGTTGCGAATCGCACACTCCCAGACGCCCATCCCCCGCGCGGTCCCGTACAGGAGGACGACGCCGCCGTCGACCTCGACGCGGAAGTCGGCCGCGTCGAGCGCTGGCTCCGCGGCGAGCCGCTCCTGCACGTCGACGAGGATCCCCGCGTCGCGCGTGCGGTCGACCTCAGGAGGTGGCCGACGCAGGCCGCCGCACGCCGACACCGCCAACACGAGCGTCGCGAGCACGGCGTGGAGGATCACCCGGTCCCTGTTTCGTCGATACCGTTCCATACGATGGTTGGCAGAACGGACGCAGCGGTGCGGGCTGGAGCGGCGGTAACGCAGCTCCAGCGTACTCGACGTCCGGATCAGAGTGAGAATACCGCGTGGGGCGTCGCAAACCGGAGGCCACCGATGAGAAGGCGGCGACGCCCTCCCGCGCGGTGCTCACGTCGCCTACCTTTCTGATATGCGCCGATATTTATCGCTTACTCGCACCCACAGCTACTCCCTGCTCTTCGCGCTACCCCTCCTCGCGCTGTACGAGGTGGGTGCGATCTACATCGCCAGGACGGAGGGGTCGACGCTGCGCAACGGCGCCGACGTGTTGCTGCGGACGCTCCTGGCCATCGGCGGCTTCGAGGGAACGGCCGCGCTGACGCTGATGGTGATCGCCGTCGCCGGAGTCCTCGTCGTGATGGAGCGCCAGCGCAATCGGGTGCCGCTTCGCCTCTCCAACTTCGCCGGAATGGCGATGGAGAGCGTGCTGTATGCGCTGCTCCTCGGCGTGGTCGTCGGGACCGCAACTCAGTGGCTGATCGGGGCAATCCCGCTGGCGATCCAGGCGGGCGGGCTCACTTCGCTCTCGACCACCGAAGGGCTCGTGCTCTCGCTCGGCGCCGGCTTGTACGAGGAGATCGTTTTCCGGGTGGTGGTGGTCGGCGGCCTCTTCGGGATCTTTCGGACGAGCGGGCTCGCGGCGGGCCAGGCGGGCGTCTTCGCAGTCATTCTGGCCGCCCTCGTCTTCTCGGCGTTTCATTACATCGGCCCGTACGGTGACGTGTGGGCGCTGACCTCCTTCCTCTTCCGCTTCCTCGCCGGCGTGGCGTTCAGCGTCCTCTTCCTGACGCGCGGGTTCGGCATCACCGCGTGGACGCACGCGCTGTACGATGTGCTGATCGTCGTGGCGGTCACGACATGAGCGACGGTGAGATCTCCCGCGCCGCGCGGCTCGACGCCTACTATCTGCCCGGACTCTCCGGGGCGCCGGTCACCACGTGGCCGTACGACGAAGCGGGCTCGCCGAGAGTCGAGCTTCGCGTGGCACAGCTCACGCCCGCCCTGCTCACCCGGCAGATCGATCGATTGCTCTCGTTCAGAACCGACCACCTGGCGAATCGCCCAGTCCTGGAGATCGCCGCTTCGATCGGCCGTGTGGCCGAGCGCTTTCTCGATCCGCACGACGAGCTCCGCCTGGTTTCGCTCTCCGCCCTCCGGGGGGTCGTCGGCCTCTCGCTGCCGATGGCTGAGCGCGTCCTCGACGGGATGGCCGCCGACTGGCGCGAGGAGAAGCTGATCGGGCTGCTGAAGACGGAGTTCGGAGATCCGCGTGTGCTCGACGAGTTCGTCACGCTACCCGGTCGCCCGGGGCGGTCGCGAGCGCTGGGGCCGCGGCTGACGGTGCAGGTGTTCAGCGGCAACGTTCCGGGTGTGTCCGTGACTTCGCTGATTCGCTCGCTCCTGGTGAAATCGGCCACGCTGGGGAAGACCGCGGCGGGTGAGCCGGTGCTCGCACCGCTCTTCGCCAGGGCGCTGGGGGCGGAGGACGAGGGAATCGGCGGCTGCCTGGCGGTCACCTACTGGGCCGGCGGGGACGAGGATCTCGAAGCAGCCGCGCTCGCCCGGGCCGACGCAGTGATCGCCTACGGCGGGAGCAACACCGTCGAATCGGTCCGCCGCAGCTCTCCGCCGGGCGTGCCCTTCCTCGGCTACGGCCACCGGGTGTCGCTCGGGGTTCTCGCCCGCGAGGCCATGCGGGAGCCGGAGGCGACTCGACACGCAGAAGCGGCGGCAATGGCGGTGAGCACATTCGACCAGCAGGGCTGCGTCTCTCCTCATGTCTTCTATGTAGAGGAGGGTGGCGAGATCGAGCCCCGCGAGTGGGCCCGGCTCCTGGCGGCGGCAATGGACCGGCTGGAGAGCATACTGCCGAGGGGAAAGGTTGCGCCCGGCGAGGCAGCATCGATACGCCAGGCGCGCGGAGATGCCGAGTTCGGGCAGCTCGCCGGCCGTGGGCACGAGCTGCATGCCTCACCCGGGACGACTGCCTGGACCGCCATCTTCGATCCGGATCCGCGGTTCGCTCCCTCCTGCCTGAACCGTCTGGTCCGCGTGAAGCCAGTCGCATCCCTCATGGACGCGGTGGAACTGGTGAGGCCGGTTTCGGCCGTGTTGCAGACGGTTGGACTGGCGGGGCCGCACGAGCGTCTGAAGCTCCTCGCAACGCAGCTGGCCGGGATGGGGGCGAGCCGGATCACCTCTCTGGATCGGATGCCATGGCCGCCACCAGAGTGGCACCACGACGGTCGCCCGCCCCTCTCCGACCTGGTGCGCTGGTGCGATTGGGAGTGACCGGGGGTGGCACCCCTCTTGCTCATCCGACACCGTGTTCCACCATGCTCGAACGCGCAAGAAAAGCCGATATGAAGCGTCGCGGCACCCGAGGACGAGTCCGTCGATCGTGGAAGACATACTCCGTACGTGACGGTCGCAGGATCGACGCGGATTTGCGAGCCGGCCATTCACCTCGATGCCCGTGCTGCGGCGAGGTCCTCGAAGCCCAACCGGGTAGCAGGCTCTCACCCTGCGTCGTGCTCGACGCCAGGGCTTACGACCTCTCGTGCAGACAGTGCCGGCTCTTCTGGTGCGTCGTGCAACACACGCCGAGGTCGCTGCGGCTGATCCGGATGCGCCGACTGGCGGCCGCGGTACGCGCGGTCGATCCAGGGGACCGCAAGGTTACGACCGCCGCGGCCGGAAGCGTCGCGTGACGCGACCCCGCTCCCAAACGACAGGCTGACCGGGATGGCATTTCATCTCTTCCCCACGCCGGTGGAGTGCAGGAACTGCGGGACGGTAGTCGACGATCCCTCGACGGACCACTGCCCGAACTGCGGGAAGCTGCTGATGGAGCGGCGGACCCCCAGCCGGCTGGCCGGTGTCGAACGCAAGTACGAGAACCTCCGCCTCCTGCTCGGATTCGTTCGCTTCATGGGGATCGCAACGGCCCTGGTCGGAGCGCTCCTCTTCATCTTCGCCGACGACACGTTCTCGCTCATCGCCAGGGTCCTCACGATTATGGCGTCGCTCCTCATCGGAACGGGGCTCTTCGTCGTCGCCGCGCTGATCGAGATGGTCGCTGACCTGGAGGAGAACAGCCGCGCGAGCTTCCGCATCCAACAGGCGCTGCTCGACGTCTCGAAGTCCGCTGTCAGGACGGCGGACGCGGAACAGGTGGCGGCGGAGCCGGCGGGGGTCAGTCCACCGACCCCCGACCCGACGGAGTAGTCGCAGAGGATGACGGATATATCGACACCAGCAGGGAAGCCGAAAATGAAGCAGGTGCACGGCGTGCGAGCCCTGTGGCTCGCACTTTCCGTTTCCACGGTACCGCTCACCGCGACGGCGCAGAACCCGTCGCTGCAGGCGCGTGCGGAGGAGATCGTGGCAGGCGCTTCCGGCGACTGGGGCGTCGTTGCGTGGTCCGTGACGCGCGAGCAGCCCCTCATCGAGATAAACGGCTCTCAGCCGCTTATTCCCGCGTCGAACAACAAGGTTTTCACCGCGATCTGGGCGCTGGACGAGATGGGGGCCGACCATCGCTTCGAAACCGCCCTTCTGGTGACCGGCCCGATCGAGAGCGGCGTGCTCCGCGGGGACGTGATCATCCGGGGCTCAGGCGATCCGTCGTTCGGATACCCGCCACGCGTCGGGCACTCGCTATTCGTCGAGGAGCCGATGACGCCGCTCAGGCGGATGGCACAGCGGCTCGTCAGCGCGGGGGTCCGGATGGTGGAGGGGGCGGTGATCGGCGATCCGGCGGTTTTCGATACGATTCTCGTGGGACCGAGCTGGCCCAGTGATACGGGCGCCGGGGCGGCGCAGTACGCGCCACGGGTGAGCGGGCTTCCCTTCCAGCGGAACATGATCTGGGTGGAGGCGACTCCGACGACCGGAGGCGCTCCCGCGCAGGTCGCTCTCGATCCCCCCGTCGACGTCGTACCTCTGGTTTCCACCGTCAGAACGGGAGGCGGACGGGCAGTGGCGGTCCGCAGAGCGCATGAGGACACGATCCGGATCAGTGGTGCCGTCGCCGGCCGCGGTTCGAACCGCTATGGGGTCGGAGTCGCCGATCCTGCACTGCTGACGGCCGGGGCGCTCGCGCTCGCGCTTCGTGAAGCCGGCATTCAGGTGCGCGGCGCGCCGCGCGTGGGCCGAGCTCCCGAGGGCGCGACGCTCGTGCATCGGCACGTATCGATTCCGCTCGGCATGATGATCCCGTTCCTCAACCAGAGCTCGGACAACTTCTTCGCGGAGCATATCTGGAAGGCGGCGGCCGCGGCAGCGATCGGGGAAGGAAGCTATCTTCGCGGGGGTCCCGCGTCGGCCCTCCACTTCATGCACCACGCCGGCGTGGAGGCCGGACAGATGTACCAGTTCGACGGGTCCGGCCTGTCGAACCACAGCAGGTCGAGCGCGAGCGCGCTCGTGCGGGCGCTGGTCTATGCGCACCAGCAGCCGTACTCTGAGCTCTGGCACGCGTCGCTCGCCCTCGCCGCCGATCCCGGCGGAACGATGAACCGCCTCTATCGCGGCACGGCGGCCGCCGACAACCTGCACGCGAAGACGGGCTACATCCGCAGAGTGCGAACGCTTTCGGGCTACGTCACCGCTGCAAACGGGGATCTCATCGCCTTCTCCTTCCTCTACAATGGCGGCAATACGAATGGCGCGAGGACGGTACAGGAGGAGCTCGGCGTCCTCCTGGCCGAGCACGGAGGCGCAGCACCGTGATCGGACGCTGAACGGATGACGGGCGCCAACGGATTACAGGAGCGCCTGCTCGCGGTCATCGACCGCGGTGCAGGCGCTTCGCTCAGCGAGGCCGATTTCGAACGCCTCGCCCTCGACGTGTTCGCCTGGCAGATCGAGAGGAACACCCTCTACCGGGCCTTCTGCTCCGCGCGCGGCGCGACCCCGGCAAGCGTGCGGAGCTGGATGGAGATCCCCGCCGTCCCGACGGATGCGTTCAAGGCGGCCGCGCTCGTCTGCGGTGACCCGGCCGCCGCGGTGGCTGTCTTCCGCACCAGCGGAACCACCCGTGGCGGCGACCGGCGAGGTACTCACTATCTCCTCGACACCTCGCTCTATCGCGCCTCCTTGCGTGCGGGGTTCCGCACTCACCTCCTCCCCGACCGAGCATCCATTCGGATGTCATCGCTGGTTCCATCGCCGGAGTCCCTGCCGGACTCGTCGCTCTCCTTCATGATCGGGGATGTCGTCGAGGAGCTGGGCACGCCCGAAAGTGGCTTCCACGTCTCCGGGGATCGGCTGGATGTGGACGCCTTCGTCGGCGCGGTCGAAGCGGCCGCGGAGCAGGCCGAACCGCTGCTCGTCGTGGGCACGTCGCTCGCTTTCCTTCATCTTCTCGACGAGCTCGGATCCGAGGAGAGGGCGCTCCTCCTGCCGTCCGGGAGCCGGGCGATGGATACGGGCGGCTTCAAGGGCTCGTCTCGGGCGGTCGAACGGTCGGAGCTCTACGGCAGGATCGAGCGGTCGCTGGGGATTCCCGCCACGCACATCGTCAACGAGTACGGGATGACCGAGATGAGCTCGCAGCTCTACGACGGCGTCGCGGGCGCCGCCCCCGCGCCCGGGGCGCGGCGCCACCCCCCGGGGCCCCCCAGGCGTCGC
>JBBDRR010000018.1:0-2018 GCA_040905395.1 Gemmatimonadota bacterium
TGATCTTCTGGGTGGCGATGCCGGTCCTGATCGCCGCCTTCGGGAACTTCCTGATCCCGCTCATGATCGGCGCGGACGACATGGTCTTCCCGCGCATCAACCGCCTGTCGTACCAGATCTTCCTGCTCAGCGCCCTGATCCTCCTCGCTTCGCTGTTCGTGGAAGGAGGCGGCTTCGGTGGCGCCTGGACATCCTACCCGCCGCTGTCCGCGGAAGGGGATTACAACCAGACGAACATCGGGGCCACGATGTGGCTCATCGCGGTCGCGCTGGAATTCGTGGCATTCCTGCTCGGCGGCATCAATTTCATCGTCACGCTGATGAACTCGCGGGCGCCGGGCATGAAGGCGTACGACATCCCGCTCACGGCGTGGATGATCGTGATCGCGAGCGTGCTGTTCATGCTCTCCGTCGGCCCGCTCATCGCCGGGGCGGCGATGCTTCTGTTCGACCAGACGCTCGGGACGGGCTTCTTCGATCCGGCCCGCGGCGGTGACCCGATCCTGTGGCAGCACCTCTTCTGGTTCTTCGGGCACCCCGAGGTCTACGTCGTGCTGCTGCCCGCGATCGGCTTCACGATCGACATCACGTCGACGTTCGCGCGCAAGAAGGTGTTCGGATACAAGATCATGCTCTACACGGCCGTCGCGACCGCGGTGCTGAGCTTCTTCGTGTGGGCGCACCATCAGTTCGTCGCGGGCATCGATCCGCGCATGGCGAACGTCTTCACCATCACGACCCTGCTCATCTCGGTGCCGGTGGGCGAATTGCTGTTCGTCATGATCGCCACGCTCTACGGAGGGGCGATCAGGCTCACCGTGCCGATGCTATGGGCGCTCTCGTTCATCGCGGAGTTCCTCATCGGCGGGGTGACGGGCATTTTCCTGGGGGCGAGTGGCGCGGACATCTATTTCCACGACACGTACTTCGTGTTGGCCCACTTCCATTACACGTTCTTCCCGATCGCCATCATCGGGACGTTCGCGGCCTTCACGTACTGGTTCCCGAAGATGTTCGGGAGGATGCTCGACGAGCGCCTCGGGAAGATCCATTTCTGGGGCACGATCATCCCCTTCAACTTGATCTTCATTCCGCTCTTCCTGCTGGGCGGGATCGGGCAGCACCGCCGGATCTACAACTTCGAGCACTTTCCGGAGTTGGCGGAGCCGTGGATGTTCACCCTGAGAGAGATCGCGACCATCTCGCTCGTGATCATGTTGCTCGTCCAGTTCGTCTTCTTCTTCAACGTGATCAGATCGTGGATCGCCGGCGAGAAGGCAGGCAACAATCCCTGGAAGGCGAACACCCTCGAGTGGTCGACCGCCTCGCCGCCGCCGCACGGCAACTGGGCGCCGGCCGATCTGCCGAAGGTGTATCGCGGGCCGTACGAGTACGGCCACCCGGATCGCGAAGAAGACTACTGGCCCCAGAACGAACCCGACTGATGTCACACGCCAAGCCTATAGCCACCCTCCGTTCCGCAACCGGGATTCCCACCGGTCGCCTCGCGATCTGGTGGGTACTCGCCTCCGAGGTCGTCATCTTCGGTGGCCTCATTGGGGCGTACCTGATGCACCGCCTCGGCCATCCGGAATGGGCCGACGCCGCGGCGGTCACGAACACGACCATCGGGGCCATCAACACCTTCGTGCTGCTCACCTCGAGCTTCACGGCGGTGCTCGCGCACCAGGCGGCGGAGAAGGGGGACGGCAAGACGGCGGCCAAGTTCCTGCTCTTCACCATCGGCGGCGCGCTGACCTTCGTCTGCATCAAGGGCTACGAGTGGTGGTACGAGATCAGCCACGGATACACCATCGCGTCGCACACCTTCTGGTCGTTCTACTACACGATGGCGGGGCTGCACGCGCTCCACGTCATCGCGGGCGCGATCATCATGGGCGTGGTCGCGTTCGACGCGTACCGGGGCCGCGAGTTGCACCGCGTCGAGCTCATTGGCATCTATTGGCACTTCGTGGACGTGGTCTGGATCTTCCTGTTCCCGCTGCTCTACATCGCGA
>JBBDRR010000019.1:0-5672 GCA_040905395.1 Gemmatimonadota bacterium
TGACGCACGCGACCGTCGTCAACTCAAAACTCAAAACTAAAAACTCACAACTACCTCGTGCTCACCGCCTCCGGAGCTTCCTCGAGCATATCGCCGATGCTCTGCCCCTGGGGGACGATCGGGAACACGTTGGCTTCGCGCTCGACGCGGAAGTCGATCACGACGGAGTCGTCGTGGTCCCAGGCGCGGGCGATCGCCTCGTCGACCTGTTCGACCGTTTCGACGACCACCCCCGGAAGCCCGTACGCCTTGGCGAGCAGGGCGAAGTCGGGGCCGGTGAGCGGGGTGCCGCTGTAGCGGCGATTCTCGAACAGCTCCTGCCATTGACGGACCATGCCCAGGTAGCCGTTGTTGATGATGGCGACCTTCACGTTCCTGATTCCTTCCTGCTTGATCGTTGCGAGCTCCTGATTCGTCATCTGGAAACCGCCGTCGCCGCAGATCACCCAGATCGTCTCATCGGGGCAGGCGACGGCCGCGCCGAGCGCAGCGGGGACCGAGAAGCCCATCGTACCCGACCCGCCGCTCGTGATGTGGCTGCGGGGATTCAGCCAGTCGATGAGCTGCGCCGCCCACATCTGATGCTGTCCGACGTCGGTGACGACCTTGCATTTGCCGCGGCTATGGAGCGCCTTGTTCAGGCCCTCGTAGACGTCGTGCGGCATGAGCACCGGGGTATCCGGCCTCTTCAGGTAGCGCTGCCGCGACTGATGCTTGTCCTGCATCGCGCGGATGTGCTCCATCCACTCCTTCGCCTCGCGCTGCGGCATCTCGGCGAGGATCGCCTGAAGCACCGTGCGCGCGTCGCCGACGATGGGCACACGGGTCCTGATGTTCTTGCCGATCTCCGAGGGGTCGATATCGACGTGGATCACCTCCGCATTCGGCGCGAACGTCGAGACCTTCCCGGTGACGCGATCGTCGAAGCGGCCGCCGATGTTCATCAGCACGTCGCACTCCTGGATGGCACGATTCACGTGCACCCAGCCGTGCATGCCCGGCATCCCGATGCTGAGCTCGTGGTCTTCCGGGAAGGCACCTTTGCCGTGCAGCGTAGTGATCACCGGGATCCCGGTCCGCTCCGCCAGCTCCAGAAGCTCCTTCGTCGCGCCGGACCAGATGACTCCGTTGCCGACCATGAGGAGCGGCTTCTCCGCCTTCGTGAGGAGCTGGATCGCCTCCCTGATCTGACGCCGATTGCCCGTGTAGTTCGGTCGATATCCCGGCAGATGGATCTTCACGTCCCAGTTCGGGACGAGACGCGCCTGCTGCGCGTCCTTCGTGATGTCGATCAGCACGGGGCCGGGCCGACCGGTCGTCGCGATGTGGAACGCCTCCTTGAACACCAGAGGCAGCTCCTTCGCGTCCCTCACGAGGTAGTTGTGCTTCGTGATCGGTACCGTGATACCCGTGATGTCGGTCTCCTGGAAGGCGTCCTTCCCGAGCGCGAGCGAGCTCACCTGGCCGGTGACCGCGACGATCGGCGTGCTGTCCATCCACGCATCGGCGATCGGCGTGACCAGGTTCGTGGCGCCCGGGCCACTCGTCGCGACACAGACACCCGCGCGGCCGCTCGCGCGCGCAAAGCCCTCCGCCGCATGCCCCGCCCCCTGCTCGTGGCGGCAGAGGATGTGGCGCAGCTCCGGGTAATCGGGCAGGGCGTGGTAGAAGGGCATGATCGCGCCGCCGGGAATCCCGAAGACGACATCGACGCCCTCACGGAGCAACGCCTCGCAGATGATCTGTGCTCCAGTCCGTTCTTCTGACATTCTATCCCTCCACGCCGGGTGGCGGGTTCGGGTAATAACAGTCGATTCTTTGCCGTCGGGACGTCCGTTCGTCGCGCAACCGCCCGCTCGTCGTGCCGGTGCCACCATCGTCGTCGCGCGCCTCAGTCCCCCGCGCTCTGCGCCACCGCCTCGGCGAGTACCGCCGCGGCGACGGCTTCACCGACGGCCGCCGTTCCCTCCCAGCTCGCTCCCGAGGCAGCCAGGTCTCGCGTCCTGAGCCCGCTGTCGACGACGTTCGAGACCGCCTTCTCGACAGCCGCGGCCTCCTCCTCGAGGCCGAGCGAGTGCCGGAGCAGGAGTGCCGCGCTGAGAATCGTCGCGAGCGGGTTGGCGATGCCCTGGCCCTGGATGTCCGGGGCGGATCCGTGAATCGGCTCGTAGAGGCCGGGCCGCGTTGCGCGACCCTCCGCCGGTGCGCCGAGCGACGCGGAAGGCAGAAGACCCATCGAACCGGCGAGCATCGAGGCTTCGTCGGTCAGGATGTCGCCGAACATGTTCTCGGTGACGATGACGTCGAAGTCCGACGGCCGGCGGAGGAGGTGCATCGCACATGCGTCGACGAGGATCGTCTCCAGCTCGACGTCGGGGAACTCCTCCTTCATCACGCGATCGGTCGTGCGGCGCCAGAGGCGCGAGGTCTCCAGCACGTTCGCTTTGTCCACGGAGGTCAACTTGCCGCGCCGATTCCTCGCGAGCTGCGCCGCCACCCTGACGACCCTCTCGACCTCCCGCGCGTTGTAGGTGCACACGTCCGTCGCGTGCTCGACGCCGTCGATCGTCTCCCGCTTCTTCTCGCCGAAGTAGATGCCGCCGGTCAGCTCGCGGACGACGAGCAGGTCGACGCCGACGAGCAGCTCCGGCCGCAGCGGCGACGCTCCGACCAGGCGCGGGTGAAGCGTCACCGGCCGCAGGTTGGCGAAGAGGCCGAGGGCCTTCCGGATTCCGAGGAGTCCCTGCTCGGGGCGCACCTTTGCGTTCGGGTCATCCCATTTCGGACCGCCGACCGCTCCGAGGAGAACGGCATCCGCGCTCCGTGCGGCCGAGAGCGTCTCGTTCGGGAACGACGTGCCGGTCGCGTCGATCGCGCAGCCGCCGAGCAGCGCCTCAGTGAAGTCGAAGCCGTGCCCCCACCTCTCGGCCACCGCCTGGAGCACACGTACTCCCTCGGCCGCGACCTCGGGGCCGATGCCGTCGCCCGGCAGGATCAGAATTGAAGCGTTCATGAGTGATTCGGGTCGTCAGTCGTCAGTCGGTGGGGGACTCGGGATGACATTACGCCACCTTGCTCGTCACCACCCGCTGCTCGTGGCTCCCCTCGTAGGTCCGGATGGCTTCATCCTCGCCGATCAGGAAGCCGAGCTGGTCGACACCGTTGAGGAGGCAGTGCTTTGCGAACGGGTCGATCGGGAAGGCGACCTTCTCGCCGTCCGGCAGCGTCAGGGTCTGACTCTCGAGGTCGATGGTGACCACGGCCTTCGGGTCTCGTCGCAGCGTCGCCTGTAGCGCGTGGTGCACATCGGGGGTGATCACGATCGGCAGCAGGCCGTTCTTGAGCGAGTTGTTCTGGAATATGTCGGCGAAAAAGGTGCTGATCACTGCTCGGAAGCCGAACCCGACCAGCGCCCACGGCGCGTGCTCGCGGGAGGAACCGCACCCGAAATTGTCGCCGGCGAAGAGGACCTGAGCGCCCTTCGATTGCGGCTCGTTCAGCACGAACTCCGGCTTCGGCGACCCGTCTGCGTCGTACCGCCAGTCCGCGAAGAGTGCGTCCCCGAGGCCCGCCTTGTCGGTCACCTTGAGGAACCGCGCCGGGATGATCTGATCGGTGTCGATGTTCTCCACCGGGAGGAGAACCACTCGGGAGCTGAAGGATTTTATCGGTTCCATTATTCAGTGCTGTCCATCAGAGTTTACTGGAACGACGCCCCGGGAGCGGCAACGGCCAGGGAACGTGAATGCCGCCGAAAGTTGATTCAAGTCGCCGATTCCCGCTTTCCCGTCGAGTCACTGGCCGAAACTTCGAGCCGCTGGATCCCGGCTTTCGCCGGGATGACGATGCTCAGACGAGGGGGCCTGCATCATCCCGCGCCCACGCCCTCCAGCTCGCGAACCAGCTCCCGCGCATCCGAGACGCAGCCGTTCACCGCGCTTGCGACGGCGGTGAGCGGGGAGGCCAGGAAGGTGCGGCCGCCCTTGCCTTGCCGGCCTTCGAAGTTGCGGTTGCTGGTGCTGACCGCGTACTCGCCGGGGGAGAGCTGGTCGCCGTTCATGGCGATGCACATCGAGCAACCGGCCTCGCGCCATTCGGCGCCGGCCGCTTCGAAGATCTGCCGCAGCCCCTCGGCCTCCGCCTGCTTCTTCACCAGCTGCGATCCCGGGACGACCATCATTCTCACGTTGGGCGCCACCTTACGGCCTTCGATCGCGCGCGCGGCGAGCCGCAGATCGCTGATCCGCGAGTTCGTGCAGCTGCCGACGAAGACGACGTCGATTCTCTGCCCCAGGAGCGGCTGCCCCGCCTCGAGGCCCATGTAGTCGAGCGCCTTCTGGAGCCCCGCCTTCTGGCTCGCCTCGCGCAGCTCCGCCGGATCTGGTACCCGGCCGTCGATCGGCATCCCCATGCCGGGGTTGGTGCCGTAGGTGATCATCGGGCGCAGGTCGTCGGCGTTCAGTGTGACGACGGCGTCGTACGTCGCACCCTCGTCGGTAGCCAGCTCGCGCCAACCCGCGACGGCCTGCTTCCAATCCTCGCCTCGCGGCGCCGCGGGACGGCCCTCGATGTACGCGAAGGTCGTCTCGTCCGGCGCGATCAGACCGGCCCGCGCCCCGCCCTCGATCGACATGTTGCAGACCGTCATCCGCTCCTCCATCGAGAGCGAGCGGATCGCGGAGCCCGTGTACTCGACGACGTACCCCGTCCCGCCGCCGGTCCCGATCTTGGCGATGATCGCCAGGATGATGTCCTTCGCCGTGACTCCGGGATGCAACGTGCCGTCGACGCGGATCTCCATCGTCTTCGGCCGGTTCTGGAGCAGGCACTGCGTCGCCAGAACGTGGCCGACCTCGGAGGTTCCGATACCGAACGCGAGGGCACCGAAGGCGCCGTGCGTCGAGGTGTGGGAGTCGCCGCAGACGATCGTCATCCCCGGCTGGGTCAGCCCCTGCTCCGGTCCGATCACATGGACGATCCCCTGCTTCTCGCTGCCCAGCTCGAAGAGCGGGACTCCGAACTCGGCGCAGTTCTGCACCAGCTGCTGGAGCTGCGCGGCCGCCTGCGGGTCGTCGACCGGGATCTTCCCGTCGGCGCCACGCGGCGTCGTCGGCGTCGAGTGGTCCATCGTCGCGATCGTCTGGTCCGGACGGCGGACCGTCAGGCCGCGCTTGCGCAGATCGGTGAACGCCTGCGGCGACGTGACCTCGTGGACCAGGTGCAGGTCGATATAGAGAACGGCCGGCGTCTCGGGCGTCTCCGGACGGACTAAATGCTTTTCCCAGATCTTCTGGAAGAGGGTGCGTGGACTGGACATCTCAGGCCTCGACGGGTGTAAGGATTCCACTGGTTTTCTTCTTCTGCAGCCCCGGGGATCGGCGAGCCTCTCGATCGCGGACGAGTGGTAGCTCGAGGGAGTCCCACAGAGCCTGCCAGCTCGCCTCGATCACGTTCTCGGAGCACCCCACGGTGCTCCACCGCTCCTCGCCGCGAGCGGACTCCATCAGCACCCGCGGCTTCGCGGCGGACCCCATGTGGGTGTCGATGATGCGGACCTTGTAGTCGACGACGTGCACGTCGCTCAGCTCGGGGTAGTAGGCGAGCAGCGCCTTGCGAATCGCCGAGTCGAGTGCGTTCACCGGCCCCTCGCCGTCGGCCGCGGTCTGCATCAC
>JBBDRR010000019.1:5772-12258 GCA_040905395.1 Gemmatimonadota bacterium
TCGCCGAGTCGAGTGCGTTCACCGGCCCCTCGCCGTCGGCCGCGGTCTGCATCACCTCATCCCCGACGCGGAGCCGGACCATCGCCTGCGCCCGCGGCACGCCCGAGCCGTCCTTGCTGACGAGCGTGGTATAGTCGAGCAGTTCGAAGGGGGGCTCGTAGTCGGGCGCGGAGCGGCGAACGAGCATCTCGAAGGAGCCGTCGGCCGCTTCGAACTGGAAGCCGATGCTCTCCAGCTCCTTGATGTGCTGGAGCACGGCCCTCTCGCGGCCCTCGAGCTCCAGGCCGAGCGCCTCGGCCCGAATGCGCACGTTCTTCCGCCCGGCGAGCTCGCTCACCACCACGCGAGTCTCGTTGCCGACCAGCGACGGCTCGATGTGCTCGTAGCTGCTCCTGAACTTATGCACCGCGGCGACGTGGATCCCGCCCTTGTGCGCGAAGGCGCTGCGCCCGACGTACGGAGCGTGTGCATCCGGGTTCAAGTTCGCGATCTCGGCCACCAGGTGCGACACCTCGGACAGGCGCTGCAACTGGTCGTCGGTTACACAGTCGTACCCGAGCTTCAGCTGCAGATTCGCGATCAACGGAACCAGGTCCATGTTGCCGCAGCGTTCGCCGTACCCATTGATCGTGCCCTGGACGTGCGAGGCTCCGGCGCGGACTCCCGCCATCGCGTTGGCGACGGCGAGGGCCGCGTCGTTGTGCGTGTGCACACCGAGCGGCGTATCGAAACCGGCCCCATCGAGGTGCTCGCGGACGGCCCGCACGACCTCTCCGACCTCGTCCGGTAGCGATCCGCCATTCGTGTCACAGAGGACCAGGCAGTCCGCGCCCGCCATGGCCGCTGCTTCGAAGGTCGCGAGCGCGTACTCCGGGTCCAGCCGATATCCGTCGAAGAAGTGCTCGCCATCGTAGACGACCTCCTTGCCCAGCTCCTTCAGGTAGCGGACGCTGTCGGAGATCATCCGGAGGTTCTCTTCACGCGTCGTCTCGAGCACCCGCTCCACGTGGAGGACGGAGCTCTTGCCGACGAGTGTGACGACCGGTGTCTCCGCGTCGACGAGGGCCTGGATGTTCGGATCGTCCGCGCAGCTGTTGCTGGCGTGACGGGTGCTGCCGAAGGCGGCGATCCGGGCGTGCCGCAGGTCCAGCTTGCGGGCGCGCTGGAAGAACTCCGCGTCCTTCGGGTTCGAGCCCGGCCAGCCGCCCTCGACATAGTCGATCCCCAGGACGTCGAGCTCGCGGGCGATGCGGAGCTTGTCGTCCACGGAGAGCGACAGCCCCTCGCGCTGCGTGCCATCGCGCAGGGTGGTGTCGTAGAGACGGACGCGGCCGGCGCTGCGGGTGCTCACACGCCCCAGAGGTAGTTGGACTGCTCGATCGACCGCGTCTCGAGCGTGGTCGCGTGCGCTGCCTTGTTGAGCGCGTGTAGATAGGCACGGACGGCGCCGTCGACGATGTCGGGTGAGGCGCCGCGACCGGTGAACGTCTTCCCCTCGACCTTGAGCCGCAGGTTCACCTCGCCGACCGCGTCGCGGCCCGGCGTGTTGGCCAGGATGGCGAGGTCGTCGAGCTCCACCTTGAACGGGATCAACGCGTCGACCGCGGCGAAGGCGGCGGCGAGCGGTCCGTCTCCGAACCCGACCGAGAGCTCCGATTCGGTGCCGTTGTCGAGAAGCTTCAGCTGCGCCTCGGCACGTCGCTTTCCGCAGACCACGTCGAGCGCGTGGAGCTTGAAGCGCTGAGGAACGTCCTCCATCGTCCCGTGATGCAGGATGGAGATGAGGTCCTCGTCCTGTATCGATTTCTTCTGATCGGCCAGCAGCTTGAAGAGCTTGTACGCCTCGTTCAGGTCGTCCGTCGCCAGCTCGTACCCGAGGGCCCGGTAGCGGCGGTTCAGGGCGTTACGCCCCGAATGCTTGCCGAGCACGAGCTGCGACTCCGGAACGCCGACCAGCTCCGGCGTCATGATCTCGTACGTCGTCCGCTCCTTCAGCACCCCGTCCTGGTGGATCCCGGCCTCGTGCGCGAATGCGTTCTTCCCGACGATCGCCTTGTTCGGCTGCGGATGGATGCCTGTGAGATAGGTGAGGAGCTGACTCGAGCGGTGCAGCTCGCGGGTGTTGATGCCCGTCGAGTGCGGGTACGCGTCGTTGCGGACGACGAGCGTCATGACGACCTCTTCGAGCGCGGTGTTCCCCGCGCGCTCGCCGATCCCGTTCACCGTGCACTCGACCTGCCTCGCCCCGGCCTCGATGGCCGCGAGCGAGTTGGCCACCGCGAGACCGAGGTCGTTGTGGCAGTGGACGCTGACGATGATTTCGTCGATCCCGCGGACGTTGGCGAAGAGCGCCCCGATCGTCTCCCGGATCTGCGCCGGATGGGCGTAGCCGACCGTGTCGGGGATGTTGACGACGTTCGCCCCTGCCTCGATCACCGCCTCCACCACCTTGCAGAGGAAGGGGATGTCGGTGCGGAGCGCGTCCTCGGGGCTGAACTCGACCTCGTCGACGAGAGTCTTCGCGTAGCGGACCGCTTCGGCAGCCTGCTCGAGGCACTCCTCTTCCGAGATCTTCAGCTTGTGGTGGAGATGGATCGCCGAGGTCGCGAGAAATGTGTGAAGCCGAGCCCGATCCGCTTGCTCGAGGGCTTCGGCGGCGCGGTCGATGTCCATCCGCGTAGCACGGGCCAGCCCTGCGATCACAGGCCGGCGAACTTCACGCGCGATCGTTCTGACCGCGTTGAAGTCGTCCGTCGAGCTGATCGGGAACCCGGCCTCGATCACGTCCACACCGAGCGCCTCCAGCTGATGCGCCATCCGGAGCTTCTCCGAAGGCGTCATCGTGGCGCCGGGCGACTGTTCGCCGTCGCGGAGGGTCGTATCGAATATTTCGATCCGCGCCATCTCCTTCTCCTTGCGGGGGGAGAATAAAAATCGGGCCCTCTCTCTCTGGGAGAAGGCCCGTGTCTATCTGCTTTGCTGTGCCCTAAGTACTCTGCACTCGCAGCGCGCACGCGCCTTCTCTCGTGGGGCCAATAATAATAAGCCCTACGAGTACAAGACCGAGTACGAGCGAAATCGACAGCGAGAACATCTTCTGCCTCGTGCGCGTGTGCAAAGGGTGATAGGGAAGGCTAATCGGAGCCCCGAGGGATGTCAAGGGAGGAGGGCGTTCCCCACATCCTCCTGGCCACCGCCTTCATCGCTCGCACCACCGAGGAGCGTGGGAGCGCGCGCACCGCCCAGGTGGCGGCGAGGTTCTCGAGACCCGGGACGACGTAGCTCCTGCCGTCCTCGAAGGCGTCGAGCGCCGCGTCGACGACCTTCGCCGGGGTGCGGAAGCCGAATGCTCCCTCGGCGCTGCCCGTTCCCGCGACCTCCTGGAACTCGGTCGGGGTGCGGCCGGGGCAGAGAGCGAGCACGCGGATTCCCGCATCGTGGTTTTCCGCCCATAGTGCTTCGGAGAGGAGGAGGACGAACGCCTTGCTGGCCGCGTAGGTAGCGAGCTGCGGCACCGGCTGGAAGGCGGCGATCGAGGAGACGTTGATGATCCCGCCCAGGCCACGCGGACGCATCTCCCTCAGTGCGAGATACGCGAGGTCCATTGGTGCGGTGCAGTTCACCTGCACGATGTCGCGGTGGCGCTGCAGGTCAACTTCCTCGAAGCGGCCCTGGGCTCCGAAGCCCGCGTTGTTGACGAGGAGATTCACCGTGCGGTCCGCGCTTGCCTCGTTCCACAGGCGCTCGGCTGCGTCGGGCTCCGCGAGATCGGCCGCGACGACGCTCACCTGGACGCCATGATCCGTGCGGAGCCGCTCCGCGAGCTCCTCGAGGCGATCCAGCCGTCGGGCCGTGAGGACGAGGTGGCTTCCCTTGGCGGCGAGGCGTTCGGCGAAAACGGCGCCGATCCCCGCGGACGCCCCTGTGACGAGCG
This sequence comes from Gemmatimonadota bacterium, assembly GCA_040905395.1. GTDB lineage: Bacteria > Gemmatimonadota > Gemmatimonadetes > Longimicrobiales > Longimicrobiaceae > WHSP01. Next base: position 9,707 of record JBBDRR010000019.1, read on the forward strand.
AGTACCCCGCTCCGTAGTTCCAGGACTCTCGCATTCGGCTCGGCGTTCGTGTAAGGACCGACTCGCTGCGGCACGCAGCTACGGCTGCCGGTTCAGATACGCCACGGCGGACCGCTCGAGGACCTCGACCCCGATGGGCAGCGCTTCTTCGCAGATGTCGAAGTGCGGCGAGTGGTGGGGATGGACGGCGCCGATCTGCTCGTTCCGGACGCCGAGGAAGAAGTAGCAGCCGGGGACGCGGGTGCTGAACTCGGAGAAGTCCTCCGCGGCCATCGTCCGGATGTCGGCGTCGGACCGCACGCGCTGCGCGCCGACGACCCCGGCGGCAACGTCGCGGACGAGCTGCGCCAGCTCCGGCGCGTTGCTCGTCGGCGGGAAGAGCAGCTCCTTGAAGTCGACGGTCGCGCGGGCGCCGAGGCTCTGGGCGACTCCGTTCGCTACTTCCGTGACCCTGGCACGGACCAGGTCGGTCACATCGGCCGCGAACGCCCTTATCGTTCCGTGCAGCAGGGCGCTCTCGGCGATCACGTTCGATGCCATGCCGGCGTGGAAGGCACCGATGGTGACCACGGCCCCCTCGAGCGGTGGGACGTTCCTGGAAACCACGCTCTGCAGCGCCACGACGATCTGGCTGGCGACATAGACCGAGTCCACCGTCTCGTGCGGAAGCGCGGCGTGGCCGCCCCGCCCGGTGACCGTGATGCTGAACTCCTGGGAGCCGGCCATCTGCGGCCCGTCGACCACGCCGACGACCCCGCTCGGGAGGGGGCTCCAGACGTGCAGGCCGAGCGCCGCGTCGACGCCGTCGAGCACCCCGGCTTCGATCATGCGCCGCGCGCCACCCATCCCCTCCTCGGCAGGCTGAAACACGTAACGTACTTCGCCGTGCAGCTCTCCGCGCCGCCCCGCCAGCCGCTCCGCGACCGCCAGCCCGATCGCTACGTGTGCATCGTGCCCGCATGCGTGCATACGCCCAGGGTTCAGCGAGGGGAACGTATGGTTGGTGTCTTCCGCCACCGGCAGCGCATCCATGTCGGCGCGAAGAAGGAGGGTAGCACCGGTGCCGCGGCCGCCGCCGAGGGTGCCGACCACGCCCGTGACCGCCACCCCTGTTTCCACCTCGTATCCCGCCGCCGACAATCGTTCCGCGACTATCCGGGCCGTGCGGCGCTCCTCGAATCCCACCTCGGGGTGACGGTGGAGATCGCGCCGCGTTGCGATCAGGAGGTCGAGCTCGGAGATGGACATGGGAATCACCATCCCAGCACATACGCGAACACCAGCGGCGCGACGATCGAGGCGTCGGATTCGATCATGTACATCGGCGTTTCCGCACCGAGCTTGCCCCAGGTGATCTTCTCGTTCGGCACCGCGCCCGAGTACGAGCCGTAGCTCGTGGTGGAGTCCGAGATCTGGCAGAAATACCCCCAGAGCGGCACTTCTTCGCGGCGGAGGTCCTGGTGGAGCATCGGCACGACGCAGATCGGAAAGTCACCGGCGATTCCGCCGCCGATCTGGAAGAAGCCGATCGAGTGTTCGCTGCTCGTCCGGGTGTAGTACTCCGCCAGGGACATCATGTACTCGATGCCCGTGCGCACGGTGTGGACGTTCTCGACGTCTCCGGAGATCACGTGGCCGGAATACATGTTCCCGAGCGTCGAATCCTCCCACCCGGGGACGAAGATGGGCAGGCTCTTCTCCGCCGCCGCGACCATCCAGGAGTCTTTCGGATCGATCTGGTACGATCCCTCGAGGGCGCCGGAGAGCAGGATCTTGTACATGAACTCGTGCGGGAAGTAGCTCTCCCCTGCCTGGTCCGCCCGCTCCCACTCCTGGAGGACGACCGCCTCGATACGCCGCATCGCCTCGTGCTCGGGGATGCAGGTGTCGGTCACGCGGTTCATGTGCCGCGCGAGCAGCGCGGATTCGTCCTCGACGGTGAGGGATCGCCAGTTCGGGATCCGTTCGTAGCACTCGTGCGCGACGAGGTTGAAGATATCCTCCTCCAGGTTCGCCCCGGTGCAGGAGATCGCGTGGATCTTGTCGCGGCGGATCATTTCGGCGAGCGATATCCCCAGCTCGGCCGTGCTCATCGCGCCGGCGAGCGTCAGGAGCATACGGCCGCCCTCGTCCAGGTGGCGGTTCCACCCCTCGGCCGCCTCGACGACCGTCGCCGCGTTGAAGTGCCTGAAGTTATGGCGGATGAAATCCGAGACGTTGCCGTTACTCATGCGTTCGGTTCGGTGCGCTGTCGTAGGTTGTGGCGCGCCTTACTCCGCGTCGTGCTTCGACGGGTGCGCCGGCGACGTCGAATGTCGCTTGCGGGGCGCGTTCAGAATGAACTCCACGGCTTCCTCCGGAGAGTCGGTGACGTAGAGAAGGTCGACGTCCGGCGGTGAGATCTTCCCCTCCTCCAGCATCACGCCGCTGATCCAGTCGAGCAGACCGCCCCAGTACTCGGTGCCGAACAGAACCACGGGAAAGTTGCGGATCTTGCCCGTCTGGATCAGCGTGAGCGCCTCGAAGAGCTCGTCCATCGTCCCGAAGCCGCC
>JBBDRR010000020.1:0-12197 GCA_040905395.1 Gemmatimonadota bacterium
GGATCTCTGCGAGGAGGGCGACCGGGCCGCCGAGGTGGCGGCCGCGGAGCTCCTGCTGGAGGGCCTGGCGGCTCACCGGCGGATCTCGCGTGCCGATACCGGCAGCTATTCGCGGGCGAAGCCCGAGCGTCCGAAGCAGGGCGGTGCCGGGAACTACCCGTTCGGCTTGGACCTCGGTTGAATCACGCCACGCGTCGCCAGCGCCAGCGGGGCCGTGTGGGTGCCGTCACCAGCATCGTCGGCGGGGTCCGCGTCGGCGGCAGCACACCGAAAAGCTGAAGGCCGAGCTGAGTCGAGGCCCCCACGGTCGCCGCGAAGAGAACGGTCCCGGGTCCGATCGCGGCCCCCATCGCCCAGCCGCCCGCGAGCGCGGCGATCTCGATGCCGGTTCGCACCCTTCGAACCGGCCAGCCCCGAGTCGCGCTGATGCCCACCATGAGGCCGTCGCGGGGTCCGATTCCGAGGCCCGCGGCGATGTACATTCCCGTGGCGAGCCCCACCATCACGATTCCACAGGCGTAGTACACGAGGCCGATGGCCCAGCCGCCCGCCGGCGGAATCAGCGGGAGAGTCAGGTCGATGAAGACGCCGATCAGCACCATGTTGGCGAGCGTCCCCGCTCCGGGCCGGATCCCCAGAATGTAGCTTCCGGCCACGATGACGACGCCGACGAGGATGCTCGCCATCCCGACGCTGATCCCGGTCAGCTGGTTCAGGCCGACATGGAATGCGTCCCAGGGTCCGAGGCCCAGACCGCTCTGGATCATCAAAGGAACGGCCGCACCGTAGGCGAAGAGCCCCACGCTGAGCTGAACCCATCGGCCCATGTCGGAGCGGGCGGGGGGCGGCTTGATGTCGGCCATCGTGATTCCTCTACAGGCGGCGCCCGGCGGCCCGGGCTCTAGGAACCGGCTTAGTACACGGCCCCTCCCGGCCTGTGCCACCGCCTCCACAGGGCACTTCCCTTGCACGCTTTTCCCTCTCGAGACGATCGTGTTAGGCGCCCTCCCAACGTTCCCTTCGGAAGCGGTGTACCATTACCGCAATCACGGCTGATCGTGAACCGAATCATAAGAGAACGCAGGACACACAGTTAGATGATCCGTATACTTCCGCTCGTGGCGACTCTGCTGATCGGAGCGTGCGCGCAGATCGAGGGGCAACAGTCCCGTCGGTCCGGGGGCGATTCGGAACCGGGGCCGATCACCACGCTGCTCCGACTGCAGGACGAGCTGTCGCTCACGTCGACGCAGGTTCAGCAGCTGCGCAACATAGATGATCGGCTGGACCAACTGAATCGGCCGCTCGTCTCGCGGATGATGTCGATTCGGCGGCGGATCCGCGCGCTCGGACCCCGTGACGATATTTCGGCCCAAGACAGGGCGTTGTACGAGTCGTACGTGGCCGAGGCGCGGCCGCTGATGAGCCAGATCCAGCAGAACAACCGGACGGCGATGGGCGAGGTCGGAGCCCTCCTGACGGATGCACAGAAGAAAACGATCGACCGTCTCCTCAAAGAACGGGCAGCTCGTGAACGAAGCGGTGGCAATTCGCGATCTCAGGATCGCAGGAACTGACGGCAGAGTGACCGCGGCAGGTCCGGACACGGCGGAAGGCGGCGCGGCTGCGCCCTCTCCCGGCGGAGTCACCGACGTGCAGCTCGCCATCCGGATACAGCAGGGCGATGCCCTGGCGTTCGACGCCCTCGTCGGCCGCCACATGCAGCGCGCCTTCGGCGTTGCGCTCAGACTCCTGGGCCAGCGCGAAGATGCCGAAGATCTGGTGCAGGAGGCATTTCTCGCGGCGTTGCAGAAGATCGACAGCTTCGACACGAGCCGCGAGTTCTCGCCCTGGTTCTATCGTATTCTGGTGAACCGCTGTCTGAACGCGCGTAAGTCCAGGTCCCGACGGACGACCGTCGATCTGCCGGCCGAGGCGGCATCCACCATTGCGTCGCCGCTGCTCGAGGCCGAGCGCTCTGAGCTTCGATATCATCTGAAACGCGCGATGCAGGAGCTGCCGGATCGGCAGCGTACCATCGTCACAATGTTCGACCTGGAGGGCTTTTCGAGTCCGGAGATCGCGGAGGTGCTCGGCATCTCCGATGGAACCGTACGCTGGCATCTCCACCAGGCCCGACGCGTGCTTCGCGAAGCGCTCGAGCCATATGCACGGAGGAAGACATGAATCACGACGTTCGCGGGGAAGGGGTCGCCGACCCGGTGCTGGCCGCGGCGATGGCGGAGCTCCGGAAGGATGTTCCGAAAGATGTCGATTGGGATGGTTTGCGCCGGTCGGTCAGCGAGCAGGCGGAGTTGATCCTGGCGCGCAGGCGTGTTCGGATCTGGAACATCGTTCCAAGGCCGCTCGTGCCGATCGCGGTCGCAGCCAGCATAGCCTTCGCCTTATGGGCCGGACCGAGCCTGTTCACGCAGCTCACCAGCGGTACCGGCCCGACGGAGGTCGCAGTGGAGATCGATGAGGAACAGATCCTCCTCGACGCGCTCGGCGCAGACCTGACGGAGCAGGAGTTCAGGCTCCTCGTCACCGGCAGGGCCGATCCCGACGCCCTTCTCGCCTTCGCCATCGGCGATCGCTGAGCCGGCCACGGGCCGCCGCCCCGCGGGGCGGCGGCTCTTTCGGTTTCGTCCCTTCGCTCCTTCTCCTCCCGGACCGGCCTTCCCCCCGCTTCTTCCCTTCCTAAGCCGACTCCGCTCGCCTGCCCGATGGGGTGGCGCGCTCGATGCATCCTCTACCGGACCCGGACATCCATCCCGATCTGTGGAGGTAAGCATGGCTCGCTGCGAGGTTTGCGGAAACGACTACCACCTTTCCTTCGAGGTCGTCGCCGCTGGGAACCGACACGTCTTCGACAGCTTCGAGTGCGCGATCCACAAGCTCGCGCCGATCTGCGACCACTGCGGCGTCAAGATCGCCGGGCATGGCATCGAGGGCGAAGGTACCTTCTATTGCTGCGCCCACTGCGCGCGACAGGCCGGGGAGAAGGGCGCGGTCGACCATATCTGATCCGCCCGCTACAGCGTGCCACCGACCACCGGAGACCGACCTCGTGAACCGCGTCTACTTCGGCGACAATCTCGACGTGCTACGGTCCCTTCCGGCGGGCGTCGCGAACCTCGTCTACATCGACCCGCCCTTCAACACGGGCAGGCAACGGAGCCGAGCGGAGATCAGGGTCACTCCGGCGCGCGCAGGCGACCACGACAGGATCGGATTCCAGGGACGCTCCTACACGACCGCGCAGGGCGAATCGCTCCGGTACGCGGACCGGTTCGAGGACTTCCTCGGCTTCCTCGAGCCACGCCTCGAGGAAGCCCATAGAGTCCTGGCGGCCGACGGATCGCTCTACTTCCACATCGACTACCGAGAGGTCCACTACTGCAAGATCCTGCTCGACCAGATCTTCGGACGGGGATGCTTCCTGAATGAGATCATCTGGGCCTACGACTACGGGGGACGCCCGAAGAACCGGTGGCCCCCGAAACACGACAACATCCTGCTCTACGTGAAAGACCCGAACAGATACTCGTTCCAGACCGACGAGGTCGAGCGGATTCCCTATATGGCACCGGGCCTGGTGACGCCGGAGAAGGCGGCGCGAGGCAAGTTGCCCACCGACACCTGGTGGCATACAATTGTCCCTACCAACGGTAACGAGAAGACCGGCTACCCGACGCAGAAGCCACTCGGCGTCCTGCGGCGAATCGTGGCGGCTTCATCACGTCCGGGTGATACGGTTCTCGACTTTTTCGCGGGCAGTGGTACTACCGGGGCGGCGTGCCTCGAGCTGGGCCGGCGTTTCGTGCTCGTCGACGACAATCCGGAAGCACTTCGAACGATGGAGCGCCGTTTCGCGGGGAGGGAAGACGTCGAGTGGCACGGGCAGCATCCGCAGGTGCCGCCCACGGGTTCCTCGAGCGCGGGCCCGGGCCAATGAGCGGAAAGGATGATCGGCCGCTTGCCGCCCGGTTGGAGGCGTATCTGCACGAGCACATCCCCATCTCGTCTGCGATGGGGGTGACCGTGGAATCGGCGGCGCTGGAGGAGGTACGGCTCGCGGCGCCGCTGGAGCCGAACATCAACCATCGGAGTACGATCTTCGGGGGGAGCGCGGCGGCGATCGCCATTCTGGCCGGTTGGTCGCTGCTCCACGTGCGCCTCGGCCACGGCGGACGCGGCAGCCGTATCGTCATTCAGCGCAGCACCATCGAGTATACGCATCCGATCGACGGCGACTTCGTGGCGGTCGCGATCGAGCCGGAGGAAGACGCGTGGGACAGGTTCTCACGGACGCTGGACAGACGCGGACGCGGGCGGATCGATCTGGTGGTGGAGATGCGGCGCAATGGCGAGAAGCTGGGCGAATGCGTCGGCACCTACGTGATTCTGCCGGTCGACTCGGCGATCGAGGGAGCGACCGAGCTGGAACTCTCGGGACAGCACTTGCGGTGACGCGGCGGGCCTGCCTATATCGCCACCTCCGCCCGCCATCGAATTGGGGCGCGTTTTTCGGATCAGCGACGTAGACGGGAGGCTGCGATGAAGTGGGTGGTCATTCTGGGAATCGTCCTGTTTGTCGGAGTAGTGATCTACGGCACGATCGCACCCGCACAGGTCGAATGTGAGGTCTGCCTCGAGTTCGATGGGGAGATGGTCTGCCGGCGAGGGGCGGGCGACTCGGAGGAGTCCGCGCTACGTGCCGCTCAGGAGAGCGTGTGCGGGGGCAACGTGAGCGGGATGTCCGAGGTGATCGCCTGCCGTGCCGCGGTCCCGCTACGTGCGCAGTGCACCACCGGCTGAGCAGGGACCTGAACGAGGGAGAGGGCGTGACATCGCTCACGCCCTCTCCCTCGTCTCACCAGCTGCCGGGAACGTCCACGAAGTGGGGGATCCCGGGGTTCAGGGGGTACACCGTCCGCAGGTATATCTGCTTTCGAGGCGGAGCCTCCTCGGCTGATTCCTGATCCCTCCGCGATACTTCGGCCGGCTCCTCACGCACTTCCTCCGCGGCTGATTCCATCTCGGAGCCTCCTGATGGGGTGGACGGGCCTCGTGCTGTGATCGGAGCCTCTGCGATGCCCCACGAGTGGGGAATGCGGATTGGATGCCCGCTCGACGGAGCATTCGTCGCGCGGCGTCCACCGGAGCGCGGACGAGAGAAGTTGTCAGCGTAAACGGTTCCGGTAGAGTATGCCGCGCCCGCGACCGCGTCAATACTGATGGCCGTTGGTCCGGCAGGCGGCTCTCCCGCGTGACAGGCACCCGCTGCCCGTCAGCCCCGGTCCCTCAGCCATCGGCCTCTTCGCTCGCCAGGGCTTCCTGCCCGCCGAGCCGTTCCCGGTTACATTATCGGTATGAATACCGGCACCTCTTCGTTCAGTCCCGAGCGTCCTGACGTCCTGGAGCGCTGCACCCTGGCGGTCGACGGGCTCGATTGCGCGAGTTGTGCGGCGACGATCAGGAGCGCGCTGGGGATGCTGGACGGCGTGGAGGGAGTGGAGGCGGACGTCGTCTCCGAGAGGGTGACGGTCAGCTACAGCCCCGATAGGGTCGGTGAGGCGGCGCTGAAGGAGGCCGTGCGTGGGGCGGGATATCGCGTGCGCGAGGCTGCCCCGGCGCACGTTACCACGTTCGTGGTGGACGGCCTCTGCTGTGCCACCGAGGCGCGCCAGATCGAGGATCGGCTTGGAGACCGGCCGGACGTGGACCGACTCGACTTCGACTATCTCGGCAGGCGCATGACAGTCGAGGGCCGGGTGCCTCCGGAGCACGTCCGTGAGGTCGTTCGACAGCTGGGAATGAAGGCCCGCCGCGTAGGCGAGGTCGAGGCGAGGCACGACGACGAGGGTTTCTCCCGAAAGCTGCTGGTCGCGCTCTCGGGCCTGTTCTGGTTGGGGGCGCTCCTCGCCGAGTGGGTGCTCGAGTGGGGGGAGGCGTGGGTCGCGATCCTCGCGATCTCCGCTATCGCCGCGGGAGGCCGGCACATCCTTCCGCGCGGAGTGCGTGCTGCCCGGAATCTCGCGCTGGACATGAACTTCCTCATGTCGGTCGCGGCGATCGGGGCGATCCTGGTGGGCGAGTACCTCGAGGGCGCGTCGGCGATGTTCCTCTTCGCCCTCGCGCAGCTTCTGGAAGCGCGCTCGATGGATCGGGCGCGCAACGCGATTCGGGGGCTGATGGACCTGACGCCGGCGACCGCGCTCGTGCTGCGCGCTGAAGAGGAGGTCAGAATCCCGGCGGACGAAGTGGTGGTCGGCGAGACCGTCGTGGTCAGGGCCGGCGAGAAGGTGCCGGTCGACGGCGAGGTCCTGGCCGGGCGATCGAGCGTGAACCAGGCGGCGATCACGGGCGAATCCCTACCGGTCGCGAAGGAGCCGGGGACTTCGGTGTTCGCGGGGACGTTGAACGGAGAGGGCGTGCTGGAGGTGCGCTCCACGCGCGCCCCCGATGATACGACGCTCGCACGCATCATCCACTCGGTGGAGGAGGCACAGGCCAGCCGGGCGCCGAGCCAGACCTTCGTAGACCGGTTCGCGCGGGTGTACACCCCGGCGGTGGTCGCCGCCGCTGCCGCCACCGCTCTCGTTCCACCCCTCGTCGGGATCGGTGAGTGGAGCGTCTGGATCTATCGGGCTCTCGTATTGCTCGTCGTCGCCTGTCCGTGCGCGCTGGTGATCTCGACGCCCGTCACGATCGTGTCGGCTCTCGCGGGCGCCGCACGGCGGGGCATTCTGATCAAGGGGGGGCTCCATCTGGAGAACGCCGGCCGCACCACGGTCGTGGCGATCGACAAGACCGGAACCCTGACCCGCGGCGAACCGGCCGTCGTCGAGGTCGTGTCGTTCGCCGGGCGAGAGCCCGCCGAAGTCCTCGCCCTCGCGCTCGCGGCCGAATCGCGTAGCGAGCATCCGATCGGCCGCGCCGTCGTCGACTACGCCCGGAGGCACGGAGTCCGTGCCGAAGCGGCCGGCGATGCGACGACGCTCCCCGGTAAAGGAATGCGCGGACGGTTGGAGAACGCTACGGTGTACGTCGGCTCCGAGCGCCTGTTCCGAGAGCTGGGTGTCAGCTCCGAGCTACTCGCGAAGTACGTGCGGCCGCTCCAGGAAGCCGGCAGGACCGCGGTCGTCGTCGGGTCGTCCGCGACGGGCGACGGCCCCGTCGAAGTCGCGGGGATCCTCGCGATCTCCGACCGCGTTCGCCGGGGAGCGCCCGAGGCTCTCCGCGCCCTCCATGAGGCCGGCGTCGACCGCATCGTCATGCTTACCGGTGACAACGCCGGGACGGCCCGCGCGGTAGCGGAGTCGCTCCCGGAGATCGACGAGTTCCGCGCCGAGATGCTGCCGGTCGACAAGGTGCACGCCGTCCGCGAGCTGCGCGGCCGCTACGGCCGCATCGCCTTCGTAGGCGATGGGATCAACGACGCTCCGGCACTCGCGGCCTCGGACGTCGGCATCGCCATGGGCTCTGCGGGAAGCGACATCGCCCTCGAGACGGCCGACATCGCGCTGATGGCCGACGACCTCGGCAAGTTGTCCACGACGATCCGCCTGGCGCGGAAAGCGGAGGGCATCATCCGGGCGAACATCGCCCTATCGCTGATCACGAAGGCCGCTTTCATCGTCCTGGCGCTCGCCGGCTATGCGACGCTCTGGATGGCCGTGGCCGCCGACATGGGCACGAGTCTCCTCGTCGTCATGAACGGGATGCGAGCACTCCGGGTCTAGCACCCCCCAGGTACTTCTACCACGGCTGCCGACCGTGGCCTCGGGAGGAGAGAGCGGTGAGGACCACGGCAGTTCAGGGGCGTCGTTCGAGTCGATCGGTTCGGCTCCGAGGAGGACCAGGTCGCGGTTTCCCGGATGTTCCAGGCACCACACGCGCCTGCCGGAGTCGAGCGCCTGCATCGCCAGATCGAAGGTCCGGCTGCCTGGCATCGCATGAACGACGAGGAGGCCGGCGGCGATCTCCAGCATCGCCCGATTGCGAAGCCGCGCCGATTCCGTCGAGGCTCGACGCCAGCGGGATGTCAGTGCCGAAGCGATCGCCAGGCGCCCCTCGGCGAGCGGCGCCTGCCAGCCTAGGGGGACTCGCATTCCCTCCAGCGACCGGGCGGGGCAGATCACAACCGGCTGGGTCCCTCGGAGCAGGAGGCGCAGGCAATAACGCTCGACCTCCGAGTGAAAGCCGCTCACTACGGCCGCACCGGCGTCGCGGAGTCGCCGCGTGACGTCGAAGGTCGGCAGGATCAGGTCGGGCGAAATCCTTCCCGACGCGATCAGCGCCAGCGACGGGACCCTCAACAGCGCCGGATCGCCGATCACGTGCGGTTCGGCGTTCGCAGAGGCTGCCATCGCGCCGCGTCGACCGTTTTGGCCGCTCACCGCCACCCGGCCGTCACGCCACCTCGTCATTCCTCTCGCCTCACGAGGTCGAAGCTCGCCGGAGCCGGCCGGAGGAGTGCCGCGTTCAGGACGAGCGACGGATGCGGATCGATGTCGCCCCGGCGGATCGCCACCTCCATCCGCGTCAGCAGGGCGTCGCGTCTGCGCCTGAGGCTCTCCATGCCGCTCCGCACTTCCCGAGATCCTTCCCTTGCTTCCCTTTTCGCTCGGAGCATCATCGCCGTCTGCGAGAGTATCTCCGCCGCCTCCCCGAGATCGGACCGCTCCCACACCCTCACCGCCCGCCCGCCAACCCGTCCAGCGCGAACTCGCGCTCGGACGGCCGCGCCGGTGGCGCCGCGCAGCAGGACGATGTTCGCATCCACGACTTTTTCGCCGACGCCGCGGCCGCGCCGCCGGCGAGCGTACCGCGCCAGTCGTTCGCCGGTCGCCCGCAGATCACCGCGGCCCTTCGCGACCCCGTACAGGTTCCGCTGGACGAGGAGGCGCCGGACATACTCCTCGGGCCCGTCGTTCTGCCGATCGTCCTCCGCGGCCTCGACGATCGATCGCAGGTCGCTGAGAAATTCCGGCCGGCGCCCGTCGCCGGCCGCCGCCGCGTCGTCCACGAAGGAGCGCATCCGGTCGAGACAGGCGAGGTAGATCGGCTCCAGTACCTCCGCCGCGGCTCCGAGCCATTCCCCGGACCCGCAATCGAGGTCGAGCAGGGATATCTCGCCGATCGTCCGCCACAGTCGCCGGATCTTCCCGACGTCCTCCGAACCCACCACGTGATCCACCAGAGCCTGGACGCCCGCGGCCGTCCCGGGGCGGCCGGGGAGCAGCTTACTGCACAGCACCCGGACCACCTCGTTGCGATCCTCGGCAGTCTCCTCCGCGATAGAAGGCGCATCAGGCCGGATCGTGAGGCGCGAGAGCTCCCGGCGGACGGCGGCGATCCGCGGCGGAGTGCGATACTCGACCCACCGGACTCCGTCGAAGCGAGTCGGCAGGGCGCGGGTCCATACGAAGGCTGAGCGCGCCGCGTCCGTGAACACCACGATTCGACTTCCCTCTCTCCACGATGCGATCGCACCACTGATCCGCCGCCGCTCCGCATGCGCCGGAAGCCGATGCCCCACGGCCGCCTCGCAGATCACGAGCGAGACCCCGGCGCGGCGGGCGAGCTCGGAAACGGCGTACTGCGATTCGACGCGGCGCGGCGTCCGATCGGGACACCGCGCCCATTCCGGACCGAGGACCTCATCCGGCGTATGCACGACCTCGACGCTCCCGGAGCGCTTCCGGACCATCGGCTCTATTCGGATGGCGAAGGGAAGAGCGTACCTGCTGACTACTTCAGCAATGGCGACGCGCATGGGCGGGCACAAGCGCCTGAATTGGCGCCGTGGTCAAGCGGGATCCTTCAAACCTCGTGCAGTCGGAGCAGACCTTCCTGGGCGACGGACGCGACGAGCTCGCCCGAACGTGAGTAGATCGTGCCGCGCGTGAAGCCGCGTGAGCCGCCGGCCGTGGGACTCTCCATCTCGTAGAGCAGCCACTCGTCGGCTCGGAAGGGGCGGTGGAACCAGAGAGAATGGTCGAGCGACGCGGCCTGCAGCTGGGGCATCTGCAGGGTCAGCCGGTGTGGGAGCAGCGCGCTGCCGAGCAACCCGTAATCGGACGCATATGCGAGCACCGCCTGATGCATCAGATGGTCGGCCTGCATCTGTCCGGTCGCACGCATCCACACGTGCTTGACGGGGGGCCGCTTCTGCGGCTTGAAGGGGTTGACCGGTTCGACGGGCCGGAAGTCGATCGGCTGATCGGCGGTGTAGAACGGCCGCAACTTCTCGGGGATGCGGTCGGCCATCTCGCGGATGAGGTCCAGCTCGCTCGGCAGCGTCTCGGGACCCGGCACGTCGGGCATCTCAGACTGGTGGACGAAGCCGTCCTCCGCGACGTGGAACGACGCCGCCATGTTGAATATCGCGCGCCCGTGCTGGATGCCCGTAACGCGTCGGGTCGTGAAGCTCCGCCCGTCCCGGAGCCGGTCGACGAAGTAGACGATCGGCGCGCCCACGTCGCCCGCCAGGATGAAGTAGCCGTGCAGCGAGTGCGCTTCTCGCGCCTCGTCGACCGTCCGCCTCGCCGCGACGAGCGCCTGCGCCAGGACCTGCCCGCCGAAGACGCGCCCCGAGCCGATGTCGCGGTTCCTCCCGCGATAGATGTTTACCTCCAGCGGCTCGAGGTCGAGCAGGTCGAGCAGCCGGTCCGATTCCACACTCACGTTCGCGGCCTCTCCGAACGGCGATTTCGGCGCTGCCGCCGTGAAGAAGCTGGCCGGGACGCAGCTCTCTTCGGGCGGGTGATCGCGAAAGATGAAGGTACCGAGTTTGCAATGCAATCGCGCATCACCGCCCTCGCGGTCGATCTGATCCGAACCCCCTGTATAGAGGTGCTCAAGTGGCTGACATCAACGTGGAACGCAAAGGGCCGAGCGTCTGGCCCTGGGTGATCGGTCTGCTCGTCCTCGCACTGCTCATCTGGGCGCTCGTCGAGATGTTCGAGGACGACGGAACGGCCAACCGCGACACCCTCTCCGATACGACCGTCGAGAACGTCATCGACAGCATGAACGTCCCGCCTCCCTGAGCTCCACCATCATCTGTAGCGCTGCCGCCGCCACCCGCCGACGATTCTGGCGGATCGACGGGTCAACCGCTTAGCTTGGGTGCTCGTCGGAGCAGCAAAAAACCACTTCAGGAGGTGTACTTTGGGTCGTACGTTCGTCGCAATCGCGTTCGGGATCCTCGCGATCTCATCCGCCGCGTGCTCGCAGGCATCCGTGGTGACCGCCGACGCCCAGGCGCCCGGCACCGAGTACGTTCGATACGAGCAGAACGGCACTACGTCGTGGGGAATCCTCGAGGACGAAGTGATTCATCAGCTCTCGGACGCTCCCTACCTCGGCGGCGGCCGCACCGGTGAGACGGTGCAGCGCTCCGCGGTCGCGCTCAGGGCCCCCGTCGACCCGATCAACGTCTACATGACCGCGCTCAACTTCCGCAGCCACATCAGCGGCGAGCCGGCTCCGTATCCGGGCCTCTTCCTCGTTCCGCCCGGGTCGATCATCGGACCGGAAGAGCAGATGCTCATCCCGACCGACTCGGAGAACTTCCACTACGAGGCCGAGGCCGTCGTGGTGATCGGGCGGGATTGCGACAATGTGTCGATCCAGGAGGCCCCGAGCTGCGTCTTCGGCGTCAGCGCGGGGAACGACGGCAGCGCCCGCGATTGGCAGGGAGCCGACATCCAGTGGGCGCGAGCCAAGGGAGCAAAGACGTTCAATCAGGTCGGTCCGGTGCTCGTCGCGGGCCTGGACCCGAACTCCCTCGAGATCGAGGGCCGGTTGAACGGCGAGCGCGTACAGGGCGAGAACACGCGCGACATGATCTACAACTTCGACCACATGGTCAGCTACATCTCGCGTTACTTTCCGCTCGAGGCCGGTGATCTGATCTGGTCGGGCACGATGGGGCAGACGCGGCAGGTGCAGGTCGGCGACACCTACGAGGTCGAGATCGACGGCGTCGGCGTCCTTCGCACCGAGTTCGGGCAGGGAATCTAGGCGGCCCTCGCCCAGCCGCCGTGTCGAGGATCTTGACACGGCGGCTGGGCGGAGATTAGGATCTTTCTGTGCTCCGGCACCGCGGCGATTTGTGCGATTGCATCCGCGTCATCAACTGCTAAACCGCTTCGGGGGGGTCCCGGGCGAGCCAGTGCCGCCCG
>JBBDRR010000021.1:0-12169 GCA_040905395.1 Gemmatimonadota bacterium
GCACCCTTCGACGCTGCTCTGGGATCCGAGCGACCCGGCGAGCGAATGACCTAGTGAGTTATGTGTTTTTAGTTTTTAGTTTTGAGTTGACAGACCTCGACTGCCCGGGCGTCCTTCAACTAAAAACGAAAAACTAAGAACTAAGAACTATCGATCGAGCCTAAATGCTGACCCAGATCCTCTTCTACTTCTTCGCCGGCATCGCGATCCTCGGGGCGCTGATGACCGTTTCGCGGCGCAATCCGATGGCGAGCGCGCTCTGGCTGGTGGGGACGTTCTTCGCGCTCGCGGCGATCTATACGCTGCTGGGGGCGTTCTTCATCGGGATCATACAGATCCTGGTCTATGCCGGCGCGATCATGGTGCTCTTCCTGTTCGTGATCATGCTTCTGAACCTGGGGAACGATTTCGAGCCCGACTTCCGAAGCACCGTCTGGAAGGTCGTCGCCGCCGGATCGTCGCTCGTGATGCTGGCGCTGCTTGTCCGGATGGTCGGGGGGCCGGGACCGGGGGTGGCTTCGGCGGGCGGGGTCGATCTCGCCGCGGCGCAGGTGGCCGAGCACGGGGCCGTGGGGGCAATCGGCATTCCGATGTACCTCGACTACGCCGTCCATCTCCAGGTGACGGGGCTGCTGCTCCTGGTCGCCGTAGTGGGCGCGGTCGTCCTCGCCAAGCGGAATATCTAGGAGAGCGTGGTGCTACCTCTTGATGCAGCGCTGTTCCTGAGCGCCATACTGTTCGTGATCGGCGCGGCCGGAGTCGTGGTGCGGCGGAACGCGATCGTACTCTTCATGTGTGTGGAGTTGATGCTGAACGCGGCCAACCTCGCGTTCGTCTCGCTCTCGCCTTACGCGGGGATCGACGGCCAGGTGATCGTCTTCTTCGTGATCGCGGTCGCGGCGGCGGAAGCCGCGGTCGGACTAGCGATCATCATTTCCGTCTTCCGGCATGCCGAATCGGTGGACATCCGTAACTTCAGCCTTCTCCGCTGGTAGGTGGTCGTGATTCTGAGAGCTCAGGAGGCTGTGGAAGCCGCGGAGATCGCGGGCGAGTTCGAACCGATTCTGCTCGGGCTGATCGTGCTGCTCCCGTTGCTGGGATTCGTCATCAACGGCGCGGCATCGGTATTCGCCGCGCGATCGCATAGGGGGCGCCCGTTCGCTGCCGCCGGTCACCACGATCCGAGCGAAGAGGAAGCGCACGCGGCCGACCACGACGAGCATCCAGCGACGTACGCGGATCAGGATGCGGGCGGGGTGCCCTGGACGCATCGTCTGCCCTCGTTCGTGGCGCCCGGCGTGATGATCCTCGCGTTCCTGCTGGCGCTGGCGAACTTCTTGGGCATGGTGGGCGCGGAGCTGCAGGGGCCGATCGTGCAGCGGTACTGGAGCTGGATCCCGGTCGGCGACCTCCAGATCGACGCCGCACTTCAGCTCGACCAACTCTCGATGCTGATGACGCTCGTCGTCACGGGCGTCGGCGCGTTGATCCACCTCTTCTCCGTCGGCTACATGAGCCACGACCCGGGCTACCCCCGGTACATGGCGTACCTGAACCTCTTCGTCTTCTTCATGCTCGTGCTGGTGCTCGGCGCGTCCTTCCCACTGATGTTCGTGGGATGGGAGGGGGTCGGGCTCTGCTCGTACCTGCTGATCGGGTTCTGGTTCGCCGAGAAGGCGAACGCCGACGCGGGGAAGAAGGCGTTCATCGTCAACCGGATCGGGGACTTCGGCTTCCTGATCGGCATGATGCTGATCTTCGTGCACCTCAGCTCGCTGACGTACACGGAAGTCTTCGAGCGAGCCCCGCAGCTCGAGTACGCCGGCCCGGTCGTCACGGCGATCTGCCTCTTCCTCTTCCTGGGGGCGGCGGGCAAGAGCGCACAGATCCCGCTCCACGTTTGGCTGCCGGACGCGATGGCGGGTCCGACTCCCGTTTCCGCGCTGATCCATGCCGCCACCATGGTCACGGCCGGCGTCTATCTGGTCGTTCGCTCCTCGACGCTCTTCGCGATGGCGCCGGCCGCTTCGCTGGTGGTCGCGCTGATCGGCGCCCTCACCGCGCTCTTCGCGGCGACGATCGGCCTGAAGCAGTGGGACATCAAGAAGGTGCTGGCGTACTCGACCGTTTCGCAGCTCGGATTCATGTTCGCCGCGGTAGGGATGGGCGCGTACGTGGCCGGCGTCTTCCACCTGATGACCCACGCCTTCTTCAAGGCGTGCCTGTTCCTGGGGTCCGGCGCCATCATCCACGCGATGCACCAGGCTTTGCACGCGACCCACTCGCAAGCCGACGCGCAGGACATGCGCAACATGGGCGGGCTGCGGCGCTTCATGCCGATCACCTTCGCGACGATGGCCGTCGCGACACTGGCGATCGCCGGCGTTCCGCCTTTCGCCGGCTTCTTTTCCAAGGACGAGATCGTCGGCGCCGCGTGGATCGGATCGGCGGGCGAGCTACCGCTGTCGCAGGCGTCGCTCCTCGGCGTCAGCGGTGCGACCTGGATGGGGCTCATCGCGATCCTGCTCAGCCTCGCGGCGCTGATGACGGCGTTCTACATGGGCCGCCTGATGCTCTACACCTTCTTCGGCCCGAACCGGACGGGTGACGAGGAGCGACGGCACCTGCACGAGGTCGGCTGGACGATGAGCGTTCCGCTGATCGTCCTGGGGCTCCTCTCGGTCGTCGGCGGCTTCTTCAACGTCGATTCGCACATCCCGGTGGTGAACCTCTTCTCTCCGCTTGCGATCGGCGGCGACGCGGGGCTGCACGAGTGGCTGCATCCGGTGATCACCGGGGCGGAGGGAGTCTGGGCGGCGAACACGGTCGCCATAGCGGAGGTCCACCATGCCGCCTGGCCGATCCTGCTGGCGATCCTGATCGGCATCGCGGGCCTCGCGCTCGCCTGGCTGATCCTCAAGCCGGAGACGCTCGGCACCCCGACCGAGACGCCCGCCTACAAGGGCGATCTCGAGCGGGCGCTGTACAACAAGTGGTACGTCGACGAGCTCTACCAGAAGGTCGTCGTACGGCCGGTCTGGGGGCTTTCCCGAGCTTTCTATTCGATCGTGGATCGCGGCACGATCGACGGGATCATCGACGGGGTGGTCGGCCGCGGGGCGATGCTCCTCGGCATGGCCGCGGGACGGGTTCAGACGGGGCAGGTCAACACGTACGCCTTCGTGATCATCATCGGCGTCATCGTAGTGCTCGGGGCGTTCGTCTCCCTTCAGTAATCGAGGCATGGACTTCTACGGATCCCACTGGGTTCTGACGTTTCTGATCTTCGCACCGCTCGTGGGGGCGGTGGTCGCGCTCGCGATGCCGGCCGAGAGGGCGCGCTGGATCGCGCTCTGGACCGGCGTGGTGGAGCTGCTCGTCGCGATCCCGCTCTTCTGGACCTACGATCCCGTAGGTCCGGCGATGCAGAACGAGGTAGCGCTGCCATGGATCGCCAGCTGGGGGATCTACTACCGGCTGGGGATCGACGGCATCTCCCTCTTCATGGTCCTGCTGACCGCGCTGCTGCTGCCGCTGATGGTCCTCGGTTCGTGGACGTACATCAGGGACAGGGAGAAGATCTTCTACGCGATGCTGATGGCGCTCACGACGGGCGTGATGGGCGTCTTCGTCTCCCTGGATCTCTTCGTCTTCTATGTGTTCTGGGAGATGATGCTGATCCCGATGTACTTCCTGATCGGGATCTGGGGAGGTAAGGACCGCATCTACGCCGCGGTGAAGTTCTTCCTCTATACGGCGGCCGGATCGCTGCTGATGCTGGTGGGGATCCTCTATCTCTTCTTCCGGCACCAGACGCTGACGGGAACCGCGAGCTTCGCGTACGCGGACTTTCTGAACCTGCCACTGACGGCGGGCGAGCAGGGCTGGTTGTTCGCGGCGTTCGCGATCGCGTTCGCCATCAAGGTACCAGTCTTCCCGCTGCATACCTGGCTCCCGGCCGCGCACGTTCAGGCGCCGACCGCCGGATCGGTGATCCTGGCGGGCGTCCTCCTGAAGATGGGCACGTACGGTTTCCTCCGCTTCGCGCTGCCGCTCTTTCCCGGCGCCGCATCGGCCGACACCACGGTAATGCTCTTCATGGTGCTCGGGCTCATCGGGATCATCTATACGGCGATGGTGGCGGCGGTGCAGCCGAACGCGAAGCGGTTGGTGGCATACACGTCGGTCGCCCACCTCGGCTTCGCGGTCCTGGGAATATTCGCGCTGAACCTCCAGGGGCTGCAGGGGGCGCTGCTCCTCATGATCGCGCACGGCGTCTCCACGCCGATGCTCTTCTTCCTGCTCGGGATGCTCTACGAGCGGACGCACAGCTACGAGATCGAGGAGTTCGGCGGCCTCGCCGCCTCTGTGCCGGTCTTCGCGCTCATGCTCGTCGTCGCGGCGCTGGCGTCGATCGGGCTGCCGGGAACGGGCGGGTTCGTGTCGGAGTTCCTCGTGCTGATCGGTACCTTCCGGGTGCAGCCGTGGATCGCGCTGATCGCCGCTTCGGGGGTGATCTTCGCCGCCTTCTACATGCTGCCGATGGTTCAGAAGACGGTGTTCAACGCGCTCACCAAACCTGCGAACCGCGTGATCGCGGATCTGAACCGGCGAGAGATCGGCCTGCTGCTGCCGCTGGTGGCGATCATCTTCTGGCTCGGCATCTACCCCCGTCCGATCCTGGACCGGATGGAGCCGTCCGTGACGCGGTTGATCGAACAGGTAGAGACGGCGCGTTTCGTCGAGGGGCCGGCCGATCCGGATGCCGTCGCCGCTTCCATCACCGGAACAACGGGTAGGTAAGGCCAACGATGCTCGACTTCAGTTCGCAGGCCGACTACCTGCAGGCGCTCCTCCCGGAGATCGTGCTGTCGCTCTGGGCGATGCTGGTGCTCATGGTGGACGTTTTCCAGAAGGGCAACAGGATCGAGGCGTCGCGGCCGATCATCGCGTGGCTCGCACTCGCGGGACTGGTGGTCACGGGGGCCGCGAACGCATGGCTGCTGACGATCGACGACGCCGCGGTTACGGGGCTCGTGGCGGTCGATTCCTTCCGTGTATTCGCCAACTTCATCTTCCTGATCGCGGCCGCCTTATCGGTGCTGATCTCCATCGGATACCTCGACCGGCGCGACATCAATCGGGGCGAGTTCTACGTCCTGATGCTCTACGCCACCGTAGGGATGATGCTGCTGGGGTCGGCGCGCGACCTGATCCTGCTCTTCCTCGGCCTCGAGCTGATGTCTGTGGCGGTCTACGTGCTCGTCGGCTTCGACAGGAAGGATGCGCGCTCGTCGGAGGGAGCGCTCAAGTACTTCCTGCTGGGGGCCTTCTCAAGCGGGTTCCTCCTTTACGGGATCGCGCTGATCTTCGGCAGCACGGGCTCCACGAACCTCGCGGCCATCGTGCCGCTGCTCCCGGAGGTTCAGCAGAGTCCGATGTTCATGATCGGCGCCGCGCTCCTGCTCGTCGGCCTCCTGTTCAAGGTGGCCGCGATGCCGTTCCACGTGTGGACACCGGATGCGTACGACGGGGCGCCCACCCCGGTCACGGCGCTGATGGCTACCGGTGTGAAGGCCGCGGCCTTCGCGGCGTTCATCCGTGTCTTCGCCGTCGCGTTCGCGGGCATCTACGAGGAGTGGGGCATGGTGGTCGGTTGGCTCGCGCTGCTCACGATGTTCGCCGCCAATCTGGTCGCGCTGACGCAGGGGAGCGTGAAGCGCATGCTCGCGTATTCCTCGATCGCCCACGCCGGGTACCTGCTCGTCGCCGTGCTGGCGGCAAATGCGTACGGCGCCGCTGCGTTCCTTTTCTACCTGCTCGTCTATACCCTGATGACGATCGGGGCTTTCGGCGTTGTGATCGCCAACACGCGCGGGCCGCGCGAGCTCAACACGCTCGAGGACTACGCCGGTTTCGGCTGGCAGCAGCCCCTGCTCGGCGCCATGTTCTCTATCTTCCTGCTCTCCCTGGCGGGATTTCCGCTGACCGGCGGCTTCATCGGGAAGCTGTACATCCTGCGGGCGTCCCTCGAAGCGGGCAACGTGGTGCTGGCGGTTTCCCTGGTTCTGGCGTCCGTGATCTCGTACTTCTACTATCTGCGGGTCGTCGTCGTCATGTACATGCGACCCGCCGTCTCGGACGATGCGCACCGACACGTGCAGCTCACCGGGCCCGCGCAGGTGGCGGTGACGATCTCGGCAGTGGCGGTTCTCGCGCTCTTCTTCCTTCCGGGCTGGGTGCTGGACGTGGCTCAGCGCAGTGTCGCGTCGCTGTTCACCGTGCCGGGGGCGTTCTTCGGGCTCGGCCCCTGAGCACGGAAGCGCAGGGAGATCCAGACCCGCCGCCGAGGGTCCGATGTATCGCATCGGGCCCTCGTGCGCATAGGCTTTGCAGAATCGAGGTGTTCGCAGTGGAATCGGGCAGAGGAGGGGTGCGTAGATGACAGAGCGGGACAAAAAGACTGTGCTCGGCAAGGCCGGCAAGGCCGCCGTCGGTCTCGGGGGGGGGCCCGCCGCCGCATACGGGGTCTACCTGTGGGGTAGCCCATCCGCCAGACGCCGTCCGGTAACGGAGCTGCGGCTCGCACTGAATCTGCGACTGCAGTACCTGCCATGGCGGTCGGTGCATTACGCATACTATTCGCGATCCGGCACCGGCCGGCCGCTCGTGCTGCTGCACTCCATCAATGCCGTCGCCTCCGCCCACGAGATGCGGCCGCTCGTGCAACGCTTCCAGCGCGAGACGAAGCGACCGATCTATGTGCTGGAGTGGCTCGGTTTCGGCCACAGCGATCGACCGGAGACCGACTACACCCCCGAGCTGCTGGAGAGTCAGCTAGCTCACTTCCTCACCACCGTCGTGCGACCGCGTGATGGGGCGGATGTGATCGGGCTCTCACTCGGCGCGACCTACGCCGCGGAGCTGGGCCGCCGGCGGCCCGACCTCATCCGCACTCTCGTGGGGATCGAGCCCACCGGCGTCGGCGAGGAGCCCCGGGAGATCGGGAAGGGCTGGTCGCACCTCCTCTTCACTCTGCCCGGAGTACAGCGGGCGTTCTACGATCGGCTCACCACGCCCGACGCGCTCTACGAGTTCGCCCGTGAAAACCTCTTCAGCCAGGAATTCGGCGTTCCGGACGAGTACGTGGAGTACGGCGCGGAAACCGCTCGGATGGAAGGTGCGTCGCGGCCGCTAGACGACTTCCTCGAGGGACGGCTATTCCCCGAACATGGCGGGGACGCGTTCCTCCACCTTCCTCAGCCGCTGCTGATCATCCACGGAACCGTGACGGACCGGAGGATGGAGTCGTACAGCGATCTGCCCGAGCTGGAGGGGCGGGCGAATACGAACATTGTTCCCCTTCCTACGGGGGCGCTGCCGCACTGGGAGCGGCCAGGCGTCGTCATGGAGCGAATCAGCGAGTTCTACGCCGATGTCGATCGAACGGTCGGTCAGAATGCCTGAGGTTGCGAAGCATGCTGCATCGCCGCAAACGGCCACGCGGCTCCGCCAGCGGCTCGCCGTCGCCGCCCTCGGTGCCGGCATGCTCCTCGGCGGCTGCAATGGCGAGGATGAAGCCGCCCCAGCCGCCGTGGAGCCCGAGTACGAGGGGCTGAGCCGGGAGCAGATCGAAGCCGATGCCACGCCGATGACGCCGGAAGAGGCGGAGCGCCTGGGCATCGTCGATACGATGATCCGACTGCAGCCTCCGATGAACCCCGACAGCGTGGTGCCTCTCGATTCGGCGGTGATCCAGTGACGACCAGGCTGGACGAGAGGGTCGTCGGTACTCGTGTGAGATCGGTCGTGTGTGTGAAGCGGGTGCCGGACACCGAAGCGCGGATCCGCATCGCCGGCGACGGAAACAGCGTGGATCCGTCGGGCGTCAAGTTCGTGCTGAATCCCTATGACGAATTCGCCGTCGAAGCTGCCCTGAAGCACAGGGAAGGTGCGAACGAGGGGTCGGTCGCGGTGCTGTCGGTCGGACCGGCGGAGTCCGCGGAGGCGCTACGAACCGCCCTCGCGATGGGCGCGGACCAAGCGATTCTGTTGAGGTGTGCGGGGGGTCCCGAAGGCCTCTCGGTGGCCCGGGCGATCGCGTCGGAGTTGAAGGAGCGCGAGTTCGACCTCGCCCTCTTCGGCATGAAGGCGATAGACGACGACCTGCAGGCGGTCGGCGCGATGGTCGCGGAGCTTCTCGAGCTGCCGTCGGCGACCGTCGTGACGGAATTCGAGATCGAAGGCGGGAAGGTCACGGCACATCGGGAGATCGAGGGCGGGGTGGAGATCGTGGAGCTCGACCTGCCCTGCGTGCTCACGATCACGAAGGGCGCTTACGAGCCGCGTTACGCTTCGCTGAAGGGCATCATGGCGGCGAAGAAGAAGCCGCTGGAGGAGAAGGAGGCGCAGCTGGGAGGTCCGTCGCACCCGGAGCTCGGGCTGGCGTACCCGCCTGAGCGGGAAGCTGGCCGGATCGTCGGCGAGGGCCCCGAGGCGGTGCCCGAGCTGGTGCGGCTGCTGAGGGAAGAGGCGAAGGCGATCTGATGCCGAGGTGCGCCTGGGAGCATCCTCCTCCGGGCAGGGGTCGCACGCCACCGGGATCCAAACATCCACACGAAAACCAACATGTCCGGTATCTTCGCGTTCGCAGAGGCGAGGGACGGCGCGGTGCGCCGCGTTTCGTACGAAGTGGTGACGGCGGCTCGAAGCGTGGCGAACGAGCTCGGGGAGGAGGTTCATGCGGTCGTGCTCGGCGGCTCCGGCGTGAGGTCCGGAGCGGCCAAGCTGGCGAAGTACGGCGCCGACAGGATCTTCGTCGGTGAGAGCGATGCGCTGTCACGGTACAGTCCGGAGGGGTACGCCACGCTGGCGACGGATTTCATTCGCCAGCACGGCTGCCGGGCAGCCATCTTCCCGGCCTCCGCCATGGGGAAGGATCTCGCCCCCCGCGTCGCGGCCCGGCTGGGCGTTGCGTACGCCGCGGAGTGCACCGCGTTGACGATCGAAGCGGGAGCTCTGGTGGCGACCCGGCCGAAGTTCGCGGGTAAGCTGTTCGCCAAGGTGGGCTTCGAACAGGAGCCGGCGATCGTCTCGATCCGTTCGAACGTGTTCACACCGGAGGAGAGGTCGGCGGCCGGAGAGGTCGAGGCGCTCGAAGTCTCCCTGAACGCCGCCGACTTCGGCGCGGTCGTCCGGGAGATCCGGGCTGCCGCGGGGGAGAAGCTGGACGTGGCCGAGGCGCCGATCGTCGTCTCCGGCGGCCGAGGGTTGCGGGATCCGGAGAACTTCAAGCTGATCGAGGAGCTGGCCGAAGCGCTGGGTGGAGCCGTGGGCGCATCCCGCGCGGTCGTGGATGCGGGATGGCGCCCTCACGCGGAGCAGGTGGGCCAGACCGGCAAGACGGTGGCGCCGCAGCTGTACTTCGCGATCGGCATCTCCGGTGCGATCCAGCACCTCGCGGGGATGAGGACTTCCCGCTACATCGTCGCGATCAACAAGGATCCCGACGCGCCGATCTTCAAGGTCGCCGACTACGGGATCGTCGGCGATCTGTTCGAGGTCGTTCCCAGGCTGACGGAAGAGATCCGCAAGCTACGCGGCTGATCGGCGCGCGCGCCGAAGACGACCGCCTTCGCCATCCGAGGTGAGCCATCGAGCCCTCCGCGATATCCCTGCTCCCGCCGCTGCTCGCGATCGGCCTCGCGATCGCGACGCGTCAGGTCTACCTCTCGCTCGCTTCCGGTGTCTGGCTCGGCTGGACGATCCTCGCCGGCGGCAACCCGCTCACCGGCATAGCCGGGACCATCGAAGGAATCGTCGCGGTCTTCGGCGACGCCGACAGCGCCCGGGTCATCCTCTTCACCATCTTCATCGGTGCCTTGATCGGGACGCTCGAGGCGTCCGGCGGCGTCCGCGGCTTCGTCGATTGGGTCGAGGAGCGCCGCTGGGTCGCCACCCCGCGCCGCGCGCGGCTGCTCGCATGGGTGGTGGGGACGATCATCTTCATCGAGTCCAACATCACGGTTCTGGTCGCCGGATCGCTCTCCCGCCCGCTCTTCGACCGCTACCGGGTCTCCCGGGAGAAGCTCGCCTACCTCATCGATTCAACGTCGGCCCCGATCTGCGTGCTGATTCCGCTGAACGCCTGGGGCGCTTACGTGCTCGGGATCCTGGGCACGCTGGGCGTGACGAACAGCCTGGAGATCTTCGTCGAATCCATCCCCTTCAACTTCTACGCGATCTTTGCATGGGTCCTCGCGGGTTTCGTCGCCGTTACAGGGCGAAGCTGGGGAGGGATGCGGGGCGCCGAGGCTCGTGTCCGTGGGGGTGAGCTGCTCAGGCCCGGGTCGGTGCCTGCGCTGGATACGGAGATCTTCGCGCAGGATCCCCAGCTCGAGGGGAGGCCTCGCGCCAGCACGATGATCCTCCCGATCGTGACGATGATCGGGATGATGCCCGTCGGTCTCTATGTCACGGGAAACGGAGATCTCGCGGCCGGGTCCGGTTCGGTGTCGGTGCTCTGGGCGGTGCTTTCGGCGCTGGCCATGAGCTGGGTCCTCCTGCTCGGCGCCGGCGCGAACGTCGATCAGCTCACCCGCGTGGGCCTGCGCGGTGCCGGCGGGCTCGTCGGACTGGCGGCGATTCTGATGCTGGCGCTCGCGCTGGGGAACGTCACGCGCGAGCTCGGCACCGGGGCGTACGTTGCGAACGTCGCCCAGGGCATCTTCCCGCCGTACCTGCTGCTTCCGCTCGTCTTTCTCGTGAGCGGCGGAATCGCATTCTCCACCGGCACGAGCTGGGGGACGTTCGCGATCATGATCCCGATCGCCGTACCTACGGCGGCCGCCCTCGGCCTCCCACTTGCACCATTCCTGGCTGCCGTCCTAAGTGGCGGAATCTTCGGCGATCATGCTTCGCCCATCAGCGACACCACGATCATCTCCTCGATGGCTGCTGCGGTAGACCACATCGATCACGTTCGCACACAGCTGCCGTACGCCGCGGTGGCCGGGACGGCCGCGACCCTCGCGTTCGGGCTCACCGGGGCGCTGCTCTGATGAACGGCATCAGCGCTGGCCGCCTTTCCGCTCTGGCCATCGCGGTGGCGGTGCTCTCCCTGTCG
Organism: Gemmatimonadota bacterium; assembly: GCA_040905395.1. Taxonomy (GTDB): domain Bacteria; phylum Gemmatimonadota; class Gemmatimonadetes; order Longimicrobiales; family Longimicrobiaceae; genus WHSP01. The sequence goes on from JBBDRR010000021.1 coordinate 11,126, forward strand.
ATCAACGTGTACCTGGCGCTGCGGATCAGGGAGGCGGAGCGGGTGCTCGCGCCCGCTCGTGAGCTCATGGAGAGCCTCACCATCGAGGACGGATCGCTCCGTACGGACATCCGGATCCCCGTCGGGACTCCACTGAACCTCGACGTCCCGATCGACGAGCGTGTGACGATCCGGATCGACACGATCATCCCCATTCGGACGCAGGTGACCGTGCCCCTCCGGTCGCCGGTCGGGAATTACGACATCCCCGTCCCGATCCGGGCAAACGTTCCACTGCGCGCGAACCTCCCGCTACGGCTTCGCCACACATTCCGGCTTCGTAGCGAGACGTCGGAGCCCATCGTGGTGCCGATCGTCGTCGACGGCGCTGGACGGGTGGGAGTGGGAAACCGCTAGGGTATTCGAGAAGTCGACCGTGGGGGGCCGCACCTGATATCAGGGAAGTGCGGATTCCTCGCGGTGCTCGGGATGACGGGTGGGTCAGCCCGTTCCGACGTGGTGGATCTCGAGTCGCTTCGTGATGAGCTCGACCACCTCGGGCGGCGTCGGCAGTGTACGCTCGAAGAGGATCTGGCCGTCGAAGACGCCGGTCGACAGGCTCGTGGACGCCATGGCGCGGAGGGCGGTACCGAGGGGCACGTGGAAGCGAACCGCGTCGCGTACGACCAGAGGGAGGAAAGAGATGAAGTTACGCGGGTCGACGATGGTGATCTCGACCCGGTCGCCGAACTCTTCGCGGACAGCGCGGTAGACCTCGCCGACGCGCGTCATCTTCTCACGCCGCTCTGGAAAGACGCATCCGCCGCTCCCCCAGGCGGCCGCGTCACCCTCGATGCGGCCGCAGCATCCGGAACCCGACATCTGCTGATCGATCTCGCGGACCAGGATGAGATGGTGCATGAGAGTGCGGGATTCGGGATTCAGGATTCGGGATTCAGGGGAATACCGACGTTCGTCCAGCGCGAGTGCATCCTCTGTCAGGAATCGCACTATCATCCGTACCGGACGAGCCTGCACTAGTTCCCGACCCCGACCCCCGAATCC
>JBBDRR010000022.1:0-12165 GCA_040905395.1 Gemmatimonadota bacterium
GGGCTTCTCGAGATGATGGACAAGAACTACATCGGGTGGGCGAACTTTCTCGGGCCGGCCATCATGAAGAACCCGGACCGGCCGGAGCTCGCCGAGGAGCTCACCGACAGCTTCTGTTCGACGGATCCCGTGATCGCGCGGCGCTTCGCGGAGGCTACGTTCTTCGCGGACAATCGCCAGGACCTGGCGGGTGTCACCGTTCCGTCGCTGATCCTGCAGTGCTCCGAAGACATGATCGCACCCGATGCCGTCGGTGAGTACGTGCACCGCCAGCTTCCCGGCAGCACTCTCCGGATGATGTCGGCGACTGGACACTGTCCCCACATGAGCCACCCCGAAGAAACGATCCAGGCGATCCGGGAGTACCTCCGACCCTCGCCTGCTGGATGAGGCGATGGGCATGACGATCGCCTACGAACGTCTGAATACCGAGCCCTGTGGCTTCCTCTCCTTCACGGACGACGGCAAGCTGACGTGGTGCAACCGGACGCTCGTCGAGATGCTCGGCTTCGAGGTCGACGAGGTAACGGGGCAGCACATCGAGCGGCTCTTCACGGTCGGCAGCCGGATCTTCTACCAGACGCACTGGTTTCCTCTGCTCCGGCTGCACGGACATGCCGAGGAGATTTTTCTGATGCTCCTCGCGAAGAGCGGAGATCACGTCGGCGCTCTCGTCAATGCGGTGCGCCAGGAGCGTAACGGAGCGGTCGAGTACGACTGCGTGGTGATGCGCGTCCGGGAACGGCAGAAGTACGAGGACGAACTGCTCTCCGCGAGGCGGACTGCGGACGAGGCACGCGCCGAGGTGGAGCTCCAGAAGCAAGAGCTTCAGAATGCCAACGACCTTCTCGAGACGCAGGCCGTCGAGCTCGAGCTACAACAGGAGCAGCTTCAGGAGCAGGCGCTGGAGCTGGAAGCCGCGAGCGAGGAACTGACGGTCATCAACCAGGACCTTCTGGCGCGCACCGAGGAGGCAGAGCATCTGAGGGTCGTCGCCGAGGAAGCGAACAGGGCGAAGAGCACGTTCCTCGCCGTCATGAGCCACGAGCTGCGAACGCCGCTGAACGCGATCGGCGGCTACGTTCAGATCCTCGAGATGGGGATCCACGGGGCTGTTACGGAAGCACAACTCGAGACGCTGGATAGAATCGACCGTAGTCAGCGACACCTGCTCGGACTGATCAACGAGGTCCTCAACCTGGCGCGCATCGAATCGGGACGGGTCGAGTATGTGATCGAGGCCGTACCGGTGGAAGATGCGATCGCCGCAGTGGTTCCGATGGTCCAACCTCAGCTCGAGAACAAGGGGGTGGGCTTCGAGGTGGAGCTCACCCCCGGTCTGGTCGCCGGAGCGGATCGCGAGAAGGTCCAGCAGATCCTGCTGAATCTGCTCGGCAATGCGGTGAAGTTCACACCCGCCGGTGGGTCCGTTCGAGTCGAGGCCGACCATCCCGCCGAAACGGGCGGTCGGCTTGCGATCCGCATATGCGATACGGGCATTGGAATTCCGACGGACAAGCTGAATTCCATCTTCGAGCCGTTCGTTCAGGTGGAGACGAGTCGTGCCAGCGGCGAGGAAGGAACCGGGCTGGGGCTCGCGATCAGCCGTGATCTCGCACGTGGCATGAGCGGAGATCTCACGGCCGCGAGTGTAGTCGGGCAGGGAAGCGTCTTCACGCTTACGCTGCCCGTCGCTCATGGCAATGAATGAGCGGCCCCCGTGCAGCCGCCCGGTACGAAAGTCCTGGCGCTGAACGGTTCCGGAAAACAAGTTGGAGGGGGCAGTCGGAGCGGTTCTACAGAGGTCTCGGAGATCGCATCGGTGGGTTGCCCGAGCAGAGGTGCTTTTCAGCACCGAACCGACCGATCCATTCGCAGCCATACAGACGGAGGTCTGAATCCATGTCAAACGCACCGACAACGATCAACCGCCGGACTCTCCTGAAGATGCTGGGTGCGGCCGGCGCGTCCGGGACGGTACTCTCCGCGTGTGGCGATACCTTCGGCGTGGGGACCGCGCAGGCCGAGGGCCTCACCGGGGCCGGTTTCGAGAAGAACATCGCGCTCGCCACCGCGGGCCCGGGCGGAAATCCGAGCTGGCAGCCGGGCGACGCGGCAAAGTTCCTCCCCGCCGAGGCGATCCCCACCAGCGGGCGGGCCTCGGATGCTCTCTCCGCCCTTTCGAGGGAGAAGCAGCTCCAGCTCTACCGGCAGATGCAGGCGAATCGCCAGTGGGAAGCCACGATGAAGGATCTCTTCCTCTCCGGCGATGACGGGCTGTATGGCGCGTTCCACGCATCGACCGGCGAAGAGGGGGTGGCCGTCGGAGTCATGGCCGCGCTGAACGAGGACGACTACATCGCCTCCACCCATCGAGGCCACGCGCACCTGATCGCCAAGGGCGGCGACCTGAACAAGATGAGCGCGGAGATCTTCTTCAAGGAGACCGGCTACAACAAGGGGTACGGCGGCTCGATGCACATTACCGACATGTCGAAGGGAATCCTGGGCATGAACGGCATCGTCGGCGCCAGCTACTACATGGCCGCCGGCGCCGCGCTCTCGGCAATGGTGCGCGGCACGAGTCAGGTCGGAGTCGCCTTTTTCGGAGACGGTGCTTCGGCTTCACCCTACTACTTCAGCGCGGTCCGGAGCGCGACGGCCATGAAGATCCCGGTCGTCTTCGTGATCGAGAACAACTTCCAGTACATGAGCGTGCCGATGGCGCGCACGGTGCCGACGAAGTACGTCGCCGAATACACGAAGGGCCTCGACATCCCGCACCACATCGTCGACGGCAATGACGTCTCGGCGGTCTATGCGGCGACGCAGGAGGCGGTGGAGTGGGCACGTGCCGGGAACGGGCCGAGCGTGATCGAGGGAATCACCTACCGCTGGTACGACCACTCGGGCTTCTCCGGAAGCCGTGAGGGCGAGCATGGTGCCTTCCGGATCCCGTACCGCACGGACGAGGAAGTCCATGCGTGGATGTCCCGGGATCCGATCGTTCGGTACGCCGGCTGGTTGGAGGCGCAGGGGATCGCCAGCGCGGACGAGCTTGCCGGGATCGCGGCCGAAGTGAAGGAGGCCGTGGACGCCTCCGTCGCGTTCGCCCGAGCCGGTGCGGATCCGCGGCCCGAAGCGGGCGTGCTGAACACCTACGCCTCGGAGCCGGCGGTAGCGACTCAGTTCTACAACCGACGCGGCCTCGCGTAGTCGCGCCGAGGGCGCATAACCTGAGGATGGCCGCTTCGAATACCGCCTCCTCGACCGAGCGAAGCCTCCGGGTCGTAATGACCGGGGGCTTCACTCGTTTGGGTCTGACGACGCATCGTACATCGAATCTCGAGGCCTGGCGATTTTCTTGTGAAGCGATAACGAGCAACCTAGGTTGTCACCGAACGTCCGAATCGCCTCCCCTCCAGCTGTTTGTCCCGATGGCTCCGACCGATCAGGGACACCATTCCGAATAGCCAACGGGGCAAAGGCTTCTTCTTCCACAGGGGCAGTGAGCATGAAGAACGTCCGTAGGGCAGCTGCGAACGACAGGATCGCCCTCGGGCGCTTCGTGATGCTCAATACCCGACCCGCGGTTGCGGTGGCGCTGGCGACCGTGCTGTCTGCGGTGTCGGCGAACGCCCAGCAGGTCGCCCAGGCGTCGTTCACGCCGGCCCAGGCGTCGGCCGGCGCGTCCGTGTACGCTCAGTCGTGCGCCTCGTGTCACCTGGCGAACCTGCAGGGTTCGTTCGAGGCGCTGGAGCTCGCCGGTCCCAACTTCCGCAACACCTGGGGCGATCGGCCCGTCTCCGCGCTCGTCACCCGGATCCGCGACACGATGCCGCCGCAGAGCCCGGGTTCGCTGGGCGAGGACGCCTACCTGGCGGTGACCGCCTACATCCTCGAACAGAACGGCGTCGCTCCCGCGTCGGCGGCGCTGACGAACGGCTCGACCGGATTGGTCATGGCGGGCGGCGCCGGGCAGGCGGTCGCGGATGCTCCGACCGCCGAGGTCTTTCCTCTTCCGGGCCGGCCAGGCAACGCCCCGACGCCCAGCGGCAGAGCACCCGGCTTCCCCGTGGAGTTCGGCGAGCTCCGCGAGACCCCGACATCGGTGACCCGAACGATCCGGCCGGTGGAGGGGTTCGCCCCGGTCACCGATTCGGAGCTCGCGCAGCCGCCGATGGGCGACTGGCTCCACTGGCGCGGGACTCCGACGTCCCTCGGGTACAGCGCGCTCTCGCAGATCACCACCGCGAACGTCGCCGAGCTCGAGCTCGCCTGGGTCTGGGGGATGCACCCGGGGACGAACAACCAGGCGCCGCTGGTCCGCGATGGCGTCCTCTTCCTGATGAACGCCTGGAACATCGTCCAGGCGCTGGATGCGTCCGACGGCACCCTGCTGTGGGAATACCGCCGGGTTTTCCCGGACGAGCGGAACACAGGGGGCTTCGGCCTGGGCGGGCAGACGCGGACGATCGCGATCCGGGAGGACATGATCTATGTGGCGACGCGCGACGCCTATCTCGTCGCCCTGGACGCCCGGACCGGCGAGGTACGTTGGGAGACCCGGATCGCCGACTCCGGTAAGGGATACACCAATGCCCACGGCCCCATCGTCGCCGACGGCAAGGTCATCAACGGGATCAACGGTTGCGAGCGGTTCTACGAGGACTCGTGCTTCATCACGGCGCACGATGCTCGAACGGGCGAGGAGCTCTGGCGCACCTTCACGATCGCTCGCCCGGGCGAACCCGGTGGCGATACCTGGGGCGATCTGCCCCTCCAGTTGCGCGGCGGCGGCGACGTCTGGAACGGGGGGAGCTGGGATCCCGAGCTCGGCCTCGTCTACTTCGGCGTGGCGCAGCCGAAGCCGTGGGTGCCGGCGAGTCGCGGCCTGACCACGGCCGACTCGGCGCTGTACACGAACTCGACGCTCGCTTTGAACGTCCAGACCGGAGACATCGAGTGGTATCGCCAGCACACGCCGGGTGAGGCGCTGGATCTCGACGAGGCCATGGAGCAGGTCCTGATCGACGCCGGCCCGCAGCCGCTCCTCCTCACCATCGGAAAGACCGGGCTCCTGTGGAAGCTCGACAGACGGGACGGCCACTATCTGGGGGTGACCGAAACCGTCTACCAGAATGTGGTGACGGTGGATCCGGAGACGGGCGCCGTTCGCTATCGCGACGACATCCAGAATGCGAAGGTCGGTGATTGGCTCTCGGTGTGCCCCTCGACGGCCGGCGGCAAGAACTGGCCTTCGAGCGGCTATCATCCGGAGAGCGCTCTGCTCGTGATCCCGTTGAATCAGACGTGTATGGAGATCTCCGGCCGCGAGGTCGAGATGGTCGAGGGATCCGGGGGGATCGCGGCCGACCGGAGGTTCATGAGGGCACCCGGCGCGACCGAGATATCCAAGCTCGCCGCCTACAACGTCCACACTCTGGAGGAAGTCTGGCAGCACGAGCAGGATGCCGCCTTCACCTCCGGGATCCTGACCACCGGCGGCGGCCTTGCGTTCGTGGGGGATTACGATCGGTGGCTTCGCGCCTATGACGTCAGATCCGGCGAGCTCGTATGGCGAACTCGACTCGGCTCCACCGTCATGGGCTTTCCCATCTCCTTCGAGGTCGACGGAGTGCAGTATGTGGCGGTCTCCACGACGCAGGGCGGCGGGAGTCCATGGCAGTTCCCGACCGCGTTCACCCCGGAGCTCCTGGCTCCGGCGGGTCACAATGCCCTCTACGTCTTCCGGCTGAATGCGACGGCGAACTGAGCGGGCCGACGTTCGTGTGGCGAGCAGGCCATGAATGCCCGCGCTTTCTGCCGGGCCGGGCTGATCGCGGCGGCCGGTGTGCTCCTCGGTTCGCCCCTCGCCGGGCAGATATCTATCGACCGGGAGGTCTTCGATTCGCAGGTGCTCCGGCCGACGGGCCAGCCGGTCATTCCCGTTTACGAGGGATGGTACGAGAACCCGGACGGGTCCTTCAGCCTGTGCTTCGGATATTTCAACCTGAACACGGATGAGGCGCTCGATATTCCCCCGGGCCCCGGTAACAATCTGTACCCGGCGGAATACGATGGAGTCCAGCCCACGCACTTCGATCCCGTTCCGGACCCGCAGCTGACGTCCAAGTACCGGCATCACTGGTGCGTGTTCACGGCAGAGGTTCCGTCGGACTTCGAGGGCGACCTCGTCTGGACGCTCGCTACCCGTGGCGATACGCTGGCCGCTCCCGGACGGCTCAGCCCGCTCTACATCCTGGAGGAGCCGGCATCGGTCGGGCGCAGGTCTACCGCACCCGGCCTCGCGTTCGGCCCCGATCAGGCGGTGGCGAGAGGCAGAACGGGTGTGTGGGGCCCGCCGCTCACGGTACCGGTCGGGGGCCCGCTCGAAATCGTCGCCCGGGTGGATCCCACGCCTGCCGACTTGCCGACGTGGCTCGGATGGGCCAAGCATCGGGGGCCGGGTGAGGTCACCTTCAGCCACCCCGAGCTGATGATCGAGGGGCCGGGGAGTGTAGCGACGACAGCCCGCTTCTCGGAGCCTGGCGAGTACGTCCTGCGCGTGCAGGCGATCAACAACCCCGAGTCTCCGAGGAATCCCAGCGGCTCGTTCGAGTTCCATTGCTGCTGGACGAACGGGTACGTCGAAGTCCAAGTGACGCCGTAATTTGCCGGCGCGGAGATGCTCGTAACGCGACTCACCGACGAAGCGAAGGAGCGCAGATGAAGAAGCGCGCACGTTTTCCACGTCCGCGGGCACGCAGCGGTTACCTGGCCGTCACGCTGGTCGTCGTGGGGCCGCTCCTGCTTCCGACCATGGACGGCACGGCTTCCGCGACGAGCCTCGGTGATCCCGACCCCGAGATCCCCGTAACGTACGCGCGCGACATCGCTCCGATTCTCCAGCGGTCGTGCCAGATCTGTCACAATCCACAGGGCATCGGGCCGATGTCCCTGATGAGCTATGAGGAGGTCCGCCCCTGGGCCCGCGTCATCAAATTGCGGGTCGAAGAGCGGGTGATGCCGCCGTGGCACCTCGATCGGACCGTCGGCATCCAGGACTACGAGAACGACATCTCCCTCTCGGACGAGCAGATCGCGACGATAGCGGAGTGGGTCGAGATGGGGGCGCTCGAAGGGGATCCCAATGATCTGCCGGCGCCGCTCGCCCTGCCCGATCCCGACGCGTGGGCGGCCGAAGCCGACATGGGTCGTCCACCCGACCTCGTGATCCGGTCCGAGCCGCACCTCGTGAAGGCGAGGTCGATGGACTCCTGGCCGACTCCCTCCAGCGAGTTCGATGCGCTCGACCGGCCGCGGTGGGTGATGGCGGCTGAATTCAAGCCGCTCGGCGTGGCCGGGCGAAGGGTAGCCCACCACGGTCACCTCCAGCTCGTTCAGACCGAGCGGGATGGAAGACGCACGGTGAAAGGACTGGCGCGTCACGGGGTAGGGAAGTCGTACGACGTGTATCCCGAGGGCACCGGGATGTATCTGGAGCCGGGCGGCACGCTCTCCTGGAACCTCCACTACGCCGCGATCGGTGAGGACGTGGAGGCCGTCGTCGAGGTGGGTCTGTGGTTCCATCCCGAGGATGAACCACCGGCGATGCAGACGTTGGGGGAGCAGAGGTTCACCGCGGGCAGCCCCGATTGGGGTCACGACATCGTGATCGCCCCGCATTCGGTCAGGGTACAGCAGGGCACCTACGTCCTCGACCGGGCGGCGATGATCGCCACCTTCCGTGCGCACATGCACATGCGCGGGAGGGAGCAGTCCCTCGAGGTGATCTATCCGGACGGCCGGCGAGAGCTGCTGAGCAAGACCGACAGGTACGATCACCTCTGGCAGCTCCAGTACCAGTACGCGGATCACGCGATCCCGCTTCTGCCGAAGGGGAGCGTGCTGCTGATCACCACCACCTTCGACAACACGGCGGAGAATCCGCGCAACCCCGATCCCGACCAGTGGGTGGTGTTCGGTCAGCGCGGCGTCGACGAGATGGCTCATGCCTGGCTCGGGCTGACGTATCTCACCGACGAACAGTACGAGGAAGCGATGGCGCAGCGGAGAGCCGACGCCTCCAGCGTTGCGAACGACTGACGGATCTCGCCGTACCGCGCATTCGGACCGTCCTGCCCACTCCGCGGTGATGACGGCAGATGCTGAGCTTGGAAGGCCTCGAGCCCCCACTGCTCGAGGGCTTGCTCGCGCACGGTATTCGGCCCCCGAATGATGCGCCCGCGCAAGGTCATTCCCGAACCCGACCCGACGAATTGAAGCGGCTCGAACGTCTCGGCGAGGCGACTGCCCCCGACGGCACCGTTCTCACGCTCTACCGTCGCGACGGCGCGTACTCGATACGGGCGGGAGGCGTCGACCTGATGTCGACCCGGCGCCACCATTCGGAGGAACGGCTGGCGGACGTGGTCTGCGTTCCCCTGCGGGACAGCCGGGAGTCGCGAGTGCTGATCGGCGGCCTGGGCTTCGGCTTCACCTTGAAGGCCGCACTGCGAGTGCTGCCGCGGGACGCGCGGGTCGTCGTCGTCGAGATCGTTTCCGAGATCATCGAGTGGAATCGAAATCCGCAGTATCCGCTCGCCGGCGAAGCGCTCCTCGATCCACGCGTCGAGGTCGTGCACGACGACGTTGCCCACGTGCTCCGCGCGAACCGGTGTGGATTCGATGCGATCATGCTCGACGTGGACAACGGTGCCGAGGCGCTGACGACCGATGGGAATGCCGGTCTGTACCGTCGCAGAGGCGTCGAGATGACGAAGGCGGCGCTTCGCCCGGGCGGGCGGATCGCCTACTGGTCCGCCGGCGAAGATCCCCGGTTCCTCGCCCTGCTCCGCCGCGCCGGTTTGAGCGTCCGGAGCTCTCGCGTGCGGGCACATGGCACCTCCGGAGGCATGCATACGCTGCTTGTCGCGGAGGCATCCGCTACGTGACGGAGTCGGAGGGCCACTCTGACGCCCCATTGGATCTACTGTGACGATCCACCGTCCATGACGGCGGTCATGTACCGTCGGATTTCGACCGTACAATTCCATCATTCCGGCGCTTCTCCGGCTGTCTGGCCGGCCGACGACCGGGATCGCTTTTCTCCATGACCATGATCCGGACCGCACTCGCCGTCCTGCTGCTTTGCGCGGCCGTAGCACACCCATCCGGGGCGCAGCAGCGCCCGCCGGAAACGCCGGTCGTCGGTGGCGTGACGGAGCGGGCGGCTGCGATGCCGGACCCACGGATCATGCTGCTGGGGGGAGCCACGGCGCATACGAACCGCATGCACGCCACCGCCGGGCTGGCGGCGCGACTCGGTCGGGCCGGTTGGGGAGCGATGGCGCTGGGGGTGGCCGGGCGTGGGGGCGAGTACGACTCGCTGATGCTCGGCGCCGCCGCCACTCGGCGTCTGCTTCGCGGCGGTCGCTGGTCCGTCTCTGCGTTCGCCGGCTATGCCACCTACGAGGAGAGTGGTGCCACGGGAATCGAGCGCGACTCGGCGGGACTGCTGGCGGGTGGATTCGGTACGGTAAGCCTCGGTCCGGTAGCCCTCGTCGTCTTCGCCAGCGATCTGGTCGGGTCCTACGACGAGCCGGACGTTCCCGATTCCTTCGGCTTCCACGTGCCGCGCATCGCGATCGGCCTCGCCTTCTGAGCCCGGAGATTCAGAACATGTTCTCAGTATCCGGTTTCATCCGGGCTCTGCGCGTCATCGCCGTACCGGCCCTGTTGCTGGGCGCGTGTGCTCCCGATTCGTCTCCGCTGGGGGTGCTTCCCGCCACGCCTGTCGAGAGCATGGCGAGCGGCGACGGCCAGACGGGACGGGTGGGGGAGTCGCTTCCCGTCTCCCCGATGGTGATCGTACGCGACCGCTTCGGAAACCCCGTACCCGACGTCGAGGTCCAGTGGCAAGTGGCCGAGGGAGAAGGCAGCGTCTCACCGGCTACGGGCAGGACGAACGACCTGGGCGAGGCGACCACCGATTGGACGCTCGGGACGAAGTCGGGCGAGAACGCGATCACCGCTTCGCCCGGCGGTTTGAGCGCCAGCACCATCACGGCTACGGCGCTACCCGGCCCGCCGGCGTCGGTAACGAAGCTTTCCGGGGATGAGCAGTCGCAGACGGTCGGGGCTTCGCTGGCCGACTCTCTGAGCGTAGCGGTGGTCGATCGGTACGGGAACCGGATCACCGGGGCGACCGTCTCCTGGGCGATCGAGAGCGGAGGAGGAACACTCGAGCCGACGACGTCGATCACGGACGCCGCAGGAGAGGCGAGAGCGAATATGGTGGTAGGTACCACGTCCGGTGAAAACGCGGTCGCGGCAACGGTGTCGGCGCTGTCAACCGTCCCCCCGGCACGTTTCACGGCGACCGGTGTGCCCGGCCCTCCAGCGGATCTCTCCATAGCGGCGGGCGACGCCCAGAGCGCCCCGGCGAGTTCGGCGCTACCGGACTCGCTGGCCGTCCAGGTGACCGACCAGTACGGGAATCTCGTTCCGGGCGCGACGGTCGCGTGGGCGGTGACGTCCGGAGACGGCTCCGTGTCCCCGACGAGCGCCGAGACGACCGACGCGGGCGAGGCCAGGACCCGCTGGGTGCTGGGACCCAGCGGGGGGACGAATACGGCTACCGCGACGATCTCCAGCCTCGCGCCCGTAACGTTCACCGCCACCGCGATCGCGACGACCTTCAACATGTCCGTCGAAGGCGTCCACCTGAATCAGGGCAGTCAGACGCGGAGCGGGGCGATCGGTGGGGTGAGCGGCAGGCCCGGGCTGCTGCGGGTCCTGCTGCGGGCGAACGAGCCGAATTCGTATTCGCCTCCGGTCCTCGTCCGGCTCTACCAGGGCTCGACCCTGATGCGCGAAGAGCTCGTCTCCGCACCACGCTCCGGCGTCCCCGTCAGCGCGGACCTGGAAGCGCTGGACCAGACCTGGAACATCCACCTGCCCGCGTCGGAAGTCGCCGCGGGTCTCTCGGTCGAGGTGCTGGTCGACCCCATGGGTACGGTGCCCGAGACCAGTCGGAGCGACAACCGCTATCCGGCCGTCTCGGGTACGGTCTCGCTGGACGTGCTCCCGCTGAACCCGTTTCGGATCGTGTTCATTCCGATCCACGCGACCGTCCACGACCGTACCGGCAGCATCACGCCGGCGAATGCCGAGACGTTCCTTGCGGCGACCCGGCAGTGGATCCCCACCGGCTCGGTCCTGACGTCCTTCAGAAGCACGTACACCACCGACCTGGACCTCTCCGTCGGTTCCAACTGGTCGACGCTTCTGTCGGAGATCCACGCCGTCAGCGTGGCCGAGGGCGCCCGGGACGAGTACTACCACGGCATCATCGGCGACTTTCCAGATATCGCCTGGGGTGGCATGGCCTATGTGCCGTTCTCGGCGGGCAGCGGTTACCGGTCGGGCATTTCCTATGATCGTCTGCCGTATGCGAGCGCGACGATCGCGCACGAGCTGGGGCACAACCTCGGACGATGGCATGCGCCGTGTGGCAACCCAGCCGGCGTCGACTCCGGCTATCCGTACGTCGGAGCGACTCTGGGCTCACCGGGATACGATATCTCCGGCAGGGCGCTCCGAGCGGCGAGCAGCTATCGGGACTTCATGAGCTACTGCAGCCCGGAGTGGACCAGTGACTACACCTTCTCGGCGCTACTCCAGTGGCGGCGCAACGATCCTCTTGGGGTGCCCGCGGCTGCTTCGCGAGGCGACTCGTCGGAGCGAGCCGACGGGCTCCTCGTCTGGGGTACGGTCGGAGCCGGCGGGGTTACGCTGAACCCCTCGTTCGCGATGACCTCCGTGCCACGCCTGCCGGAATCGGCAGGTCCCAACCAGCTCCGGGCTCTCGCCGACGACGGCCGTGAGATCTTCAGCATCTCCTTCGCCGCCGCCGCCATCGCCGATGGCGGCAATCCGGATGAACGACATTTCGCGTACTTCGTCCCGACAGCTGCTTCCGATCGCGATCGAATCTCGACGCTGGAACTCGTCACGCCGGTAGGGTCGACCGTGAGGCATTCCGCGGCGTTCCAGGGCGGGGCGCCCGTCGCGCGGCCCGACGCGCGCGTCGAACGCTTGGCAGGGGACCGGCTTCGTGTGCGATGGAACGCCGATGCCTACCCGATGGCGCTCGTCCGG
>JBBDRR010000023.1:0-4503 GCA_040905395.1 Gemmatimonadota bacterium
CCCCCGCCCGGCCTTCTCGACTGATGGCCGGGCTTTTTCATATCTGCGTTTTGAGGAGATTCAATGAGCGATACGCACGAGCAGGAGCCTAAGTACGGGCTGGCGACGCGGGCGGTCCACGTGGGACAGGAGCACGCGGACCCCGCGACGAACGCCCGTGCCGTACCGATCTACGCCACGACGAGCTACGTCTTCGACAGCCCCGAGCATGCGGCCAGCCTCTTCGGGTTGCGTGAGTTCGGGAACATCTACACGCGGATCATGAATCCGACGACCGATGCGTTCGAGCGTCGGATCGCGGACCTCGAGGGCGGTGTCGCCGCCGTCGGCGTCGCGAGCGGCCAGGCGGCACAGCTGCTGGCGATCCTCAACCTCGCCCAGGCCGGCGACTCGATCGTCTCGGCCTCGGCCCTGTACGGTGGGACGTTCGCCCAGTTCAAGCACACCTTCGCCCGAATGGGGATCACCACTCGCTTCGTCGACGGGATGGATCCGCAGGCGTTCGCCGATGCAATCGACGATACGACCCGCGCCGTCTACCTCGAGACGATCGGCAATCCCAAGCTGGAAGTCGCCGATATCCGGGCGATCGCGGACATCGCGCACGAGCGGGGCGTTCCCGTCGTCGTCGACAATACCTTCGGCACCCCCTTCCTATGCAGGCCGATCGAGCACGGGGCGGACATCGTCGTGCACTCGGCGACCAAGTGGATCGGGGGGCAGGGCAACTCCATCGGCGGCGTCGTGGTCGACGGAGGGACGTTCGACTGGGCGAAGTCGGAGCGGTTCAAGAGCTTCTACGTCGATCCGGAGCCGGCATACCACGGGCTTCAGTTCGCGCCCACCTTCGGGAACATCGCCTTCGCCATCCGGTTGCGCGTGGTGCTGCTGCGCGACCTCGGACCGGCCCTCTCGCCCTTCAACGCCTTTCTCTTCATCCAGGGCCTGGAGACGCTGAGCCTCCGCATCAGGAAGCACTCGGAGAACGCGCTCGCGGTCGCGCGCTTCCTCGAGGGGCACCCGGGAGTGAAGTGGGTCAGCTACCCCGGGCTGCCGTCGCATCCGACACACGGGCAGGCGAAGCGCTACCTGAGCGGAGGTTTCGGCGGTGTGTTGACCTTCGGCGTCGCCGGTGGTGAGGCGGCGGCGAAACGGGTCATCGCCGAGTCGAAGCTCTTCTCGCTCGTGGCGAATGTCGGCGACGCGAAGAGCCTGATCATCCATCCGTGGAGCACGACGCACGAGCAGCTCGAGGAGGAGGAGCGCCGCACGGCCGGAGTTACGCCCGACCTCGTCCGGCTGTCCGTCGGCATCGAGGACGCCGAGGACCTCATCGACGACCTCCGCCGTGCTCTGGAGGCTGCCGGCGCCGCATGAGCGCAGGTTGTTCCCTCGCCCTATTTTTTTTCGGTCGCTCCGCCAGGTCGGAGCCCAGGGAGGCGAAGTGTTGAAGGAGCGTACGCGGGAGATCCACCGGATCGACAGCTTCGAGCTGGAATCGGGGGAGATTCTCCGGGACGTGAAGCAGGCATATTACCTCGACGGCGTGCTGAACGAGGAGCGCGACAACCTCGTCGTGATCTTCCACGCCCTCACCGGATCCGCGGACGCGGTCGGCGACTGGTGGAGCGACGTCCTCGGCCCCGGCCGCGCCGTGGACACGGAGAAGTACGCGATCCTCTGCGTGAACTTCGTCGGCTCGTGCTACGGCAGCACCGGTCCGTCGGATCCGGCGCGGCGGCCGTTTCCGCAGATCGGCACCCGCGATCTGGCGCGCCTGGTCCACCGGATCGTCGACGACCTCGGCGTCACCCGGGTGCGCCTCGCGACTGGAGGGTCTCTCGGCGGGATGGTCGCGCTCGAGTGGGCCGTGGGCTTTCCCGAGTTGACCGACCGCACGGTCGTGTTCGCGGCGCCCGCAGCGCATACGGCCGCCGCGATCGGGTGGAGCCACATCCAGCGGAGGATGATCCTCGCAGCGGGCGACGCGGGGCTTGAGATCGCCCGCATGGTCGCGATGATGACGTATCGTACGGCGGGCGAATTCCAGGACCGCTTCGGCCGCGGCCGCAATGGCGATGGGGCCTATTCCGTCGAGGGCTACCTCAGCCGCCACGGCGAGAAGCTGGTCGCCCGCTTCGACGTGAACAGCTATCTCACGCTCCTCGACACGATGGACGCCCACGACGTCGGCGCCCGCCGTGACGGCATCGAGGCGGCGTTGCGGCCCGTCGGCGAACGCCTGATCGGCGTCGGGATTCCCGGCGACCTCCTCTATCGGGAGGAGGACGTGCTCGCCTGGACCGGGGTCTGCGCCGCCGCGTACCGACAGATCCACTCGATCAGAGGACACGACGCCTTTCTCCTCGAGCCCGATCAGGTCGCGGAGATCCTCACGGAGGCGCTCGATGGCAGCCGGCCGACCACACCTGTCCATCGGCCCGCCCCGGAGCCGGCCGCGGCCGAGGACCTCGCGTCGTGACACCGTAACCGTCTTTGGGCGGGATCTTCGGGTTCGCGCTGCGGCATCGGCCGCGCGGTGACCAGCGCTTGACCTTCGGGTGGATTTCGGCCTAGATTCCGCTTTCGCTCGCTCCACCTCTCCCCTGGCCGCCATCTGACGGCCGCCCTCCCGGAGGTCCTCGCTTGAAGCTCCTCTGTACCGGCGATCTCCACCTCGGCCGATCTCCATCACGGCTCCCGGCCGACCTCTCTCGCGCGTCGATCTCCGTCGCAGAGCGGTGGCGGGAAATCGTGGACCTCGCCATTCGCGAGGAAGTGGATGTGGTGGCGATGAGCGGAGACCTCGTCGATCGAGCGAACCGCTTCTTCGAGGCCTACGGCCCGCTGGAGAGCGGCATCCGGAGGCTCGCCGAGGCGGCGATCACGACGGTCGCAGTGGCGGGCAATCACGACTTCGACATCCTTCCTCAGCTCAGCCGCACCCTTCCCGCCGAGCGATTCCGCCTTCTCGGCGCGAGCGGCGTATGGGAGCGGGTTACGCTTACCGACCGGGCCGGCGATCGGCTGGACGTCCATGGCTGGTCCTTTCCCTCCGAGCGGGTGAGCGCCGACCCGCTCGACCTCTACGCGCTCGAGGCCGATCCCGCGCTTCCCACTCTCGGTCTGCTGCACTGCGAGCTGAATGCGTCCGGCGGCCGGTACGCGCCGGTGTCCGAGGTCGCGCTCCGGAGCCGACCGCCGGGTCTCTGGCTGCTCGGTCACGTTCACGACAAGCGCCTGCGATCGGCACCGGGAGGCGCCGACCTGCTCTATCCCGGCTCGCCGCAGCCGCTGGATCCCGGGGAGCCGGGAGCGCACGGGGTCTGGTTGGTGGAGACGGCGGGCAGCGACTTCACCACCCCTCGATTTCTCCCCACCGCGACGGTCCGTTACGAGTCGCTGGCCGTGGAGGTGGATGGGGTGGACGACGTCGACGGAGTCCGGATGGCGATCGCGACGGCCGCCGAGCGCCTTCGCGACACCGTCGCCGAGGCGGGCGTCCCTGTGAACTGCCTGAGCCTGAGGATTGACGTCGTTGGGCGGAGCCGATTGCGAAGGCGGGTTCTCGAGGACGAGGTGGCGGCGCATGCAAGCGACCTGGACCTGCCGGGTGAGATACGTTGCGTCGTCGAGCGCGTGAGGGTGATCACGCGGCCTGCACTCGACCTGGAGGAGCTAACGAGCTCCGGCGATGCGCCCGGCGTGCTGGCGAGACTGCTCGTGAGCGACGGGAGCGGAGCACCGACCGCAGAGGTCGCCGTTCTCGTCGAGGAGATCCGTGCCCTCGAACGACAGGTGGATTCCGCGAGCGTCTACCTGCCGCTCCGGGCCCGGGTCTCGCCCGCGGCCCCCTACCGGGACGCCGAGGCGCTACTCCGGGAGCAGGCGAACCTTCTCCTCGAGGAGCTGGTCGCGCAGAAGGGCGGGGCGTAGTGTCGGAGCATTTCGTCTTCCGGGAGATCGATCTCCGTCGCACCCCCGGCTTCCCGCGCGGCGGTCCCGCGCTCGACGGGCTCTCGCCCGGGATCAACATCGTCTTCGGTCCGCAGCAGGCGGGGAAGACGTCGACGATGGACGCCCTACAGTGGCTGCTCTGGCCGCGTACGGCGGCGCCGCACGCTTCCGTCTACGCGCGGCTGGGCATCGACGGCGAGGAGTGGATCGCGCAGATGGACGGGGGGCGGACGCGATGGCAGCGCGCCGGGTCCGAGTCCGCACCGCCCCCGCTCCCACCCGCCGAGCAGCGCGACCGCTATCGACTGGCGCTCCAGGACCTCCTGCTCGGCGACAATGAGAGTTTCGCGCAGGCGATTGCCCGCGAGTCGGCGGGCGGGTACGACCTGAGCGAGCTGGCAAGGACCGTCGGGGTGCGCACGAAGGCCACCAGCTCCAACGCTCTGAAGCAGGACCTGGAGGCGGCACGCGCCAGGCTGAAGGAGGCGCAGGCGGAAGAGCAGGCGGTGAGGGAGGAGGAGGAGCGGCTCCCCGAGCTCGAGGTCG
>JBBDRR010000023.1:4513-11967 GCA_040905395.1 Gemmatimonadota bacterium
GGGGGACGGCGCGCGAGGCCACTGCACGCGTCCGGCTGCTGGAGCTGGCGCTGGCGCACGGGGAGGCGATGCGGCGCGAGCAGGAGGCGCGCCTCGACCTGGCCCGGTACCCCGCCGAGATGCACCACCTCCAGTCCGACGACGCGAAGCGGCTCGCCGATCTCCGGCGGATCGCGGAGGCGGCGGCGGGAACGGCCGCGAACGCGGGCGCCGACCTGGAGCGAGCGGAGGAGGCGATCCTGCGGAGCGGCTTCGCCGGCGGGCGCCCCGAGGGGCTGATCCAGTCGCTGCGCGAGGAGCTGCGGCTGCTCGGTGATCGCACCCGCGAGATCGAGTCGCTGGAACAGGACCGGGAGAGCGCGCGTGCCGGCGTCAGGGAGGTGGAGCGTGCCTTCGTCGGCGCGACCGATTCCGAGCGCCTCCGACACCTGGACCTCGCCGGCATGCGGGATCTCGAGCGCCTCTCCCGCGATGCCGCCGAGCTCGGTCGGCTGCGGCTCGCGGAGGAGGCGCTCCTGGTCTCCGGCGACGAGGCGGAGGCATCCTCCGACCTCGCCCTGCTCAGCGACGCGACATCGCGGCTTGCCGAGTGGATGCGACTGCCTGGGGGGCACGCGACGGGTCGAAGTGCCCGCGGGCCGCGGCTGGTCGCCCTCGGCGCCCTGGCCCTCGCGGTGACGCTGTCCGTCCTGCTGGCCACCCTGGTTCACCCGGGATTCGCGCTCTTCGCGGCGGCTTCCCTCGCCGTCGGGGCATGGCTCCTCCTGCGCGGTCGTGGAGGGACCGACGAACGAGGCATTGCTCGGGCGCGCTTTCTGGAGCTCGGGCTCGAGCCGCCAACGACCTGGGCGCCATCCGAGGTGCTCGTCAGGCTCAGAGAGATTGAGCGCGAACGAGCGGCGGCCGAGCTCGCGAGCGAGCGGCGGGCACGCAGCGATCAGGCGGCGAATCGGCTGCGAGAGCTGGAAACGCGGGACGAGGAGCTCCGCGCCCGAGCGGGCGACGTCGCGGCGGCAATCGGCGTTCCGCTGGAGACGGAGCTGAGCACGCTCCACTGGCTCGTCGAACGGGTCGTCCGATGGCAGGCGGCCCGCGACGCCCTCGCCTCGGCGGAAGCGCGCCTCGAAAAATCACGAGAACAGTTCGACTCCCGCGCCGCGAAGCTTGCAGCCCTCGCTGCCGCTCATGACGAGGACTCGTCCCCCGAGGTCGCCCGCCTGCGCAGCTCCGTCGAATCGCTCGATCGGCGTCTCGACGCATGCCGGGAGGCAGAGCAGGCGAGGGAGAAGGCGGAGGAGGCGATCCGGAGAGCCGGCGAGGATGCGCGCCGCGCCGCGAGCTCTCGTGCGGAGATCCATTCGCGGCTCGGCATCGAGACGAACGGAGAACCCGAGGTCGAGCGGTGGTCGTCGATGCTGCCGGACTTCCGCACCGCCGAGAAGGCGCTCGCGGACGCGGCCACCGCCACCCGCATCGCCCGCGATGCGCTCGAGACCGCGGAGTCGTTCGACCCGGCGCTGCTGGAGCGGCCGCCGGAGGAACACGAGCGGGAGCTCGCAGAGCAGCGGCGGATCGCGGCTCGCTTCTCCGCGCTGCAACAGGGAATCACCGCGACGCAGACGAAGATCCAGGAGGCCCGCCGCCGACACGACGTCGAGCTCGCGATCGCGGAGCTCGAGCGAGTAGAGCAGAAGCTCACCGAAGCCCGAGCCCGCGACCTCGAGGCGATCGTCCGGCAGCGCCTCATCGACTACCTGCGAACGAAGACGCGCGACGAGCGCCGGCCAGAGGTCTTCCACCGCGCCCGGCGTTGGTTCTCCATCGTGACCCGTGGCCGCTGCCAGCTCGAGTTCGACGACGGTGAGCCGGTGGCGTTCCGCGCGATCGACACGGCGAGCGGCCTCGGACACTCCCTCGACGAGCTTTCCGGCGGTACCCGGGTCCAGCTCCTCCTCGCCGTCCGCGCCGCCTTCGTCGAGACGCAGGAGACGGGGCATCGGCTCCCGCTCCTGCTGGACGAGACGCTCGCGACTGCCGACGATCAGCGCGCCTCGGCGATCATCGAGTCGATCGTCGAGATGGCGCGCGCGGGGCGCCAGGTCTTCTACTTCACCGCCCAGCGCGACGAGGTGCTGAAGTGGAAGGAGGCGCTCGCCTCGGCGGCCGTACCCTTCACGATCCACCACCTGGGGCAGAGCCCGCGCGAGTCCCCGACGCTGGAGCCGCGGGAACTGCTCCTGGATCCCGACCCGCCGCTCGTGCCGGTCCCGGACGGCCACGATCACGACTCGTACGGCACGCTGCTTCGCGTCCCTCGGCTGGATCCGCTCACCCAGGAGGTCGATTCCGTCCACCTCTGGTACCTGATCGAGCCGCTGGACGTCCTGCACCGCTGTCTCTCGATCGGGATCGACCGGTATGGTCCGCTGCGGACGTACCTCGATCAAGGACGCCCCGAATCGCTCGGCGATCTCCACCGAATCCGGGATCGCATCGACGCGTGTGCGCGGGCGCTCGGCGCCTTTCTGCTCGGGGCGAGGGTCGGGCGTGGCCGGCCCGTCGACCGGGTCACACTGGACGACTCCGGAGCGGTATCGGAGCGGTTCATCGACGAGGTCTCGGAGCTCGCCGAAGCGCTCGGCGGTGACGCGAGCCTTGTGCTGGAGCGGCTGGAAAGCGGAGAGGTCACGGGCTTCCGGAAGGAGAAGCTCACTCAGCTTCGCGAGTTCCTCGGTGAAAGCGGGCACCTCGACCTCCGCACTCCACTCTCTCCCGACGAGCTGCATTCCCGGGTCGCCGCCGCCCTCGCTCCGGAGATCGAAGCGGGGCTCCTTCAGGCCAGCGACCTGTACCGACTCCTCCGGCGGATAGCGGGACCGGCGGCGGCGACGGTCGATGCCGGCCGGGTACGGCGCTAGGCGCCCGCGATGCCGCTCAGGTCGTTCGGCTTCGCCATCGCCGCCGACCATACGTCCCCCACTTCCCGCACCCGCTGCGGCACCGTGTCGACGGTGAAGTCCTGCAGATCGAGATCGTCCGTCAGCTCGTCCCAGGCGAGCGGCGTCGACACGGTCGGCCGTGGCTTGGCCCGCGCGGCGTAGACGCCCGCGACCGTCTTCCCCAGGATGTTCTGCAGGTAGTCGACGTAGATCGTTCCCCGCGGCCGCTTCTTCGTCATCCGCTCGACGGTGGCCTCCTTCGGATGCTTCTGCGCCACGCGGGTGGCGACGATCTGCGCGATGAGCGTGGCGGCGTCCAGCGGCGTCTTCTTCGGCAGCGGCAGGTAGATGTGGAGCCCGGACGAGCCCGACGTCTTCAGCGCTCCGTGCAGGCCCAATGCGTCCATCTCCTCCTTCGTCCAGCGCGCGACCTCCACCACTCGCTGGAAGTCCGCACCCGGGCCAGGGTCGAGGTCGAGGATGGTGTAGTCCGCGAAGTCGAGGCTCCGGACTCGGCTGTGCCAGGGGTCGAACGAGATCGCACCGAGCTGAACCGTGTAGAGCAGTGTCGCCAGATTCCCGCCAACGAGCCGGCGCTGCTGCTTCCGCTCGATCTGCAGCGTCTCCACCCGTACGCCGTTCGGAACCGAATCGGGCGCCGCCTGCTGATAGAACGACTCCTCGTCGACTCCGTTCGGGAAGCGCTTGAGAACGAGGGGACGGCCCTTCATCCAGGGGAGAATGAGGTCGGCCATGCGCGAGTAGTAGACGAGAAGATCGCCCTTCGTGTGTCCGGTAGTCGGATAGAAGACCTTATCGAGGCTCGTCACCGGGAGCGACGTGCTCCTGTCGATCTCGAGATCGCCTTCGCCGGAGCCAGCCCGTAGCTCCCGGATCCGTGAGGCCACCGCGGTATCGAGCTCCTCGTCGGGAACGGCGGCCCGGGACTCCGGTTCCGGCGTCCTCCTGCCCGCCTTCGCCGAGGCCCGTCGCTTCGGCGGCGTCGACTTCACCTGCTTCTCCGCCGCCTTCAGCACCTCCTCACCCACCGCGTCCGGCTCGCGCACCACTTCCTTCGCGTCCTTGTCCTCCCGGATGCCGAGGAAAACGGGCTGCCGCAGCTTCCCGTCGCGTGTCCACTCGTTGAACTTGACCTCGACCACGACTCTGGGGGTGGTCCAGTGTGCGGGCTCGTTCGTCTTCGGCCGCTCCTTGAAGGGAGGTGTCTTCCGCTCCAGACGCCGGAGAATCCGGTGCATCTCCGCGAGCTGCTCGTGCTTGAAGCCCGTGCCCGTGTGACCCGCATAGATGAAGTCGCCCGCTTCGTCGTAGTAGCCGAGGAGGATGGCGCCGATGAAGGAACGGCTCTTCCTCGGCTCCGTCCAGCCGCCCACGACGAGCTCCTGCTGGTTCTCCAGCTTCAGCTTGAGCCAGTCCGACGAACGCTGGCCGGGTCGATAACGACCGTCGATGCGCTTGGCGATGATTCCTTCCCAACCCTCCTTTTCCGCCTCACGGATCAGCGCCCGGTGATCGCCCGTCGTCGGGGCCAGGACGATCGTGTCGGAGACTCTCCCTTCGAGCGTCTCTTCCAGCGCGCTCCGCCGTGATTCCCAGCCCTCCCCCACGAGCGCCTCCTCTCCTCTGAGGAGAATGTCGAAGGCGGCGAGCGCCGTCGGCGTTTCCGCGGCGAGAGACGGGATGCGGCTGCGATCCTGCACGTGCATCCGACCCTGCAGCGCCTCGAAGCGGCCGATCCGGCCATCCACCCGGGGCACGATCTCGCCATCCAGCACGACCGGCGTCCCCAGATCCTCGACGAGCTCCTCGAGCCCCCGCACCACCTCGGGAAACTGACGCGCCTTGTCGTGGCCGTTGCGTGTGACCAGCGCCACTGAACCGGGTGTCGCGAACGCGAGCACGCGGATTCCATCGTACTTCGGCTCGTACGTCCAGCGAGCGGGGTCGCGCGGAACGTCCTTCCCCGTGGTCGCGAGCATCGGCTTGAACGCAGAGTAGTCGAGCTTCGCTCCGCTCCGCGAGGCCTTCGGCCGAGCCTTGCCCTGCGGCCGATTCGACTTCCACACTCGCTCGCCGCCCTTGCCGGACGCGATCTGCTCCATCGTCCGGCCCGACGCGACGGAGGTCGTCACCTCCTCCGTGATGTCGACCCCCGGCTCCGCGGTGTCGTCGCTCTGCTTCATCATCAGCCATTCCGAGCGCACACCCCCCTTCACCGTGTCCGTCCTCACGAGCGCGAACGAGCCCTGCAGGCGCTCGCCGTGGAATGTGAGGGAGAGCTTCCCCGCCCTGTACCCGCGCAGCACGGCCTTCTCCGGCTTCTCCCCCGGCTTCGTCTCGTCGGGCAAATAGGTACCGCGATCCCACAGCATGACGGTGCCGCCGCCGTACTCGCCCTCCGGGATCGTCCCCTCGAAATCGTTGTACGAGATCGGGTGGTCCTCGACTTCCATCGCGAGGCGCTTCACGCTCGGGTCGAGGCTCGGTCCCTTCGGTACCGCCCAGCTCCGCATCACCCCCTGCATCTCCAGCCTGAGGTCGTAGTGGAGATGCGACGCGTCGTGCTTCTGTATGACGAAGCGCAGCCCGGAGCCGCCACCGTCGGATAAACCGTCCCGGGACGGCTCCGGCGTGTTCGCGAAGTCGCGCTCCCTCACTGCCTCTTCCTGATCGCCGCCACCAGATCGTCCTTGTTCATCTTACTGCGCCCCTGGATATCGAGCTGCTTCGCCCGGTTGTAGAGCTCGTCCTTCGTGCGGTCGTCGAGGCTGCGGTTCGGATTGCCGGTTCCCTGCGTCGTCCTGTTCGGTGTGCGCCCTTCTTCCCGGCGCTGCTTGTTGACGGTTCGTGCCGCGATCTCCTTCGCCCGATCCTTGGGGGCGCCACGGTCCAGCTCGCCCTCCTTCACGTGCTCGTACTGACGCTCGTCCTTGTTGCTCCATGCCCTTGGCATCTGCTCCTCCACTCGCTGGTTTGTGATCGTTCCGGCAAAGAGTATCAGTGCAAGAGTCGGACATCGGCGAACGGCCGGAGCCCCTTGTGCGGCGATGGCGCGGCCCGCAATTTTAGCGGCGCTTCCCTCAGTGCCTCTGCGTGCCAACCGCTACCCGGGCGCCATGTCTCACGTAATCGCCATCGCCAACCAGAAGGGCGGGGTCGGCAAGACGACGACCGCGATCAACCTCGGCGCGAGCCTCGCCGCGGCGGAGAAGCGCGTTCTGGTCATCGACATGGATCCGCAGGGGAATGCCACGAGCGGCCTCGGCGTGAACGCCAAATCCGCCAAGGCGTCGATCTACGGAGTGCTCCTGAGTCAGCTCCCGCTCGGCTCTGCGGTGGTCCGCGGCGTTCACTTTCCCCTCCTCGACGTCGTTCCGACGACAACCAGCCTCGTCGGAGCGGAGGCGGAGCTCGTCGGGCAGCCCCAGTGGCAGTTCCGGCTCCGGGAAGCGCTCGACGGCACCCGGGACCTCTACGACTTCATCCTCATCGACTGCCCGCCCGCGTTGGGGGTGCTCACCCTCAACACCCTCGTCGCCGCCGATACCGTTCTGATCCCCCTCCAGGCCGAGTTCTTCGCGCTCGAAGGCCTCTCGGCCTTCGCGGAGACCGTCGGCGTGGTCCGGAAGCACCTGAACCCCCGCCTCGGCGTGGAAGGGATTCTGCTGACGATGTTCGACGGCCGCCTGAAGCTCGCGCAGCAGGTCGCCGAGGAGGCCCACACCTACTTCCAGGGCCGCGTCTTCCGCACCGTCATCCCGCGTAACGTCCGCCTCGCCGAAGCACCGAGCTTCGGTCAGCCGACGCTGCTCTACGACGTCACCTCGGGCGGGGCCCAGGCCTACCTTTCCCTCGCGAAAGAGGTGATCCTCCGATCGCCGATGATGGACGTGGACGGTCACCGTGTTCACGGCGAGCAGGAAGTTCTCACCGGCTAGATCGATGACCCACATCCGGCCCGTTCGGCTACCCGACCGTTTCTATCTGCCTCGTCGCTCCTACTCCGGTCAGGAGATCTTCGACGTGGTTCCGTGGGAGGGCGCGACCGAATACGTCACCGACGGCGAGCGGTACGGTCTGCAGATGGCTGACGGCTCGATCCGCTGGTTGGAGGAGAGCCGGGCCGAACGGTTCGCGGACGACTTCGCCGGCGTCGACATCGAGGCACTCGTCGGCGGGCTTCAGGAGTACTGCCGCCGCTACCGCGTCCTCCAGACCCTCTGGAAGGAGGACATCGATCTCCTCGAGCAGCTTCGCTCCGAACCGCCCGACGGTGGAGCGGCGGAGGCCGGCGGGGTGGACGCCCCGGAGCAGTACTGATCGTAGGACTCCACCGTGCACCCGCATTCCGTTCTCGTTTCGACATTTCAGATAAACAGCGCTGACAGATGACTTCAGACCGCGACCTTTCACACTTCGAGTTCGACGAGTCGATGGTCCGGAACGCCCTGATGAAGGTCGTCGGCGTCGGCGGTGGCGGCGGCAACGCGGTGA
>JBBDRR010000024.1:0-11719 GCA_040905395.1 Gemmatimonadota bacterium
TTCCCTATTCCCTATTCCCTATTCCCTATTCCCTATTCCCTATTCCCTATTCCCGTCCGTCACATGTAACGCTGACGCCCCCTGAACTTCACGCGCCCCCGCTTCATGAAGCCGTCGTAGTGGCGGAGCAGAAGGTGCTGCTGCATCTGTTGTACGGTATCGAGCCCGACGCCGACCACGATCAGCAGCCCCGTCCCACCGAGCACCCCGCCGAGGAACGGCACGCCCACTGACTCGAGAAGCATGAACGGGAAGATTGCGATCGCCGCCAGGAATACGGAGCCGGGCAGCGAGATCCGCGTAAGCACCCGATCGATGTACTCGGCCGTTCGTGCTCCTGGCTTCACGCCGGGTACGAAGGCACCCTGCTTCTTCAGGTTCTCCGCGAGATCCACCGGGTTGAAAATGATCGCGGTGTAGAAGTACGTGAAGAAGATCACCAGGATGGCGAACGACACATAGTACGGCGCGGTGCCGTACGCGAACCAGAGCGAGAAGTTCTCGATCCAGGGGTTCGACGTGAAGGTGTTAAGCGTACCCGGGACGATGATGATCGACTGCGCGAAGATGATCGGCATCACGCCGGCCGAGTTCACCCGCAGCGGAACGAATGACTTCTGCCCCTCCCTGATGCGCCCCCGACCCATCACCTTCCGCGGAATCTGGACGGGGATCTTCCTCGACGCCATCGTCACGGCGATCGTCGCGGCGATCACGACGATCATGACGACGATCAGGATCACGAGTGCCGCGACCGCAACCTCGCCGACCTGGACGAGCTCCACGGTCTGCATGATCGCCTGCGGAAACGACTCGATGATCGAGAAGAAGATGAGCAGGCTCATCCCGTTGCCGATGCCTCGATCCGTGATCTGCTCGCCGAGCCACATGACGAACACGGCACCCGTCGTGAGCATCAGGATCATCTGCAGCGTGAACCCGATCCCCGGGTTGACGACCGCGCCGGGAATTCCCGCCAGGAAGATCGAATACCCGTACGCCTGTGCGGCCGAGAGACCGACGGTGGCGTAGCGGGTGTACTGCGTCAGCTTCTTCCGCCCCTCCTCCCCCTCCTTCTGCATCTTCTCGATGCTCGGGAAGACGGCGGCGAGCAGCTGAAACATGATGCTCGCGGAGATGTACGGCATGATCCCGAGCGCGAATACGGTCGCGCGGGAGAGGCCGCCACCCACGAACATGTCATAGATTCCGAATACCGTACCCTGGAGCTGTCCGGCGAACTCCCGGAGCGCGGGCACGTTGATCCCCGGCGCGACGACGTGTGCGCCGAGCCGGTAGATGAACAGTATGAAGAGCGTGAAGAGAATCTTCTCCTTCAGCTCCGGAATTCGGAAGAGCGTTGCTACCGGGTTGCTCATACTCGGTCGATCGAGGTCATGGGGCGTCCTGCTACCTTGTGGAGCGAGTCGTGGATGCGGCCGCCCCTCAGCCTATTTCCTGAACGCTGCCGCCGGCACTCTCGATCTTCTCCCGCGCGGACTTGCTGAACGCGTGGGCGGAGACCGTCACCTTGCGAGTGAGGCTTCCGCTACCGAGAACCTTCACCGGCCGGGTGGCGTGGCCGAGGAGACCGCGCTCGACGAGCGTCTCCGGGGTGATCTCCTTGTCCTCCAGCTCCTCGAGCTGGAAGAGATTCACCACCTGGTACTCGACCCGGTTGAGATTCGTGAAGCCACGCTTCGGCAGCCGCCGCTGGAGCGCCATCTGACCGCCCTCGAACCCGGGCTTGCTACCCCCGGGACCGTGGTGACCGGCACGCGCCTTCGAGCCCTTGTGACCGTAGCCGGACGTCTTGCCCGTGCCCGAACCCGGACCGCGCCCGACGCGCTTCCGGTCCCGGTGCGAGCCCTTCGGCCGCGGGAGGTTGTTGATTCCATCCATTTATTCCTGCCCTTCCGCTTCGGTCACCTCGACGAGGTGCCGAACCTTGAAGATCATTCCGCGGATCGCGGGGTTGTCCTTCTGGATCACCGAGCGCTGGTGCTTCAGCCCGAGCGCCTGCAGGGTGGCGCGCTGACCGTGCGGCGCGCCGAGCCCGCTCTTGATCTGCTTGATCTGTAGATTCGCCATCTTACGCTCCCAGTGCCTCCACCGGCGCGCCTCGCTCGCGCGCCAGCTGCTCGCGAGTCGTCAGGCGCTGCAGCCCGTCCATCGTCGCGAGGACCATGTTCGACGGATTGTTCGAGCCGAGGCTCTTCGTGAGGATGTTGTGCACGCCCGCGCACTCGAGCACGGCCCGCACCGGTCCTCCGGCGATCACACCGGTACCGTGGGCGGCCGGCCGGAGCAGCACCTCACCCGCACCCGCCCGGCCCTGGATCTCGTGCGGGATCGTCCCGTCGATCACCGGGACCTGCACCATCGCGCGACGCGCCGTCTCCAGCGCCTTGCGGACGGCTTCCGATACCTCATTCGCCTTGCCAGTTCCGACGCCGACCTTTCCCTGCTGGTCGCCGACGGCCACCAGCGCCGCGAAAGAGAAGCGCCGGCCACCCTTCACAACCTTGGCGACGCGGTTGATGTGGATGACGTTCTCCTTCAGGTCGGACTCCCGACCCCGGCCACCACGTCCCCCACCCCGACTGCTCTGATCTCGTGCCACGCTTCCCCCTTAGAACTCGAGCCCACCCTCGCGGGCGCCCTCAGCAAAAGCCTTTACACGACCATGATAGAGATATCCACCACGATCGAAGACCACCTTCGAAATGCCCTTCTCCCGCGCCTTTTCGGCGAGGAGTTTCCCGGCCAGCTTGCCGCGCTCGGTCTTGCTGAGCTCGCCCCCCTCCTTCACGTCGGCCGACAGGGTCGAGATACCGAGGAGCGTCACCCCGTGCGTATCGTCCACGATCTGCCCCTCGAGGTTCTTCAGGGATCGGTGAACCACGAGCCGCGGCCGCTCTTCAGTCCCGACGACCTTCATCCTCACGCGACGGTGGCGCCGTAGGCGCCGCTCCTGCCGCTTTCTATTTCCGAGAGCCATGTGTCTATTCCTTCGGAATAAGCTATCAGCTATCAGCTATCGGCTATCAGCCCGGCAATCGGTCGCGCACTCTGGAATCCAGATGGAGTCCAGTCGCCACGATCTGATAGCCGATAGCCGATAGCAGATAGCTCCTCTACTTCCCGCCAGCCTTGCCGGCCTTCCGACGAACCGCCTCGCCCTGGTATCGAACGCCCTTGCCCTTGTACGGCTCGGGCGGACGCAGCGCGCGGATCTCGGCGGCCACCTGGCCTACGACTTCCTTGTTCGCACCCTCGACCTCTACGACGGTAGGGGAAACCGCACGGAGCGCGATTCCCTCGGGTGCCTTGTAGTCGATGGTGTGCGAGTACCCCAGCGTGAGGGTCAGCCCGAACGGCTTGTTCTCGGCCCGGTAGCCGACGCCCACGATCTCGAGCGTTTTCTTGAAGCCGCTCGTCACTCCCTCGATCATGTTCGCGACCAGGGTCCGGCTCAGCCCGTGAAGCGCCCTGTGCTGCGGCTGCTCACTCGGCCTCTCCACCAGGATCTCCTCGCCCTCGCGACGCACCGCCATCTCCCGATGCAGCGTCCGCTCGAGCTGACCCCTTGGACCCTTCACCCGTACCGTCGTTCCGTCGATCACGACGTCGACGCCCCCGGGCACAGGGATGGGCTTCTTACCAATTCGAGACATGTTTTCTCCGAAAAAAGCTATCAGCTATCAGCTATCAGCTATCAGTCCGCTACGTCGCTCATCAGCTCTCGCCTGTAATCTCTCGCAACGCCCGGTAGAACCGGGCCCACGATAGACCGCAGTGAGCTGATAGCCGATAGCCGATAGCCGATAGCTCCTCTACCAGACGACCGCCAGCAGCTCGCCGCCAACCTTCTCCTGCCGCGCCTCGCGATCGGTCATGACACCGCGCGAGGTCGAGAGGATGGCGATACCGAGGCCGTTGCGGACCCGCGGAATGTCCGAGACCGAGACGTACCTCCGCAGACCGGGGCGGGAAATCCGCTTCAGCTCCCGGATGACGGGCTTCTCCTGGTAGTACTTCAGATAGAGCCGAAGCACACCGTGTTTGCCGTCGTCCAGGACCTTGAAGTCGTGGATGTAGTAGTTGTTCTTGAGAAGACGAGCGATCTCGATCTTCAACTTCGAGACGGGCATGTCGACTCGGCGATGCCGTGCCTGCGCGGCGTTGCGTAGCCGGGTCAACATGTCCGCAATCGGATCCGTCACCATGCGGTCGTTCTCCTATAGTATCCGGTCGGGTCTGAGCCGCCGGACTGGTAGGAATGAAAAAAAAGCTATCAGCTATCGGCTATCGGCTATCAGTCTTTCGGTATCAGATGTCGGAGTGGTCGCTCCGAATCGCGGCCTCGGGTCTCCCGCGCCATAGCTGATAGCCGATAGCTGCTAGCCGATAACTACTTCACCAGCTCGCCTTCCTCACGCCCGGGATCTCCCCGCGCAGAGACATCTCACGGAAGCAGATTCGGCAGAGGCCGAACTTCCGGAGGAAAGCCCGGGCACGACCACAGCGGTTGCAGCGGTTATACCCGCGGACGCCGAACTTCGGCTTCCGGTTCGCCTTTTCGATCAGGGACTTGCGTGCCATTTACCGTTTCTCCAGCGGGTATTCTCAGGCTGCGACGACAATCGGGACTTCGCCGCGGAACGGCATCCCGAGCTGTCGCAGCAGCGCAAGGCCCTCGTCGTCCCGCTTCGCGCTCGTGACGAAGGTGATGTCCATTCCGTGAATCTGGGCGACCTTGTCGTAGTCGATCTCCGGAAAGATCAGCTGCTCCTTGATCCCCAGGGTATAGTTACCGCGTCCGTCGAACGACTTCGTGGGCAGGCCGCGGAAGTCCCGGACACGCGGGACCGACACATTGACGAAGCGGTCCAGGAACTCCCACATGCGCTGACGGCGCAGCGTCACCGATACTCCGACCGGCATCCCCTCGCGGAGGCCGAAGTTGGAGATCGCCTTCTTGGACCGGCGGATCACCGGACGCTGTCCGGTGATCAGGCCGATCTCCTCGATCACGGAGTCCAGCAGCTTCGCGTTCTTGGAAGCCTCGCCGATACCCACGTTGATGACGATCTTCTGGAGAACCGGAACCTCCATCGGCGACTTGTAGCCGAAGTCCTCCAGCAACTTTCCACGCACCTCGTCCAGGTAATACCGCTGAAGCCGTGGCAGCACCTTCGCAGCGCCGGCGCCCTTCGACTCCGCTGCTTCCTTCTTCTTCGCCATCGTAGTTCCTTTCGCTCCGTATCCTGCCGCGTCACTCGACCGACAGGGCGGTCACGTATTAGAAGCAGTTGTGAGTTTTGAGTTATTAGTTATGAGTGACCAACTAAAAACTAAAAACTAAACACTAAAAACCAAAAACCAGCCCCACTCACGCCTTCGGAATCGCCCGTCCCGACTTGATCGAAGCGCGCTCCGCCTCGCCGGCCTCGTCGCGCTGGCGTCGAATGCGGGTCGGCTCGCCGCTCGCCGGGTCGAGAAGCATCACGTTGGATGCGTGGAGCGGCGCCTCGAAGCTGATGATCCCGCCCTCGGGATCGACTGCCGACGGCTTCTTGTGCCGCTTCCTGAGATTGACTCCCTCGATGACGACGCGGTTCTTCTCGCGGTCGACACGGAGGACGGTGCCCTCCTTGCCACGCTCGTTGCCACGTAATACACGTACGCGGTCGCCACGACGGATCGTCATCTTCGTCGGCTTTACTGCCTTCGTCGTCCTCGGCATCACAGCACCTCCGGGGCGAGCGAGACGATCTTCATGAACTTCTTCTCGCGCAACTCGCGGCCTACCGGTCCGAAGATGCGGGTCGCACGCGGTTCACCGGCATCGTTGATGATGACAGCCGCGTTCTCGTCGAAACGAATGTAGGAACCATCCTTCCGCCGTATTTCCTTGCGCGTCCGGACGACGACGGCCTTCGCGACCTCGCCCTTCTTCACCGTCCCATCGGGAAGCGCATCCTTCACCGCCACGACGACCGTGTCGCCGATGCGCGCATAGCGGCGCTTGCTGCCCCCCAGGACGCGAATCACCAGGGCGCGCTTGGCGCCGCTGTTGTCCGCGATGCGGACCATGGACTCTTGCTGGATCATTGTAGTTAGCTATCAGCTATCGGCTATCAGCTTCTCCGCTCCAGCATTCGGCTTGCCCCGGTTGGTCGATGGCCTCGATCGTCGAGGCCGTCATCCCGAAGTCATTGAGCTGATAACTGATAGCTGATAGCCGATAGCCCCTGTTTACTTCGCCCTCTCGATCACCTCGACAACCCGCCACCGCTTGAGCTTGCTCAGCGGTCGGGTCTCCACGATGCGGACGAGGTCACCGACGTTGTAGTCGTTGTTCTCGTCGTGCGCGTGGTACTTCTTGGTCCGCGTGACCTGCTTGCCGTACAGCGGGTGGGCGTACCGACGTTCCACCGCGACCACGACCGTCTTGTTCATCTTGTCGGAGACGACCGTCCCCGTGCGGGTCTTGCGGCGGCCCCGCTCCTGGTCGGCCTGCGAATTCTGCTCAGTAGCCATCAGCGAGCCCCCTCGCTCGTAAGTTCCCGCTCACGCAGCACCGTCTTGAGGCGCGCGATGTCACGTTTGATCGTACGGAGAAGCATCGGATTCTCCAGTTCCACCGTCGCCCTGCGAAAGCGGAGGCGAAACAGCTCTTCCTGAAGCTGTTCGATCCGCGAGGCGATTTCGTCCTCGGTCAGCTCCCGGACATCGGCGGCATTCATGCCTCACCTCCGGGGCGCTCGCGCACCACGAACTTGCACTTGACCGGCAGTTTGGCGGCCGCGAGCTCCAGCGCTCGCTTGGCGAG
Source organism: Gemmatimonadota bacterium (assembly GCA_040905395.1). Lineage (GTDB taxonomy): Bacteria > Gemmatimonadota > Gemmatimonadetes > Longimicrobiales > Longimicrobiaceae > WHSP01. Next base: position 6,839 of record JBBDRR010000024.1, read on the forward strand.
CGGCTCGGGCACGCCCTCGATCTCGAACATCATCCGGCCGGGCTTGACGACGGCAACCCAACCCTCCGGATTGCCCTTACCCTTACCCATACGAACTTCGAGCGGCTTCTTCGTGATCGGCTTGTCCGGGAAGATCCGGATCCAGACCTTGCCGCCACGCTTGATATGCCGTGTCATGGCGATACGAGCGGCTTCGATCGAACGGTTCGAGATCCAGCCGCGCGTCACCGCCTGAAGGCCGTACTCTCCGAAGGAGACGACGTTGCCGCGATGCGAGTCGCCACGCATCCGGCCCTTCATCTGCTTGCGATACTTAACTCTCTTGGGAGCCAACATGATGGCTATTCCTCCTACAGGTCGGTCGAGTAGGTGCGACCGCGGCGGTCCTCCACGACCTCGCCCTTGAAGACCCACACCTTGACGCCGATCGTACCGAACGTCGTGCGAGCCGTAGATTGTGCGTAGTCGATGTCCGCACGCAGCGTGTGCAGCGGAATCCGACCCTCCTTGTACCCTTCGGTCCTGGCGATCTCGGCGCCGTTCAGGCGGCCTGCGATCTGGACCTTGATGCCCTCTGCCCCCGCACGCATCGCGTTCTGAACGGAACGCTTCATCGCGCGCCGGAACGAAACGCGCTGGACGAGCTGATGAGCGATGCTGTCGGCGATCAGCTGACCCTCGATCTCTGGACGCTTGACCTCTTCGACATTGATCGCGACCTCGCTCGACGTCAGGCGGCCCAGCTCGTCGCGCAGCTTATCGACCTCGGAGCCGCCCTTACCGATCACGACGCCCGGACGAGCGGTGTGGACGGTGAGGATCACTTTCTGTGGCTTGCGCTCGATCTCCACTTCGGAGATCGATGCGTGCGCGAGGCGCTGGTGCAGGTACTTCCGAAGCGTCTCGTCCTCCGCAAGGAGCTCCGGAAAGTTTCGCTCCGCGTACCAGCGAGATTTCCAGGGTGCGACGATGCCGAGTCGGAACCCGCGCGGATGTGTCTTCTGTCCCACGGCTACTCCTTACGATCGACGATGATGGTGATGTGGCTCGTACGTTTTACGCGGGGAGCGGCACGGCCCATGGCCGCGGCGCGGAAGCGCTTCTGGCGCGATCCCTCGTTCACGTACGCCTCGCTCACCACCAGCTCGTCGGTGTCGAGGTAGCTGCCTTCTGTATCCGCCTTCTGCTGGGCATTCGCCACAGCCGAGCGGAGCGTCTTCTCGATCGGCTCCGTCGCGGCACGCTTCGAAAAGCGCAGAATCGAGTACGCCTCGTTCACCCCCCGGCCGCGGATCAGGTCCACGACCATCCGCACCTTCCGGGGCGACATTCCGACGTACTTCGCGATTGCTCGAGCTTGCATTTTCTCTTTCTCCTGTCGCTCGACCTAGCGGGCCTTCGCGCGCTTGTCGAGCTTCCCACCATGGCCGCGGAAGGTCCGCGTCGGTGCAAACTCGCCCAGCTTGTGCCCGACCATATTCTCCGTCAGATAGACGGGAATGAACTTGTTGCCGTTATGCACGGCCAGCGTATGTCCGACGAACTCCGGCGTGATCGTGGAGCTGCGCGCCCACGTCTTCACGACGCGCTTCTCACCGCGCGAGTTCATCTCGTCGATCTTCTTCAGGAGGCTCGCCTCGATGTACGGCCCCTTCTTCAGACTTCTCGGCATCTCTTCTCTCTCTCGCTCTTAGCCGCCCCCGACTCCTGTCGGAGGCCAGATCCACATGTGGACCAGTGGTGGATGCGAACAAAGCAGGGAATCCCTTCCTCGTTCCCCACCTCAGGGAATAGGGAATAGACTTCAACCGCTCCGGTGTTCGGGAACCGCGGGAAGGGGGACCAGGGAGTCGTCGCAGGCTATTCCCTATTCCCTATTCCCTATTCCCTCCCCGTCTACTTCGTCGACTTGCCGCGCTTGCGGCCGCGGACGACCAGCTTGGTGGACGCCTTCTTCGACTTCCGGGTCTTCACCCCATCCTTCAGGCCCCACGGCGACACCGGGTGCCGTCCGCCGGAGCTGCGCCCCTCGCCGCCGCCCAGCGGGTGGTCGACCGGGTTCATCACGACGCCACGGACCTTGGGGCGGTGCCCACGCCAGCGGTTTGCGCCGGCCTTGCCGATCGACTGCTTGCTGTGGTCGACATTTCCGACCTGTCCGACGGTGGCCATGCACTCGCGTCGCACCATCCGCATCTCGGTGGATGGCATGCGAAGCGTGACGTGATCGCCCTCTTTCGCGACGATCTGGACACCCGCACCCGCGGAGCGGGCCATCTTCCCGCCCGCGCCGGGGCGGAGCTCGATGTTGTGCACCGTGGTCCCGAGCGGAATTTCCGCCAGAGGTATCGCGTTGCCCGTGCGAACGTCCGAGCCCGGACCGGAGACAACCACCTGTCCAACCTCCAGCCCCGCGGGGTGGAGGATGTACCGGCGCTCTCCGTCGGCGTATTCGACGAGAGCGATGTTGGCGCTGCGGTTCGGGTCGTACTCGATCGCGGCGACGCGGCCCGGCACGCCGAACTTGTTGCGCCGGAAATCGATCACCCGGTACTTCCGCTTATGCCGTCCACCACGACGACGCATGGTGATGTGCCCGTGGTGGTTGCGACCGCCCTTCTGAGGCAGCGCTTCGACCAGCGACTTCTCGGGTCCCTGGCGGGTGATCTCGGAGAATTCGCTCGTTGCCCGGAACCGGGTCCCGGGGGTCATCGGCCTGAACTGCTTGATCGCCATCTCAGACTCCCTCGAAGATCTCGATGCTGTCGCCCTCGCGCAGCTTCACGACCGCTTTCTTCCAGCCGGCGCGCCGGCCGAGATAACGGCCGAGGCGGCGCTCCTTGCCCTGATACCGCATGGTCCGGACATCGCTCACCTTGACGTTGAACAGTGTCTCGATCGCCTGAGCGATCTCCACCTTGTTCGCGTCGCGGGCGACGACGAACGAGTATGCACCATCTCGCTCGAGAGCCGTCGTCGACTTCTCGGTGACGAGCGGGCGAATGACTATCTGGTGTACGCTACGCATTGTCCGCTGCTCCCTTCTCTGCACCGTTCAGGGCGCTCTCCTCGATGAGGAGCTCGTTTGCGTTGAGGACGTCGTACGCCGACGCCTCGCCAAACGGCAGCACCTGCACGTTCTGAAGGTTGCGAACCGACAGATACACGTTCTGGTTGGCGGCGGCCGTCAGAATGAGCACCTTTCGCCCACCGATGCCAATCTTCTCGAGCAGTTCCGTAACCCGACGCGTCTTCGGGCTATCGACGTCCAGCCGCTCGATGATCGAGACCTGCTCGTTCTGCGCGCGGGTGTTGAACGCGGAGCGCCGGGCGAGGCTGCGGACCTTCTTCGGCAGCGTCTGGTCGTAGTCGCGAGGCCGCGGCCCGAATACCACGCCGCCCCCCTTCCAGTGCGGCGCGCGGATCGACCCCTGGCGTGCCCGCCCGGTTCCCTTCTGACGCCAGATCTTCCGGCCGCCGCCCCGAACCTCTCCGCGAGTCTTCGTCGACGCGTTTCCCTGCCGCTGGTTCGCGAGGTACGCCTTCACTGCCTGGTGCAGGACCGCCTCGTTCACGACTCCGTCGAACGGATCCGCCGGAAGCTCCCGCGCCTTTCCCGCTTCGCCAGTGGCCTTGAAATATTTTGCTTTAGCCATCTTCTATATCTCGTTTCGCGCGGAGGACGAAACACGTTGTTCGCTGTCCGTTATCCGCTATCCGTTGACTGCTCTCGGTCGACCACCGTCCCGCGGTCCTTCTGATCTCCGGCTCTTGCACCACCTCGATCCGCTTCGCTCCGCTCCGCTCCGACCGTCGGATGGTCGGATCGTCGACCGGCGACACCGGCGGACGGACGACGGACAGCGTCGCGCTTACTGCTTCGTGATGAACACGTACCCGTTGACCGGACCCGGGAGCGCCCCGCGGATGTAGAGCAGGTTGCGCTCTGCGTCCACCTTGGCGACGCGGAGGTTCAACACCGTCCGCTGGGCGTCGCCCATATGGCCGGGCATCCGCTTTCCTTTGATCACCCGCGAAGGGTTCGTACCAGCGCCGATGGAACCAGGAGCACGATGGATCCGGGTCGTACCGTGCGACGAGGGTCCGCCGCGGAAGCCATGGCGCTTCACGACACCCTGGAAGCCACGGCCCTTCGTACGTCCGGTGACCTTCACCTTGGTGCCGACCTCGAAGGCCTCGACGGTGACCTGATCGCCGATCGTCGGCGCATCACCCTCTGCGATCGGAAACTCGCGAAGTACGGCGGGCGCTGCCTCCAGCCCGGCGGTCTTCGCGTGTCCCTGCTCCGCCTTGGTCGCACGAACTTCCTTCTGTGCTCCGTAGCCGAGCTGGATCGCCTGATATCCGTTCTTCTCCTGGGTCCGCACCTGGACGATGGGGCAGGGGCCCGCCTCGACGACGGTCACCGGAACCACCACGCCGGACTCTTCGAAGATCTGGGTCATGCCCAGCTTACGTCCAATAATGCCACTCATCTCGTCTCCCCCTCAATCGACCTTGATCTCGACGTCGACACCGGCTGGAAGATCCAGCCTCGTCAACGCCTCGACCGTCTGGGGACGGGAATCGAGAATGTCGATCACCCGCTTATGTGTCTTCAGCTCGAACTGCTCGCGGCTCTTCTTGTCGATGTGCGGCGAGCGGAGCACCGTCCAGCGCTGCCGGCGCGTCGGAAGCGGAATCGGTCCGCTGATCCTGGCGCCGGTCTTCTCGGCGGTGCGTACGATATCGGCCGTGGTCTGATCGAGCACTGCGTGATCGAAGGCCTTCAGCCGGATGCGAATTTTGCCAGCCATCTATGTTGCCTCAGTCGTAGGGGCGATGGTGAACGGTCGTCAGTCTTCAGTCGTCGGTCGTCGG
>JBBDRR010000025.1:0-11435 GCA_040905395.1 Gemmatimonadota bacterium
ATGACGACGCCCGCTGGCGCCTGGCCCGCGCCCACCGCGACACTGGACATCTCGACGAGGCCGCGGCGGAGACGAAGCGCCTGCTCGCCGCCGACCCCTCCAACCTCCGGCTCCTCATCGAGCTGGGACGTATACACAAGCAGTCGGCGCGCTTCGAGGAGGCGCTCGACGCGTACGAACGCGCCCGCCGCGTCGACCCCGACAGTCCCGTCCTGCACCAGTACCTCGGCGAGCTCCACTACCACCACGGCAACAACGAGCAGGCGAAGCGGGCACTCCTCAGGGCGATCGAGCTCGCACCCGAGCTCGGCGAAGCATGGCACCTGCTCGCTTTCGTCCTCGGCGACCTCGGTGAGACCGAGCGGGCCGACGAAGCGTTCGGGCGCGCCCGATCGCTCAGGCCGGAATTGACCCGCACCGAGAGCGGTCTCTCCATCGACCGGAACAGCTCCGCGCGGTACGGCGAGTTGCTCGGCGAACGACCACCTCGCCTCTCGACCGTGCCGGATCGGTACCTGGCCCACTACAACCTCGGGATCGCCTTTCGCCAGCAGGGGCTCTACGACGAGGCGCTAAGGGAGTTCGCCCGATCGGTCGAGGCGGGGGAGGACTCCGGGCTCGCCCATCAGGCACAGGCGGAGGTGCTTCTCATCGCCGGCCGCGACCCCGACGCCGAAGAGATCTACCAATCCCTCCTCGAGCTCGACCCCCAGAACCCCAAACTGTGGAACGAGCGTGGTGTGTCACGCCACCGCAGAGGCGACCTCGAGGAAGCCGAGCGTTGTTATAGGTTAGCGATACAGTTCGGCGGTGGGTACCCGTTGGCGGCGAACAACCTGGGGGTGGCGAGGATCGATAGGGGGGATCGCGAGGGGTCCCGGGAGGCGTTTCTGGAGGCTGTGGACGACGACGAGGCGTTCGGCGAGCCGTTGTGCAACCTGGGGCTCCTCGCGCTCTCGTCGGGCAGACACCGGGAGGCGCTGGAGTGGTATCGCCGGAGCGTGCAGAGTGATGCCCAGTCTGCGGCGGGATGGACGGGTGTGGGTGCGGTGCTGTCGGAGCTGGGTCAGCTAGCGGAGGCGCGTCACGCGCTCGCCCGGGCGATCGAGATCGCTCCGGGCTCCGCCGAGTCGCGGTATCGACTGGCGTTCGTGCTGAACCAACTTGGCGACCGGGAGGGCTCGCTGCGAGAGACACGGCGTGCGCTCTCGCTGGACCCGTTCTTCACGGTACCTCGGTTCCGACTGGCGATCGAGGTACAGTTCGAGTATGCGGAGGTGCTGGCGCCGTCGCTGTCGACGTTTACCAGGATTCGCGCTGGCGAAGCGTTGCCGGACTTCGCGCCGGGACCAGCGGAGCTGGCGGGGGTGTTCGAGCAGCTCAGGCCGCGGCGGCCCGGCCGAAGGAAGGTCGAGGGGGAGGGCTACCTGCTGGCGGAGGACTATCTCAGCAAGGGGATGCTTACCAAGGCGCTGTCGGAGGTTCGGCGGGTCGTGTTGCACGGGGGGGATCCGATCGAGGCGGCGATCCTCAGCGGCGAGGTGTTTCGCCGGCAGCGCCTGGAGGGAGAAGCACTGGAGCGCTTCGAGACCGCGCTGACACGACTGGAAGGGGTAGGTTGGAGCGCGCAGCACGAGCGTGCCTGGCTGGGCCGTGGTTGGTCGCTGCTGGCGCTCGGGAGTGGCGAGACCGCGGCGGAGGCGGCTTCGATCGTCCAGGCGAGGAATCCGGCCACCACGGAGCCCAGGCGGCTGCTGGCGGAGTCGCTGCTGCTGCTCGGGCGGAGTGAGGAAGCGGCGGAGCGGTTCCGGCGTCTCGCGGAGCAGGTTCCGGATGACGCAGCGCTGCTGATGCGGTTGGGCGCTGCCTCGCGGTCCGCGGGTGATACCGAGGGAGCGAGGGAGGCATACGAGCGTGTCCTCGATCTCGACCCGGCGCGGTTGGCGGCGCGAGTGGAGCTGGGCGACCTGTTGCTCGAGGCGGGGGAGTACGCCGGGGCGGCGGCTCACGGGGAGGCCGCTCTCGACGCACTACCCGGCTACGCGGAGGCCGCGCTGTTGCTGGCGAACGCCGAACACCGCCGGGGAGAGTCGCTCCGTGCGGTCCGGGTGCTGGCGGATCTGCTGGAGGAGGATCTGTATCATCTCCGGGCGCTGGAGCGGCTGGGCGAGATCCTCCACGAGGCTGGCCGGCTGCCGGATGCGGCAACGGCGTACCGGCGCGTCCTGAAGTTCGACCCGGCCGCCGCGACCGCCTGGAGAGGGCTGGCGGAGGTGTTGGAGGCGCAGGGTGCCACCGAGGAGGCGGCCGCGTGCCGGCGTCGGCGCTCAGAGCTGGAGGGGGGGCACGGCGGGGGATCCGGCGTGCAGCCGCGCCCGCCTGGCGCGGCGTCCGTTGCGGCGCGGGCGGGGTAGCGGCGATGCCGATCGAAGGGCCGATCCGCGAGCTCGCCCTTAGCGACCTCCTTCAGCTCCTGTTCCTCTCGAGGCGGAGCGGCAGGCTCACCGTCTCCACCGACGAGGCCGGGACGACGAGCCTCCTCGTGCGGGACGGCTCGCTGGTCGGGGCCACCGGAGTTCCCGAGCTGCGGCTCGGCCGCCTCCTGGTGCGATCGGGCCGCGCGACCGACGAACAGGTGCGGCGGGCTCTCGCAGAGCAGTCTGGCGCGGACCCGCCGCCCCTGGGAGAGATCCTGGCTCGGTCGGGTGTGGTCCGGGGCGGCGAGGTCGAGCGCCAGCTCCGCTTCCAGATCGAGGAAACCGTCTTCGACCTCATGCGACTGGAGGATGGGCAGCTGCGATTCGAAGAGGCCGCCGCGGGGGCCGCCCGCCGGATGATCGAGGTCGAGCTGGGGACCGACGCGGTGCTGATGGACGCCGCCCGACGTATCGACGAGTATGCCGAGGTGGTCGGCAGGATATCCGCCGGCGATCCGCTGCCGCGGCTGGCGTCGCATGCCGATCCCGCGGCGCCGATCCTGAAACTGCAGACGCTCGAATGGGAGGTGTTGGGTGAGATCGACGGCGAGCGTACGCTCCGCGAGATCTCCCGCTCGTTGGGACGGGGGGAGCTCGAGGTCGCCAGGGCCCTCTACGGGCTGCTGTCGGCCGGTGTGGTGGAGGTCGGGACCCGTGGAGGACGCCGCTCGGATGGCGATCGGCAGCGCGCGCTCATTCATTCGATCGACCGGGCATTGCGGGAGGGGCGGAGAGCCGAGGCGGAGGCACTGCTCGTTTCTCTCGCTCCCGACGATGGCGACGAGGAGACCGACGCGGGAACGCTCCTGCTCCAGGGGCGACTGCTGGCGCTGAACGGCGATTGGCCGGCGGCGTTACGAACGCTCGAAGCAGCTCTCGAGTTCGATCCGCTGCTGGCTCAGGGGTACTTCCACGTCGCCCGGGCCGCTGTACGCGTCGGGGAGCTGGAACGAGCTCGGCAGGCACTGGAGCGCTATTCGCGACTCTCGGACGACTCGGATTCCCGGCGGCTCGCCGCGGCCGCACTGGACGGCGTTCTCGCACAGATGCTGAATGCGATGACCGAGGCGGAATCATGATCTCCGGCTCTCACGACCGACTGCGCCAGTGGCAGGACGAAGTCGCGCGGGACCCCGGCGCCGACGCCTTCGTGCCGCTCGCGGACCTCTACCGGGCGCAGGGCCGGCTGGACGTGGCGCGCCGCGTCGCCGTCCGCGGACTGGAACGGAATCCGGAGCACGTCGAAGGTCATTACGTGCTCGGCCGGATCTACCGGGACTCCGACGAGCCGGAGCGGGCGTACGACGAGTGGGACATCGCGCTGGGGCTCGATGCCTCGCACCTTCCGTCCCGTCGCGCCATGGCGTTCCTCTGTCTCGAGCGGGGGGAGAGCGCGCAGGCTCAGGAGCATCTGACCAAGGCGATCCAGCTGGAGCCCGACGACCCGAGGCTGAGGCGAGCGCTCGATCGCATCAGCCGTGGAACCGACGGCCGGGGAATCGGGTCGTCCTACTGGGGGAGCGCGGCCCCGGCGCTCGACGAGGCGATCGAGAGGTTCGTGCGCGAGACGCGGGTGCGGCTGGTGCTGATCATCGACCACAGCGGGCAGGTGGTCGCGCAGCAGGGCTTCACGCGCGAGCTGGATCTCGCCGCCTTCGCCTCCCTGGCCGCGGCAGTGCACGCGGCGTCCGGCGAGCTCGCCCGGCTCCTGGAACAGGAAGCGTTCGCACAGCTCTACCAGGGCTCCGGCGAGCACCAGCTCTTCATGGGCGACCTTGCCCTGCCGCCGGCTCCGCTCCTCCTGCTGGCGGTCTTCGGAGCGGATTCCACCATCGGCCTCGTGCGCGCCGTCTACGGGGAGCTGTCGCGGGAACTTCAGGACATCGAGTGGCCGCAGCGCGGTGAACCGACGCCGGCCGACGCGTTCGAAGCGGACCTGGCGAGAGGTGCTCGGCGAGCGATCCGGAGCTGGGACGCGAATCGGAGCGGAGGAGCCGAGTAGGATGCCGATCGTAAACTACGCGTCGCGCGAGATCACCTCCAAGATCGTCTACTACGGGCCGGCTCGATCGGGCAAGACGACCAACCTGCAGTACATCCACACCACCGTTCCCGAGGCGAGGCGCGGCCCGATCGTCTCACTGGCGACCGAGGGCGACCGCACGCTCTTCTTCGACTACCTTCCACTCGATCTCGGCACGATCTCCGGCTACCGCACGCGGATGCAACTGTACACCGTGCCGGGACAGGTCTACTACGATTCCACCCGTCGGCTCGTGCTCCAGGGCGCGGACGGAGTCGTCTTCGTCGCCGACAGCCGTTTGGACCGGCAGGCGGAGAATCTGGAGAGCTTCCGCAACCTCCAGTCAAACCTTCTCGACCAGGGCGTCGACCCACGTTCGGTGCCGGTCTGTCTCCAGTACAACAAGAGAGACCTCCCCGACGCCGCGCCGGAGTCGGAGCTGGAAGCGGGGCTCAACTTTCGGGCACTCCCGGCCGTTGGCGCGTCGGCCCTGTCCGGCGAGGGCGTCTTCGAGACACTCGAGGCGATCAGCGGCCTCGTTCTCGATCGACTCTCTCGCCGCTTCGACGCGGAGCGTCCGCTCCCCGGGGGGGCCGGTGGCTGAGCTGGAGAGCACCTTCGACAGCTACGCGGTCGGAGCTTCGAACGAGCTGGCCGCGACGGCGGCACGGCGGGTAGCGGAGACCCCCGGCACGATCTACAACCCACTCGTACTCTGCGGCCCCACCGGAGTGGGGAAGACACACCTCCTGGAGGCGATCCGACACGCGACGCTCTCCGCCGACTTCGATCTCGCGGTTCACTGCGAGAGCGCGACGTCCCTGTCGGACCGCATAGTCGAAGCGGACGGCCGCGGCGGACTCGCCGACCTGCGCCAGGCGATCGAAGGATTCGACGTCCTCCTGGTCGACGATCTGGACGGCCTCGACGGGCGGCCTCGCAGCCAACGCGAGCTGCTGGAGTGTCTCCGGACGCTCGTAGAGACCAGGCGGCAGGTGGTGGTCGCGTCGCGGATGGCGCCGGGTGAATACCGCGGCCTCTCGCCGGAGCTGAGGGATATTCTCGAGGGCGGGCTCATCGTCGACATCGGCGCCCCCGAGCCGGCGACGAGGCGGGCGATCGTGCAGAGGCTTCTGACGCGGCACGATCTCTCGTGGTCTGCCGACGTCGTCGACGCGATGGCCGAGTACGAGCTGACGGCCGAGGAGCTGCACGGCGCCGTCGAACGCCTCCGGGCCATCACCGAAGCTTCACCGCCGGGCCCCACCGTCGCAGATGTCGCCGTGATGCTCCAGGGCAGCCGCCGCACGGCTCCCACCACGGATGAGTTCGGCTCCTTTCTGGAGGACGTGAGCCGGATCGTCGCGGCGGTCGTCGAGACGGAGCCGTGGAGACGACGGGTCGCCGAATCGATCCTGCGCTGGGAGGGTGAGGGAATCCGAACGCGCCGTCTCGACCGGGCCCTCGAAGCCGATGCGCCGCGCGACGTCGACGCGCTTCTCGAGTCGTTCGATCGGGACGCCATCCGCCTGCTGGCGATCCGGGAACGGCTCGGCTCCACGGCCGATCTACCCGACGATCCCGACGACCTGGCGGAGGCGGATCGAATCCTCCGCGAGCGTTCAGACGGTTCCGACGTCGAGCCCTCGCGCGGCACGCCTGCCGATTCTGAACCGCCTCCAACGGCTGACCCGACCTTTCTCGATCCGGCCCGCGTGGTGCTGTCCGCGGTCGACCTCGATGGTCGGCTGGTGGAGGAGCCCGGCTGATGGCGATCCGAGGAAGCCTCTCCGAAGCGAGCATCACAGACGTCCTGCAGTTGCTGGCGATCGGCCGCAAGACGGGCTGCCTGTCGGTCACCAACCGGAGCAGCCTGGGCCGGATCTACTTCGACCGCGGGATCATCTCGCACGCCTCGATCCTCAATCGGCGGGACCGGCTGGGGGACCTGCTGCTGAGAAATCGGGTCGTGCAGCGGGCGGAGCTCGAGGCCGCCATCGCCGAGCAGGACCGTCTGGACGGCGCGAGGCTGGGCGAGATCCTGGTTCGCTGGGGGGTCGCGTCCACCGGAGAGATCGAACGTTACGTGCGGCTGCAGATCGAGGAGGGCATCTACATCCTCTTCACCTGGAACGAGGGCAGCTTCCATTTCGAACCCGGCGTAGCCCCTGCGGCCGGCGAGTTGCTCGTCGCGATCAATCCGGAGCGCGTGTTGCTCGAGGGTGCCCGTCGGGTGGACGAGTGGGCGCTGATCGAGCGAAAGATCCCCTCGCACGATCTCGTCTTCGGACTCGACCGAACTCACGGCGACCCTGAGGCGACCGACCTGTCGGCCGAGCAGAGACGGATCCTGCCTCTAGTGGACGGCCGGCGAAGCGTGAGCGAGATCGTCGAGGAGTCGGGACTGCTCGAGTTCGATGCCGCGCGCGCGCTGTTCGGGCTGATACAGGCCGGCTTCGCCCGTCACGAGGGCACGAAGCGAGCACCACGATCGAATAGCGACGACGGTTCGCCCGCGGGCCGCCGGCGGCTCGCGCACGCCTTCTACCGCGCCGGAATGCTGCCGGAGGCGGAGCGGGAGCTGCACCGTCTTCTCGAGAGCGACCCGCGCGACCCGGACGCGCTCTTCCGATCGGGAATCGTTCATCTTCGGCAGGATCGGCCGGGAGCCGCCATCGGTCCGCTGATGGCCGTCGTCGAGCAGGAACTCTGGCCGGCAGCGTTCCAGAACCTGGCGCTGGCCCTCGAGTCGGAGGGCCGTGCAAGGGACGCGCTGCTCGTAGTCGACGCCGGCCTGACCCATGACCGAACCGCGATCCCCCTCCTCCTGTCCCGGGCCATTCTGCTGACCCGGTCGGGAAGGGCGGGGGAGGCGGTGCACGCCTTCGAGACCGTCGACCGCGCCGCACCCGGAGGGGCAAGGCCACCCAGCTACTATGCCTGTTCGGCGCTCGCTCTCGCGGCGGTGGGGGCGCTCGGGGATGCGCGAGCGCGAGCGGAGGCGGGATTGCGGCTGTACCCGCGCGCCGTCCCTCTCCTCGTCAACGCCGCCGCGATCGTGGAGCGGCTCGGAGACGAGCCGGAAGCCGAACGCCTTCTCCGCCGCGCCCTGGAGCAGGAGCCGTCCGTCCGCCAGGCGCTGCTCCGGCTCGCCGAGATCCTCTTCAGGAGGGGGGAGTTCGAGGAGGCCAGCTCCCTGCTGGGCCGCCTCACCGCTGCGGGCGGCGCCGGGGCGGAGGTTCATTTCATGCTCGGGGAGATCGCCTATCGCTTTGGCGACCGCAGAACCGCCCTCGACCACTGGCAGACGACGCTGTCCATGGACCCTGAGCACGAGGCGGCCCGGACGAATCTGGAGCTGCTCGAAGAGACCCGCGCACGCGATCCGATGTGACCGAAGAAGACGTGGAGCTGATCGCGCTGAAGCGTAAGATCGAACGCAACCGCGGCTTCAAGTGCGAGCTGTACAAGGACAAATGCCTGCGCCGCCGGCTGCACGTCCGGATGCGGGCCCGGCAGATCGACAGCTTCGGCGCCTACTCGGTGCTGCTCGACCGGGAGCCGGAAGAGTACGACCGGCTGATCGATGCGCTGACCATCAACGTCACGAAGTTCTTCCGGAACCGGCCCATGTGGGAATCGCTCGCCACCGAGGTCCTGCCATGCGTCTTCCGGGAGGGTACGGAGGAGATCCGCGCGTGGAGCGCCGGCTGCGCGAGCGGCGAGGAGCCCTACTCGCTGGCGATCGCGATGCGCGAATGGGCGGAGCGGGAGGGGCGGGCGGCGGAGCTGGAGCGGGTGCGCATCCTGGGCACCGACATCGACCGCGCCAGCATCGCCGCCGCGGAAGGAGCCGCCTACACCGAGCTCACACTCGAAGAAACGCCGCCCATCCTGCGCGATCGTTGGTTCTCCAGCGGCCCACGCTTCGAGCTGGATACCGCGGCCAGGGCGATGGTGAGCTTCCGGCGCTCGGATCTGCTGTCCGACACACCGCGGACCGGGCAGTCACTGATCCTCTGCAGGAACGTCGTCATCTACTTCGAACGGCACGTTCAGGAGCGGCTGTTCGAGCTCTTCTACGACTCGTTGAGACCGGGCGGATTTCTCGTGCTCGGCAGGGTAGAGACCCTGGTCGGTTCGACGCGGCCGCGGTTCAGGCGAGTGGACGTCCGCGAGCGGATCTACATGAAGCCCTCATGAGAATCGGGAGCGAGGGGCTGCGGGGGATCGGGCCGCGGAGGGGAGGGTTCGGAGGGCGCGCCGTAATTCCGGCTCCACCATCGTCATCCCGGCGAGCCGGGACCCAGTGGATTCCGCGGCGCTCGCCTGGGTTCCGGCTTTCGCGGGATGACGATGATAGTGACGGGGATGACGGTGGCGGTGCGGCATCACAGGGTGATGGGAGCGATCATGATGACGAGGCGAGGACGACGATGGCGAGGTCAGGATGACGCCGTGAGCGCGATGAGCGTCGTGGTGTTCGCCGTGGCCGACCACCGGTTCGCATTGCCACTCGGGTGCGTGGCCGAGGCGGTCGAGGTGGAGGCGGGGACGTCGACAGGCGACACCTGGCGGCATGCCGGCCGGGAGCTGCGGGTGATCTCCGCCGCGGAGGCGCTCGGGCTCACCGACGCCGAGGTAGACGCCGGGCGCGGGCTCGTGCTGGATGCCGCGGAGGGGCAGGCCGTATTCGTCGTCGAACGGATCCTCGGTGTCACGGAGATCGACCGCGCGGCGGTGGTGGAGACCCCTGCGTACTTCAGCGGCCTCACCGCGGCCCTCGTCGCTGGGCTCGTCCCCCACGGCGATCGGATGATCGTGCTCCTGCGGCCCGAAGTTCTCGACACTGAACGCATCCGGAGAAAGGACGCATGACGGCGGACGAGATGATCCGGAAGACGCGCCACCGGCTCGACGAGCTGCGGGCGTCGCTCGAATCGGCTGCGGCGGGAGGTGGTGCGAACCGCGACGCCGTGCGCGATGAGATCGTGGAGCTCGGCCGCGAGATCGAGCGAGGGCTCGAAGAATTGGGCAGGATGAGAGAAGGGCTGCAGCCGCTGGTGGAGCGGTACCGGGAGATATTTCCACCGGCCGCGGCTCGCCCGCCGGCGGGTCGGATCGATCACCTCGGCAGCTCGACTCACCGGGAGCGCGGGTGGAGTGCTCTCGCCAGCGGCGATTACGAGGGGGCGGCTACGGAGCTGCGGCGGGCCGTGGAGCTCGATCCCGAGGAGCCTGCGGGCCTGGTACTTCTCGCCTGGGCGAACATCGAGCGATCGGAGCTCGCCGAAGCCCGCGACCTCATCGATTCGGCGCTCGCACGGTCTCCGGACAGCTCGCTCGCCCGCACGGTTCGAGGGCTGCTGCGGCTCGCCGAGGGGCGCTGCGCCGAGGCGATCGAGGACTTCTCGAGCGTGACTGCCGCCGGAACCGACAGGACCGCTACGCTGTACGCTCACCTGTACCTCGGGACCGCGCACTCGCGACTGAGCCGGCACCGGGAGGCCCAGGAGTCCTTCCGGCGCGCGCTGGAGCTCGGGCCGAATCTGACCGAAGCCCACTGGGAGCTGGGCTGCTCCCACCACGCCGACGGCCGCGGCGATCTCGCGCTCGAGGCGTGGAGGGCGGGCGGTGAGAACCGCTTCAATCGATGGGGGGAACGGTGTCGCGAAGCGGTCGTGCGGCTGGAAGCGGAGCACCGATCCGTCTGAACCTCCTCACCTCGATCGTGACGGCCGTGGGCGCCGTCCTCCTCGGCTCGACCGCGGCCGCGCAGACGCCGCCCGGGCCCTTTTCGGTCTCCCGCGCGTCGATCACCGTCGTCTACTGGGGTGAAGCGCGGGCGAGTGCGGAGCGGACGCTCGAGGCCGCCTTCGCGCCCCTGCCCCTGCCGGGCATCCCCGGTGTCGGCCGGCTCCCGCCGAGCACCATCGTCCTCGCCCCCTCCGCCGAGGTTTTCGACTCCCTGACGAGCGGCCGCACGCCCGACTGGGCTGCAGGCGTCGCGATCCCGTCACAACGCCTCATCATCCTCCCCGTCTACCAGCGATCGACGTCGCTCGGCGACGAGGTCGTCACCCTCCGACACGAGATCGCCCATATCGCGCTGAACGCCTACCTGGGGCGAAACATCCCGCGATGGTTCGACGAGGGCTACGCGACATGGGTATCGGGCGGGTGGGACGTGGGATCCGGCTGGCAGATCCGGCTCGCACTGCTCGCCGGCAACGCGCCGACGCTCGAGTCGCTGTCGCTCGCCTGGCCGCGCGGCGAGGGTCGAGCCCGGCTCGCCTACCTTCTCTCCGCGAGCGCGGTCCGGCACCTCGCGACCTCGCGCGGCGCGCCGGCATTCGATGCGCTGATCCAGGCGTGGCGGCGCGAGGGAAGCCTGGACGCCGCAATGCGCTCCGTCTACCAGCTCACGATGCCGCGGTTCGAGCGGGAATGGCGGTTGATGGTCCAGCGCCGCTACGGCTGGCTCCTCGCCCTCTCCCAGATGACCATCTTCTGGGGCGCCGTCGCGCTGCTCGTCCTGCTGCTCGGATCGCTCCGCAGGAAGCGGAATCGTGAGCGCATGGAAGCCCTGCGACTGGAAGAGTACATGATCCCGCCAGCCACCGGGGGCGGGGTTGACCCAGACTACGACCACAAATAGCTTTGCGCGATGTCGAAGAAGCCGCCGTCCGCGCCGCGAGCCGAGCCCCTCGAGGGGACACTGCGCTTCGGCACGCGGAACCTGATCCTGTTCGCGCTCGGCGCCGTCGCGGTGATCGCGGGCTACGTGCTGCTGTCCGCCGGATCGACCGTCATGGCGCCTCTGCTGCTGGTCCTCGGTTATGTGATCCTGATCCCGCTCGGCATCATTCGTTAAGCAGTGTCGGGCGCTTAGCTCAGTTGGTTCAGAGCACCTGGTTTACACCCAGGGGGTCGGG
>JBBDRR010000026.1:0-1059 GCA_040905395.1 Gemmatimonadota bacterium
ATCTGTGCCCCGCCGTGGTCGCCGAAGGCGGCATAGGACGTGTAGTCGGCGAGCAGCCCGACGACGTCGCCCGAGCCCCAGTAGCACATGGTGTTGACGAGCTCCTGACCGTGGGCGGCCCACCAGGTGCGCTCAGTCCCGACCATCGTCGGGAGCGACGAATACAACTTGTACCGGTCGCCATTCTTCACGTACGTGGCGATGACGCCCGGCAGGCTCTCACCCCACGGCTCGTCGAGTCATGGCGCGATGGCCGCATCAAGCTCTTCACGCTCGCTCGGTCGTTGGCCGTGCGGAACAAGCATCCCGCCCTCTTCGTCGGAGGCGCGTACGAGGCCGTCGAGGCCCATGGAGCACGCGCACGGAACGTGGTCGCCTACCTCCGGCGCTCCCAGGGCGCAGCGGCTCTCGTCGTCGTCCCCCGCTTCCCGATAGAGCTCGGACGTGACGCGGAGCATATGTGGGCGCCTGACTGGCAGGACACCTCTCTCGATGTCCCCGCTGACCTCCAAGGCGGTACGTGGAGACACGCCTTCACCGGCAACGTCTTCGCGGGGCCGCCCACAGTGGAGATGATCCTCGGTGCGTTCCCCGTCGCGATCCTGATCCTCGACGAGGCATAACGCCCCTGAGGCTCGTGCTCGTGACGACGAGTACATCCGAGAGCGCCGGTGAGGGCAGATGCGAGCGTCCGCGCGCGATATCGATGCGTGCGGAACTCCGGCATGAGGGCGCCCTCCTACGGGTTTGCGGCCGGGGCGCACACTGGGTGCAGAACCTCAACTGGAGTGGTTGCTGAGAGGGGAGGACTAAGCCGTTGAAGCAAGACGAATCACCGGCATCACGGTCGTCCCGGGTCGTCCACCGGTAGGTTCACGACTCCCCGAGCGAAAGCGGCCGTCTCTCCCCATCGAGGATACGCGCTGGTCTCGATGCGACATTGAGGAGAGTGCCCGCCGACCGCACTCCGGCTGCTGCGCTCAGAGCCCACCGGCTTTCCGGTGGTGTACGGAGCGCCGGTAGACACCCGGAACGACTTCGCCCCACGGGCGAGAGACC
>JBBDRR010000026.1:1069-1864 GCA_040905395.1 Gemmatimonadota bacterium
GCGTCTTATTTCAAGAGCCCGCCGAGTGCCAAGCACCCCGTATGGCCTGATGCGGAGTCGGGTCTAGTTATGTCCTCGGCGGGTTCGGCCGCCGCGCATCTTCCGCTTGTCGGGGCGCTTCGTCTCCGAGGACAGCGACCGCAGCGCCTCGGGCATCCCGTCGCCGATCTGCTCGCGGCGGAGTTCCACCACCTGGTCGCGGAGCAGCGCCGCCCGCTCGAAGTCGAGTTCTTTGGCCGCGGTCTTCATCTGCTTCTCCAGCTCGAGGATCATCCGAGCGATTTCCTCCTTCGGCAGTTCGCTTGCGTCCACGCTGTATTCCGTGGATTCCTCCGCGATCTGTCGCAGCCGGTCGCCGATGTCACGGATCGTCTTCTTGATGCCTGCCGGCGTGATGCCGTGCTCAAGGTTGTACGCGGCCTGGATGTCTCGGCGACGGTACGTCTCGTCCAGGGCGTACTGCATCGAATCGGTGATCTTGTCGGCGTACATGATCACCCGGCCCTCGGGGTGACGCGCCGCCCGGCCCGTCGTCTGCACGAGTGATCCGCCCGACCGGAGGTACCCCTCCTTGTCGGCGTCCAGGATGCAGACCAGCGATACCTCAGGCAGGTCGAGGCCTTCGCGGAGCAGGTTGATGCCGACCACCACGTCGTACACGCCGAGCCGCAGGTCGCGCAGGATGTCGATGCGCTCCAGCGTGTCGATCTCGGAGTGCAGGTACATGGACTTCACACCCATCTCCTGCAGGTAGTCGTTGAGGTCCTCCGACATCTTCTTGGTGAGCGTCGTGAT
>JBBDRR010000027.1:0-2749 GCA_040905395.1 Gemmatimonadota bacterium
TGATGAACCGGACGGAGCCGTTCTTCCGGGCGCGGATCCGCCGCAGCACCTCCAGCCCGTCGATGTCCGGAAGATAATAGTCGCAGACGACAACGTCAGGATGGAAGTCGCCGTAACAGTCCAATCCGGCCTCTCCCGAGGAAGCGGATCGAACCAGGAACCCCTCCTCGAGCAACAGACTTTCGAGCGCCTCCCGTGCTGAGGTCTCGTCCTCGATCACCAGCACTCGCCGAGTGCCCATCAGATCCCGCCCCGGCCTTGAGAACTCCGAGCTCCCGATGAAGCTCTGTCGAAGGACCAAAGTGCAATGGGTATGCCAGGGGTAGGGTCGGTGAGAAGGCGGGGCGGCCTAGCGTCGTCCCCGGCGCAGCGAGGGATGACGGGGCCGGGGGGGCGGCTACGCAGTCGTTGCGGGCTCGGCGGCGAGGAGGGTGGAGAGCTCGATGCGGAGCTTCTCCTCGTCCATACCCAGCAGCGTGGCGGCCTTCTGGTGGTCGCCGTTGACGAAGGAGAACGTCTTCAGGATCAGCGTACGATCGGCCTGTTCGAGGGAGGTGCCGACGGGGATGCGGATCTCCCGGTCCTCGGTGGTGATGAGCTCGTGGGCGCGCAGGTCCGAGAGGGTGATCAGGTCGCCGTGGGCGAGTATCAGTGCCCGCTCGAGCGCGTTTTTGAGCTCCCGGACGTTTCCGGGCCAGCGGTACTCGTTGATGAACTCGAGCGCCTCCGGGGCAAAGCCGTCGATCTCCTTCCCGTTCTCCTCGGCGAAGCGGCGGAGGAAGGACTCGGCGAGCAGTCGGACGTCGCCCCTGCGCTCCCGCAGCGGCGGCAGGAAGAGAGGGATCACCGCAAGCCGGTGATAGAGGTCCTCCCGAAGCTCGCCCTTATCGATCGCCTTGTTGACGTTCTTGTTCGTCGCGGCGAGGACGCGGATATCCACGTGAATCTCCTTCTTGCCGCCGAGGCGGCGGAAGGAGCGTTCCTCGAGAGCGCGGAGGAGCTTGACCTGGATGTCGGGCTCCATCTCCGCGATCTCATCGAGGAACAGCGTGCCGCCGTCCGCCAGCTCGAAGCAGCCCGGCTTTTCGTTGAGCGCACCGGTGAAGGCGCCCTTCTCGTGCCCGAAGAGCTCGTTCTCCAGGATCTCCCGCGGGAACGCCGCACAGTTGATGGCGACGAAGGGGCCTTTCTTCCGCGTCGACTTGTCGTGGATCGCCCTCGCGACGAGCTCCTTGCCCGTGCCGCTCTCGCCGACGATCAGGATACTGGCGTTGGTCGGCGCCGCAGCCTCCACCATCGCGTAGATCTCGCGCATCTCCTCGGACTGGCCGATGAGATCACCGAAACGGGTGAGACCCTTCAGCCGCTCCTGCAGCTGACGGTTGGACTCCTTGACCTGATACTTCTCGACCGCTTTGGGAATCAGCTCCTTGAGCCGGTCGATCTTGAGCGGCTTCTCGAGATAGTCGTAGGCGCCCTGCCGCATCGCCTCCTTGGCGGTATCGACGGTGCCCTTGCCGGTGATGATGATCATCTCGCTGCCGATCGCCGCTTCACGCATACGCGAGAAGAGCTCGAGCCCGTCGACCTCGGGCATACGAAGATCGGCAAGGACGAGCGCGTACTCTCCCTTCTCGATCATCTCCCAGGCGACCTGTCCATCCGTTGCGACATCGACTTCGAAGCCGTCGTCGGCCAGCAGCATCTGCAGGCCTTCGGCGATGTGGCGCTCGTCATCGGCAATCAGGATCTTGGCTGACATGCACCCGTAATCTGGAATTTTTTTTTAGCAGGCCCGCTGCGGGCCGGAGTCTCGTCACGACGAGCCGCACGCCGGAATCGGGAGCGGACCGCAGAGTGTTGGCTACCCGATGCCAGCGCCGGAGGTTCCCGTACGGATCGAGGGAGGCCCGTCTCTGGGGAGGGAGAGCACGTAGCCCGCGAGCGACTCGGGGTCGCCCAGTCCGCCTTGCGAAACGGGCGGTTGCGGCTCGAGCGTGCCGCCGAGGCGCTCGGCGAGGGCGCGGGCGACCGGCAGATAGTCGTCGTGATCGCCGGTGAGAGCTCCCAGTGCGGTTTCAGCCTCCGTATCGTGCCCGCGAATATGGAGCTGGATCCAGTCGTCACGCACTTCGGTGAACGCGCTGAGGGTCCCGCCAGGTGGGATGGAATCCAATGTTTTCAGAATCAGGCTGAGGACCATCTGGCGCGTCGACGAGCGGGGGAGGCGAGCTCGCAGGAGCGCGGTCGGGGGGTCCAACCGCCAGTGCACCTCGTGGCGCTCGCATTCGAGCTCGACGAGCTCCCGAAGCTCCTCGAGAACCTCGGACAGCGTCGTCGGATCTTCGGAATCCCGATGCGGCCGCACCATGCGAAGGAGCAGGTCGACGCGGCGGTTCACACGCTCGAGCTCGGAGCTGAGCACGGCCGCATAGCGCAGCATATCTGCCCCCGCTTCGCCGTCGAGCCGGGCAAGGCGACGCCTCAGCACCTCCAGGTTGATCACCATGGAGTGCAGGGGGTTCTTTATCTCATGCGCGAGATCGTCCGCCAGGCGCTCCACGAGAGACAGCTTGTTCTCGCGTATCGTCACCTGATCGGCGACCTGGTTGTCGATGCTCACTCGCTCGTTGTGCGCGGGGGACCTGTGGATTGGTGCTTCCGACGCAGGGCGGTCGACGGCCGGCGCCCACCGCTAAAATCGGACGTTTAGCACGATTCGTTCCTTGATCGCCGCCGCCTGCTGCGC
>JBBDRR010000027.1:2849-11226 GCA_040905395.1 Gemmatimonadota bacterium
AGAGCCGATCCGTCTCGACGCTCCGCTGGACGTCGGCCGGGATCAGTCGGAGAGGTCCCAGTCGTCGGCGGCGGCCTTGATGCGAAGCGCGGTGGGACCGAGCCGTGAGAAGGGAGGGGGCGAGACGATTGCGTCGACCATTTCGCGGGTATTGTCGACGCGCAGCTGCCGGAAGAGGAAGGTGAACTGGTCCTGAAGTGCGCCGCGGATCTCCCGGCGGCCTTCCTCGGGCAAATCCCAGAGGTCACGCTTGAAGCCGCCGAGAGCTTTCTTCCGCGTCTTGTAGATGAACTGCTCCTCGGTGTCGCTGGGCTTCCGCTCGTCGGCGAAGCTGGTTCGGCAGTGATCGTACATCCGCTCGCGAAGATCGTCCGGGAGGTGATCGTAGAGGATGTTCTGGAAGTTCGTCGCGAGGTGGATCTCGGCGGTCTCGACCTCGGGAAACTTCCCGAACGCCGCCTGGGGCAGGGTAGAAGCGCCGTGCTGTACCGCGCCGCCGAGGCCATACTCGTCACGCGCGAGGTCGGAGAGGACCCGGAGCGTCTCGAAGTCGATGGCTACGTCGGCGATCGAACCATCGGGAAGGACCACGCCGCCGTGGGAGGTCCCGGACTGGACGGAGATCTTCGAGAGGCCGGCCAGCTCGCCCCCCCTGCTCTCGCCGATCCTGGCGAGCGCCCTATCGTAGCCGTCCATGTAGGCGCGCAGCTCCTCCGGCGTCGAGTTCTCGGTGCCGACTTCGCCGATCTCGCCGCCGATAGAGACAGTGACCCCGTCTGGCTCGAGTCGGCGGATGAAGGCCGTCAGCTCGGCGGAGAGGGTATAGTTCGTCTCCTGCTGCTCCTCGAGCGATTCCCTGGAGAGGTCCACGAGCGTGGAGGTGTCGACGTCGATGTTGTAGAAGCCGGCGTGGATCGCTTCGCGGATGAGGTCGCGCACGGCGCGGAGCTCCGGCTCCGGGTCCGACGCGTACTTCTTCGCATTGACCTGGAAGTGATCGCCCTGGATGAAGAGCGGCCCACGCCACCCCTCCCTGATCGCGGCGGCGGTCATCACAGTGACGTATTCGATGGGCCGCTGGTCGGTGTAGCCGATCTCCGACCGCGCGATCTCACAGATCAGGGCTCCGACGCTCAACTCCCTGGCGGCGGCGAACAGCGCGCGGCCGGAATCGTACGAAGCCGCGCGAATGTTCATCGCCGGCACCGTGAAACCGTCAATCCTGGCCGCACCGCGGGCGATGTACAGATCGTGAATGGAGGCGGGCACGATGCCGACCGCCGCCCCCACCTCGCCGACGATCCAGCGAGCCGTGTCGCGCAGCTCCTCGTCACCGAAGACCGCTGCCCTCACGAGCTCGTCGATCCCCCCGCCTCGAAGAGCATCCTCGTCGACGAGCTGCATCCTGCCGTCCGACAGCCTGACCGAGTCCGACACCCGCTCGAGGAGGGCGGTCACGTCCGCGCGAGAGAGAATTGCCTGGTCCTCCACGGAAGGGGCTATCGACTCGGCCATTTTCCTGGTCTCAGAGTTGGGGAATGCGGGATGCAAGCCGCCTGGTCTGGAGAAAGTGCAAGGGAGTCCATGGGGAGGCAAGCGACGGGCCAGGGACGGGGGTCGTGGGGTCGGGGGCGAATTCGCAGGCCCGGCCGTTGCACGGGGGCGCGGGCATGAACAGGAAGCGGGCGGCGTATGCGGGCATCACAGTGGCTGCGGCCGCGCTGGGGATCTACACCACGATGGTCGAGCCGCGGTGGATCGAGCTGAAGCGGGTGAGGATCCACGTCCGAGGGTTGCCCGAGGGGTTGGAGGGGCTTCGGATCGGGGTTCTGGCCGACCTCCACGCGGGATCGGTGTGGACTCCACTCGCCCGGGTCCGTCAGGCGGCGCGGCTGATGATGGGGGAACGACCCGACCTGGTGGCGCTCGTCGGCGATTTCGCTTCGGAACGGCTGGGGACGTTTCAGCCGGTCTTCGAGGCGCTCTCGGGAATTTCCGCTCCGCTCGGTGTCTACGCAGTACCGGGGAACCACGATCACCACATCGGCATCGATCGCTGGGCGCGGGAGGTCCGGGAGGATTCGAAGCTCGTGGACCTCACGAACCGATCGATCGTCCTGAAGGTGGACGGGGCGAGGCTCTGCGTCGCGGGCGTGGACGACCTGTCGTGCGGCGACCCCTCCCTCGGGTCGTTGCCGAGCCCCGAGGCGCGTGACACGACGATCCTGCTGGCACACAACCCCGACCAGGCGGAACGGGCGCGTCGAGCGTACGACCGTGTCGATCTCGTCGTCAGCGGCCACACGCACGGGGGGCAGGTGCGCCTCCCCTGGATAGGCACCGTCCTCAGCTCCGTCGAACACGACGAGCTGTACGAAGAGGGGCTGCGAAGGCGCCCATGGACACAGGTGTACACCTCGCGGGGCATCGGGACGGTACATCTCCCGGTACGTCTCCTGAGCCGTCCGGAGGTAACGATTCTGGAGCTGACGGGTGCGCCCCGGCCACCGCTCGCTCGACCCCGATCGGCAGGTTGAACGGAGGCTCCGAGACCACGTTCTATTGGGAATATTTGTTGGACCCGAAGGGACCCCGTGCCGCGGAAGTGCAGGGGGTGGAGTGAATGGTTGGAAGGAGGGACGGGGGTCGGCGCTTTTTCTGTGTTCGGCGATTTAGTTTTGAGTTTTTGGTTTTGAGTTTTGAGTTGGGCGGTACTCTGAACCCACCGCTCGAGCTTCCGGCCGTTCTCCCCGATCGCGTCAGCCCAACTGAAAACTGAAAACTAAGAACTCAAAACTAACGGAATCTTCCTGCCGTTTCACGGCGTCAGCAACACCTTCCCGAACTGCCGGCCGGCTTCGAGGTATTCGTGCGCGGCGCGCCCCTCGGAGAGCGGGAACCGCGAGTCGATGACGGGTTCGAAGGCGCCTCTGAAAGCCATACGGAGCATCGCCTCGAACTCGGAGCGGGAGGCCATCGTGGTACCGATGACTTCGATCTGTCGCCAGAAGACGCGGCGGATGTCGAGTTCGACGATGGGCCCGGCGGTCGCCCCGTAGGTGACGAGGCGGCCCGCCGGCGCGAGGGCCCGGACGCTACCCTCCCAGGTGGGGCTTCCCACGTTCTCGACAACCACATCTACGCCGCGCTTCCCGGTCTCCTTCATCAGCGTCCGCGAGAAGTCGACCTCGTCGCGGTCGTACACGACGTCGGCACCGAGGGCGCGTACGCGGTCCACGTTCTCCGCGCCGCTGGTCACGGCAAAGACGCGTGCACCGGCGAGCTTCGCGATCTGAACAGCCGCGATCGCGGTTCCTCCGGACGCACCGATGACCAGCACATCCTCACCAGGACGCAGGCGCGCGCGCGCGGCCAGAGCCCGCCACGCCGTCTGGTACGAGATGGGCAGAGCGGCGGCGTGCTCGAGGGAGTAGTCGGGTGGGAGCTCGTATACGTTCGCGGCGGGTGCCACCACGTACTCCGCGAAGCCACCGTTCGTGTGCTCGCCGAGAATCCGGAAGCGCGAGCAGAGCGACTGCTCACCCCGCGCGCATTCCCGACACTTTCCGCACCACAGACCGGGGTTCACCACGACCCGCGTCCCCACGGCAACGTCATCCACGCCGTCCCCGAGCTCGTCCACCACCCCGGCGCAATCCGACCCCCCGATGTGCGGCATCGTCGTCTCGATGGGGATTCCGCGCCGGACCCAGAGGTCGAGGTGGTTGAAGGCAGCGGCCGCGACGCGGATCAGGACCTCGCCGGCGCCGGGTCGGGGGGTCTCGACGTCCTCGTAGCGGACGACCTCCGGCGCGCCGTTCTCATGAAAGATCGACGCCTTCATCGTAGTGGGGGGCATGGTGGTCGTGGTGCGGTTCGAACGGGCGGGCCGGCCGGCCCGGAAGGTGCGAGCTGTCCAACGTACTCGAACGCCGTCGAGGAGCGCCAGTCGGAAGAGTCGGAGCGATCGGCCGGCTCGGCGCCTCGCCATCAGTTCTTTGCGCGCTCGAGGTTGGCGGTTCAAGTTTGGCGCTTCACGCACTGAACAGGCAGGTTGTCGACGTGAAATTCAGCGGAATGGAGGACCGGCTCAATCCCCTTCCCCGGGAGGGAGCGGACGAGACGACGCTGGGGGGGTATCCCGCCGTGCACGGGCGAGCTCCAGCGTTCGAATCGGCCGACGGCTCGGCTTATACGGTGGCCGTGGAAGTCGAGCGGCCGGAGACGAAGGAGGGCACCTACGGAGCATACCTCGTGTTCGTCCGGTGGGCGAACGAGGGGAGCGCGATCATGGGGCACCTCGAGACGGGGGACCTCGAGACCGGCGCCAGCGAGAGCGAGGCGCGTCGCAAGCTGGAGGCGATGCCCCTCGCCCGGGTGAAGGAGATCCTCGAGCAGACGATAATCAATAAACGGCACGAAGAATTCTGAACCCACATTATTCGTCCCGGGCTGAGCACGGATGATTCGACAGAGCCTTCTGTACCTGAGCGATAATCGGGCGGTCCGCCGGGCGGTCTCGGAGACGGGGCTGCCCAGGAAGCTGTTGGAGCGATTCGTGGCCGGTGAGTCGCTGGAAGACGCGATCGGCGCCGCCCGTACGCTGAATGAGGCCGGGCTCCTCGCGAGCCTGGACCACCTGGGAGAGCTGGTGATCACGCGGGAGGAGTCGCTCGCGGCACGCGAGATGGCGATCAGGAGCCTGGAGCGCATCGCCAGCGAGGCAATCCCCGCGAACATCTCGGTCAAGCCGACGCAGCTCGGCCTCGGCCTCGATGAAGCTTTCTGCCTGGAGAACATCGAGCTCATCCTCACCCGCGCCCGGGAGCTGGGCGCGGAGGAAGACGAGATCTTGGTCCGGCTCGACATGGAGTCCAGCGACTACACCGAGAAAACGATCCGGATGGTCGAGGCCTTGTGGGAGAAAGGATTCCGGAACGTCGGCACGGTCGTGCAATCCTATCTGCGGCGGACCCCGGACGACGTGCGGCGGCTGAACGCGCTCGGCTCGCGGGTGCGGCTCGTCAAAGGCGCATACAACGAACCCCCGGCGGTCGCCTTCCCCGACAAGGCCGATGTCGACCGGATGTTCGTTCGGGAGATGAAGCAGCTTCTCGACGCCGGCAACTATCCGGCGATCGCGACCCACGACGAGGAGATGATCGCCGCTACCCGCCGTTATGCATTCGAGCAGGGCATCGCGCGGGACACGTTCGAGTTCCAGATGCTGTACGGCATTCGCCGCGATCTCCAGAATCGTCTGCGCGAAGAGGGATACAACGTTCGTATCTACGTGCCGTACGGGAACTCCTGGTACCCCTATCTGATGCGGCGACTGGCCGAGAGGCCGGCGAACCTCTTCTTCATCGCGAAGGGGGTAGCGAAGGAGTCGCCGGCGGGCCGAATCGCACGCCCGTTCGCCCTCGGTGCGGGGGCGCTCACAGGCGCGCTCGCGACGGCGGCGTGGCGGGGCCGCAACTCGAAGTAGCTCGGTGGCCGTCGAATACACGCTGTCGATGCCGGAGCCGCACACGCACCTCTTCCAGGTCGAGGTGCGGGTGCCGAGCAGTGAAGGCCCCCTCGAGCTGGTACTGCCCTCCTGGACTCCCGGATCCTACCTCCTCCGGGAATTTCCGAGACACGTGCAGGACTTCGAAGTCCACGACTCGTCCGGCCTGCGGCTGGCCTGGCGCAAGACGGACAAGAACAGCTGGCGTGTGGAAGGCGAGGTGACCGGCGGTGTCATCGCCCGCTACCGCGTCTACGCCAACGAGCTCACGGTACGGACGAGCCATCTCGACGCGTCGCACGGCTACGTTAACGGTGCCTCGGTGTTCATGTTCGTGCGGGGAATGCAGGGCGAGACGGCCCGGGTGCGGCTGGTGGTTCCCGAGGGGTGGCGGATCGCGACGAGCCTGCGCGAGGAGGGCGACGGTTCGTTCCGCGCCGACGATTACGACGAGCTGGTCGACTGCCCCATCGAGATCGGACCGCATCGGACGATCGCCTGGGAGCAGGAGGGGATCCCGCACCGGTACGCGATCTGGGGCGACGGCGAGCTGGACGAGGAGCAGCTTCTGGTGGATACCCGTCGCATCGTCTCCGTCTGCTCGGGAATCTTCGGCGGTCTGCCGTACGACCGCTACCTCTTCATCGTGCACGTGGCGCCGAACGGACGAGGCGGACTGGAGCATCGCACCTCGACTTCGCTCCTCGTGTCGCCATCCTGGCTCGCCGGGGAGGACTACGAGAAGCTGATCGCGCTCGTCGCGCACGAATTCTTCCACGTCTGGTTGGGGAAGCGCATCCGGCCCGAACCGCTGGGGCCGTTCGACTACTGCTCGGAGAATTACACCCGGAATCTCTGGGTGGTCGAGGGGTTCACGACGTACTTCACCGATCTGATCCTGCTCAGGGCGGGGCTGATGACCCCGGAACGATATCTCGAGCGCCTGGGAGATTCGATCGCCCGGCTCCAGGCTCTTCCGGGTCGTCATCACCAATCGCTGGAGGAGTCGTCGTTCGACGCGTGGATCAGGTTCTACCGGCCGGACGCACATACGCCGAACGCGCAGGTGTCGTACTACCACAAGGGATCTCTGGTGGCATTGGCGATCGACCTCGAGATCCGCCGCGCATCGGGCGGCGAGCGGTCGCTGGACGACGTGCTGCGGGTGCTCTGGGAACGCTGGTTGGAGGCGGACGTCGGGTTTCCGGAAGACGGCCCGGGCGGAATCCAGGAGGTCGTCGAGAGCGTGTACGGCGGCTCGCTGGATTCCCTTTTCGAGCGATACGTCCGAGGGACGGCGGAGATCGACTTCGACGAAGTCCTCCAGGCAGCAGGTCTGGTGCTGGTGGCGGGCGACGAGCCGGGCAGGCCGCAGTCTACCCCGGAGCGAGCAGCCGATCGCGATCGAGCGGGCCGTGCGGATGAAACGGTTGCGCCGACGGCTGAGGGAGTCGGAACGCCGCGGCCGGGGCCGCGGATACCGGCGCCCGGACCGCACGAAGGACGTCTCGGGATCAGGCTGACCGAAGCCGGGGGACGGGTGAAGGTGACGCATGTCATGGCGGGCACCCCCGCCTACGAGGCCGGGGTGAACGCCGCGGACGAGCTGGTGGCGGTGGACGGGGTGCGCGTGACGCCGGCCGAGCTGGGGGCGCGGTTGCGGGACGCGGAAGAGGGTGACGCGCTCCGGCTGACGTTGCTGCGGCGGGATCGGCTCGTCACGGTCGAGGCGCGGCTCGGTCCCGAGCTGGCGAGGCGCGCGAGGATCGTGGCGGCGCCCACCGCAACCGCGGCACAGGTCGCGGTTCGAGCCGCCTGGCTCGGCCGCGGCCGGAGACCGGAGTAAACGCTTCGCCCGCGAATGAGCGAGTCGAAGCCAGGGCGTCCGGACGGTGTGGATCCTGCCTTTCATCGGGGTAGCCGGCGAGCCGCCGGCAACTGTATTCCTCGAGATGGGAGGGCACCATGCGCCTGCAAACCTCAGCCTTCGGACTCCTCGCGATCGCCATGCTCGTCGCGTGCGATACGGGCACGGATGCGGATCTGAACGAGCAGTTTTCGGCCACCCTGACAGGGGCGGCGGAAGTGCCTCCGAAGACGACGACCGCCTCCGGCGGAGCGGAATTCGTGCACGACATCTCGGCGGCGGAGCTCGAGTTCGTCCTCACCGTGGACGACATCGAAAACGTGAGAGCCGCGCACATCCACCTCGCGCAACCAGGCGCGAACGGGCCGGTAATCGCGTTCCTCTTCTCCAGCGACAACCCAGTCACCGTCTCCACCCCGACAGTGCTTTCTACCGGCTTTATCAGGGATGCCGACGTGCTGACCGTGGAGGGTTTCGACGGAACGTTCGCCTCGTTGATGGCGCAGATACGGGCTGGAAACACGTACGTGAACGTGCACACCACGCAGAATCCTGGTGGGGAGGTGCGGGGGCAGATCGGGGCGGCGCCGTAGCCGGTATCCGGTACGGCGAAGAGGAGGGTATCCACCGCCACCGGAGCGTTGTTGCTCCGGTGGCGCCCGTGCCTCGGGACGAGACACGCGTGTTCGAAATCGCGACAGGTGCGGGGGCGAACTCCAGCTCAGCTCCGCAGGCGCGGCCGGGGTGGCGGTGCCAGCAGGATCGTCCGCGTGGTGCTGGCTCGGTGTTTGGATGACTCCGACATCCATGACCGCGAGGGCTCTCCGAGCAGTGAACGACGATTGACGGAAGGGTGGGGCCTTCGGTAGATTCGGTGCTCCTGGAATACTGGACGTGGCGGAGAAATGAAGGTTTCGGGACGTAGCGCAGCCCGGTAGCGCACCTGAATGGGGTTCAGGGGGTCGCGGGTTCAAATCCCGCCGTCCCGACTTTTGTAAGTG
>JBBDRR010000028.1:0-1833 GCA_040905395.1 Gemmatimonadota bacterium
TCGGTTTGGTGGTGTGCTTGGCCGTGCACTTCAAACCGAAGGGGCCGTGGCCCGTTCTGCAACTGCCTACCTCCTTTTTACATCAACAAACTTACACAGCGCCGGCCCGGCGCCGAAAGGACTAGAACGTCGGAAGACGTTTTCATTTCGGAGTGAAAGGAAGGGGAGGCATGAGAGGGAAGACGCTGATGCCCCTGCTGGGTATGGTACTGGCGCTGTTCGCCGCGAGCGGGCTCTCCGCACAGGAAGCCGGGGCGGACAACCAGATGATTCTGGACTCGCTGTGGGTTCTCTTCGCGGCCGCGCTCGTCTTCTTCATGCAGGCGGGGTTCGCGCTGCTCGAGGGAGGGCTCCACAGTTCGCGGAACGTGGTGAACATTCTGATGAAGAACGTCGCGGACTTCACGCTCGCGACGCTCGCCTTCTGGGCGATCGGATTCGGCCTGATGTTCGGCGCCGGCAACGCGTTGCTCGGCACCAGTGGCTTCCTGCTCGGGGGAGGAGAGGGCGTGTTCGACTCACTCTCGTGGACGATCGTGCCACTGGAGCTGAAGTTCTTCTTCCAGCTCATGTTCGCCGGTACGGCGGCGACGATCGTCTCCGGTACGGTGGGCGGACGGGTGAAGTTCTCGACCTACCTGATCTTCAGCCTCGTGCTGACCGCGGTGATCTATCCGATCATCGGGCACTGGATCTGGGGTGGCGGTTGGCTCGCCGCGATGGGCTTCTGGGACTTTGCTGGGTCGACGGTGGTCCACGCCGTGGGCGGCTTCGCGGCGCTGGCCGGTGCTCTGGTCGTGGGGCCCCGGATCGGCAAGTACGATCGGGCGGGTAAGCCGAAGGCGATGCCAGGGCACAACATGATGTTCGCGGCTCTGGGCGTCTTCGTCCTCTGGCTGGGCTGGTTCGGCTTCAACGGCGGCTCGACGATGGCCGCGACGCCGGAGGGGATCGCCCATATCCTGATGACCACGAACATCGCCGCTGCGACCGGTGGACTCGCGGCAATGTTCGGCTCGTGGGTCCTCTTCCAGAAGCCCGACATTTCGATGACGCTCAACGGCGTACTGGCGGGGCTGGTCTCCATCACCGCTCCGTGCGCGTTCGTCGGCACAGGTAGCGCCGCGCTGATCGGACTCATCGGCGGCACGATCGTCGTTGGATCGATCATCTGGCTCGAGCGTGTCGGGATCGACGATCCGGTGGGAGCGATCGCGGTCCACGGGATCTGCGGCGTTTGGGGGACGCTTTCCATTGGCCTCTTTGCTTCGGCTCCATTCGCAGGTGGTGAGGCGCTGCCCGGCCTGGGCCTGCTTTTCGGCGGGGGCGTCACCCAGCTCTATGTCCAGACGATCGGCGCGTTCGCGGGAGCGGGCGCAGCGTTCGTCGCGGCCTTCGCGCTCTTCACCGTTCTCAAGGCGACGCTCGGGCTCCGGGTCACTCCGGAAGAGGAGCTGGCAGGGTTGGACGCGGCCGAGCATGGCAACGAGGCGTATCCGACCGCGCATCACCCGATCCACTCGCCGGCGGTTCTCATGGCGGGCGATTGAACAAAGCCGTGGACCAGCGGGCGGGGTGTTACTACCCGCCCGCGAAGCACCCTCAGGAGGAGTCATGAAGCTGATCACGGCCATAATCCGGCCCGACCGCATGGACGCGGTGAAGACCGCGCTCTTCGAGATCGAGGTCACCGGCCTCAGTCTGACGCGGATCGCCGGGCACGGCGGCGAGAAGACACACCTGGACACGTATCGCGGCCAGCCGGTCGTGTACGAGTTCGTCGAGAAGATCCAGCTGGAGATCGCGGTATCCGAACCGTTCGTCGACCGGACG
>JBBDRR010000029.1:0-1804 GCA_040905395.1 Gemmatimonadota bacterium
GTCACTCTCGGCAACGGGGCTCCGCTCCTGCCCCGTGCGATAACGACGCCGCCGCTTCGGCTCCTTTCCGCGGTCCAACACGGCGAGGGATTCGTGGAGCTGAGGTACGAAGTCCCGCGCCGCGTCGGCTGACGATAGATTATCGGAAGCCGCGCGGATGTCGGTCGGAACACGAACCCGGAGAACGATATGAGCGAGCTTCCCGAACTTCCCGAGAAGAATCAGTCGGTCGGGTCCTTTCTGCGGCGTATCATCTGGCGGAGGGAGGCCGGCCCCCTCTCGGCCGAGGCAGGCGTGGAGATGCGAGAGCTGCTGGAAGACGCGGATCCGGTTCCCCCGCCTCCGGAAGAGCCGCTCGCCTGATGCCGCGAATCGCGGACGTTGTTTCCGCTGGCCTTTTTGAGTAGCATGCATCCTGAACCTTGAATTCGACCTCCCACCCGGAGCAGCTGGTATGCCGAACACTTCCCACGAGATGCGGTGGCTTCCCGCCGCGCTTGCCACGCTCGCGATTGCAGGGACGGGGACGCTCGCCTCGGCGCAGGAGCAGTGGCCTGCCGAACCGCCGGCCGAAGCTCCCGCGCACTGGGGCCCGGTCTCCGCAAACTTCGAGGATATCCCCTACCCGTACCCGGTGCACTTCCTGGAGCTGAACCGCTTCGGCGAGGACATGCGCATGGCGTACATGGACGTGCCGGCCCGCGGTACGCCGAACGGGCAGACCGTCTTCATCCAGCACGGGATGAACTTCTACTCGGAAGCGTACACGACTACGATCGATGCCCTGGCCGACGCCGGCTTCCGGGTCGTCGCGGTCGATCGCATCGGATACGGGAAATCGTCGAAGCCGATCATTCCCTACAACTTCGGTTTCGTCGCCGCCAACATGAAGGCGCTGCTCGACGAGCTGGGGATCGAGCGGGTGGCGGTGGTGGGGCACTCGATGGGCGGGATGGTGGTGAGCCGTTTCGCGATGCTCTATCCCGATATCACCACGCACGTCGTGATGGTGAACCAGATCGGCCTGACCGATCAGCGTCAGGGCCGCCCCTGGAGAGACCCTCTCGCCGGGCCGGTCGGCACGACGACCTATCAGTCGGTGCTCGGAGGGCACAGGCGGTACTTCCCGGAAGAGTGGCCGCCCGCGCACCTCGAGTTCGTCCGCCGTCAGTACGGGCAGACGATGAGTGGCGAGTGGCCGCGGCTCTCCCGCGTCCGCAGCCTTCAGGGCCAGATGCTGTACGAGGATCCGGTGGTCTACGACTGGCAGCACATCGATACCAAGGCGCTCGTGATCGGCGGTGAGGAAGACGGGCTGGTCGCCGATTTCCCGACGCTGGCGCGCAACGTCGCCAACGAGCTGCAGAACTCGGCTCTGCTGCTCTATCCCGGCATCGGCCACGCTCCGCAGATCGAGATTCCAGACCAGTTCCACGCCGACCTCATCCGCTTCCTCCGCTCGGATCCGAGCGAGCCGGCGAGCGCTTGGCGGTAGAACCGCTTCGGCGGTTGTGGGCGCTTAGGAGGGAAGCTCCCGGTTCATCGAACCGGGAGCTTCCCTCCTTCTGACTCGTGGCGATCGGCCGCCGCCGACCCTTCCCACCCGGCACCTCCAACGTCGACACTGATGGACATCCAGAGCGCACCCGGCAACCGCTCCACGAGCCGCCGGTGAGTACCCCGATCGACCTCGTCATCTTCGACTGCGATGGCGTCCTCGTGGATTCCGAGCGGCTCGCGATCCGCGTGGACGTCGAGGTGCTCGGCCGCCTCGGCTGGCCGCTGACGGAAGCCGAGATCGTCG
>JBBDRR010000030.1:0-10883 GCA_040905395.1 Gemmatimonadota bacterium
TACGGAAGCCGATAGCCGATAGCCGTCCCTCTTCGCATATTCCGCGCAGCCGGCCACCTCCACCGACGTTACCGCATGCCACGTCCAGCGAACTTCCTGATCTCTCTCGGGCTGCATCGACCGGAGCTCCGTGCGTGGGCGATGTACGACTGGGCGAATTCCGCGATGGTCACGACGGTCGTGGCGGCGGTGTTTCCGATCTACTACTACAACGTCGCGGGTGCCGGGCTGCCGGACGGCGTGGCGACATTCCGCTTCGCGATGGCGACGACGATCGGCCTGACGGTGGTGGCGTTGACCGCCCCGATCCTGGGCGCGATCGCCGATTATTCGGCGTCCAAGAAGAAGTTCCTCGCGGGCTTCCTCGTCCTCGGAGTCGGTTCGGTCGCCTCGATGTGGTTCATCCAGCAGGGAGACTGGCTCTTCGCGTCCGTCGTTTTCATCCTCGCCAACATCGGTGCGGGCGGCAGCTTCGTCTTCTACGACTCGCTGCTTCCGCACATCGCGTCGACGGAGGAGATGGACCGGGTCTCGACGGCCGGGTACGCGATCGGCTATCTGGGCGGGGGCATCCTGCTGGCCCTGAACCTCGCCTGGATCTCGGCCCCGGCCCTCTTCGGCCTCCCGTCGGGCCCCGACATCTCGCCCGAGGAGGCGACGCTCCCGGCGCGGCTTGCGCTGATCTCGGTCGCGCTCTGGTGGCTGCTATTCTCCATACCGCTCTTCCGCCGCGTGCCCGAACCGCCGCGCGCTCTCGAGCCGGACGAAAACCGCAGCGACCGCCCCGTCCGCGCCGCATTCATCCGCCTCGGCGAGACGTTCCGCGAGCTGCGGGGATACCGGCAAGCCCTCCTGATGCTCGTCGCCTTCCTCATCTACAACGACGGGATCGGCACGATCGTGCGTGTCGCGACGATCTACGGCACGGAGATCGGCATCGCTCAGAACTATCTGATCCTGGCGATCCTCATCGTACAGTTCGTCGGCGTCCCCTTCTCCTTCGCTTTCGGAGCCGTCGCGGGCCGGGTTGGGGCGAAGCCGGCGATCTTCGCCGGGCTGTTGGCGTATGCCGGGATCAGCATTCTCGGCTTCTTCATGACGAACGCGACCCACTTCCTCCTTCTCGCGCTCCTCGTGGGTATGGTTCAGGGCGGCACGCAGGCGCTCAGCCGCTCGCTCTTCGCCAGCATGGTCCCGCGCCACAAGTCGGGTGAGTTCTTCGGCTTCTTCGCCGTCTTCGAGAAGTTCGCCGGGATCTTCGGCCCGGCCATCTTCGGGTTGACGATCGCCATTTCGGGTTCCAGCCGGAACGCCATTCTCTCGGTGATCGTCTTCTTCATCGCCGGTGCGCTCCTGCTGATGCGCGTCGACGTCGACGAGGGGCGCCGCGTTGCCGCGGAGGCCGAGGCGGGGCTGCGCATCGTGCCCGATCCCGGCGCGGGATGAGGACGCGCGACGATGTCCGGGACATTCCCGCGGCGAACGACTTCGCCGCGTACACACCCGAGCCCTTCGTGCCCGCCTGGTGGCTCCCGGGCGCCCATGCCCAGACCGTCGGCGGGCGCCAGCTCCGGCGGTACGACACCGGCCCGCTCCGGACCGAGCGCGTCGAGCTGCCGGACGGCGACTTCCTCGACCTGGACGAGGGGCCCGAGCAGCTTCCGCTCGACTCCCCCGTCGTCCTGGTGCTGCACGGCCTGGAGGGATGCTCCGGATCGAACTACGTCTCGACCCTCGCTCGGGAGCTGGCGGGGCGGGGGATCCGTACCCTGCGGATGAACTTCCGAGCGTGCAGCGGCGAGATGAACCGTCTGGCTCGGTTCTACCACGCCGGCGACACCGGCGACGTCGACTTCGTGGCGCGGATGCTTCGCGACCGGCACCCGGATGTCCCGATGGGCGCGGTCGGGTTTTCGCTCGGCGGGAACGTGCTGCTGAAGTACCTCGGTGAGCAGGGAGACGCCGGGCGATCGCTGTTCCGCAGCGCCGTCGCGATCTCCATCCCCTTCGACCTGGTCGCGGGGACGCAGAGGCTGGAGGAGGGGCCGATGAGCCGGCTCTACACCCTCTACTTCATCCGCAAGCTGCGCCGCAAAGTGCTCCGGAAGCGCGAGCTGCTGATGGACCACTGCGACGTCGAATCGGCTCTCGCCGCCCGCACCATCCGCGAATACGACGAGGCCGCCACCGCGATCATCCACGGTTTCGACGACGCCTGGCACTACTACGACAGCTCGAGCGCCAGGCACACGATGCACGAGATACGTACGCCGACGCTCGTTCTCCACGCGCTCGACGACCCGTTCCTCCCGTCGGAATCGGTGCCCGTCCAAGCGGTGGCGAAGAACCCCTGGCTCATCGACGGGATCACACCGGCGGGCGGCCACGTAGGGTTCATCGCCGGACCGCCGTGGGCTCCGGTTTGCTGGGCGGAGCGAGAGGCGGCACGTTTCCTGGAGGTGACGCTCCTCGGCTGACCGTCGCACCGAGCGCCGCGAGGCGCCCGCACCAGGGGCCAGGGGCGGAGCAGCGCACCGCTTCGTGCTTCTCACCGGCTATGTCGACCAGATCCGCGGTGATGGTCCATCGTGAATTCGAGCTGAATCCAAAGTATGTACGAAGCAGAATATCAGGAGCACAGACTGCCGGGCCGTACCATCGCCGAGAGGATGGCGAGCCGGCTGGAGATCAACGTTCCGGGTACCGGAAAGAACCGGAAGCTCCGGGAGCTGATCGGCCGCGTGAACGCCGACGACGAGCTGTACGCGCTCTGGATCGCCGGCAACGTGAATGCGGTCGAACGCCTCGGGATGACGGATCACGGGCCCGTTCACGTGAAGATCGTGATGAACATCGCCGACAAGCTCTTCCGCCTGCTCACCGAGCACGGGGTCGAGCCTACCGCGGTGCGGCATTACGGGATGGAGCTGGACGACGCGGAGCTGATCGTCGCCATGGCCGCCCTGCTGCACGACGTCGGGATGTCGATCCACCGGATGGAGCACGAGGCGTTCTCCCTCTTCATCACGCAGACAAAGGCCGCCGAGCTGCTCGATGGTCTCTACGACGTCGCGACAGCCACGATCATCCGTTCCGAGGTCCTGCACGCCATCATCGCTCACCGCTCGGGCGGCAAGCCGCTGACGCTGGAAGCGGGAATCGTCCGCGTCGCGGACGCCCTGGACATGGCGAAGGGGCGCTCCCGCATCCCCTTCTCCGGGGGCTCGATGAGCATCCACTCCGTGTCCGCCGCGGCGATCGAGGCGGTGCACATCGAGCCGGGCGAGTCGACCCCCGTGCGGCTCCGTGTGGAGCTGTCCAACTCGGCGGGGATCTTCCAGCTGGATCAGCTCTTCCGCGAGAAGCTCGCGGGGAGCGGGATAGAACCGTACGTCGAGCTGGAGGCGGACTTCGCCGGCGAGGAGGAGAAGCGCATCGTCGAGCGGTTCAGGTTGTGAGGGTCGCAGGCGTAGCGCGTGCGCCGGAGCGACCCAAGGGATCCGCACCTCGACATGCATCGGGAAGTGCGGATCCCTTCCGGCGCTCGCGACGACCGCCCTATCCGTCTATCGGCTCAGAAGCCGCCGAGCCCGCCGATCACCGAGGCGCCCAGACCAGCTGCTCCGCCCAACCCGTCGAGACCCGCGCCGATCCCCAGCGAAGTATCGAGCGCCCCCGCCGCGCCGCCGAACAGGGCCGACTCCGCGGCCGTGATACCCGTCTCTAGTCCAACTCCGACCGCCCGATCCGAAGCGCCGGCGGTGAGAAGAGCAGCGATGTCCGCGCTCACCCGGGCCGGGTCGGCTCCCTGCGCGGATAGCTCCGCGAGAGCCGTGAGCGATGCTTCCAGCCGACGCTCCGAGGGAGCGCTCTGGCGGATGCGCTGGAGGTCCGCCGGCCCGGCTCCCGCCAGGAGTGCCGTCGCCCCAGCTCTGACTTCCCCTTCGGTGGGCGTGCGGTCCGCGTGCAGCGCCGCTGCCGCGACCTCGAGTCGAGTCCGCGCGGCGGCTGCTGCGCGCGTGCTCATCCTTTCGGCGGCACTACCGGCCCGAGCTTCTTCCTCAGTCCGGTCTACCGGCGCGACCGGTAGCTCGGCTCTCGCCGTGGCACGGGCGCTCGCCTCCGCGCCGGCTTCGAACCCGGCCTGTGCTTCGACTGCATCGAAGGTCGCGATCAGAAGTAGCCCCGTAGCAAGCATTGCACATTTCATTGTATTCATCTCCATGACTGCAGCGGCAAATTCGACCGGCGCCGGCGGCCGCTGGATCGCTCGGCACACGTGATCTATTTCTACGGATGGTCCGCAGCCCTTCCTTCGGACCGGGGCTCCGAACGCACCGTCAGCGCTACCCCTGCGGTCATACCACCAGGCCGTCCGGTCAACGGGTCGGCGGGGTAGCGACCGCCCCGGACGAGCAGCTGGACAGCGGGGCTCAGGAAGACAGTCGTGCGTGCCTGCGCCCACCGCTCCGAGGCCGCCCCGCTCCGCTGCCCCCCCGCGAAGCCGAGTGAAACTCTTCCGGCGTCCACCGTGAGCCCCCCGACGATATCATCCCATCGCACGCCGTCGCCGGCATGCATCGCCGACCAGCCGCCGAGCCACTGCACCGGGCCGCTCACGGCTCGGGCTTCCGCGACGATCCCGCGGAGCGCTGTCGTCGCCGATCTCGATTGACCACTGGTTCCCAACAGGGGCCAACCGCTCCTCCCGACCAACTCGTCCGAACGGGGATGTCGTGTGAACCCCAGACGGGGGCCGGCCTCGATCGCCCATGACTTCCCGGCGTAGATCGCCCCCGGGGTGACGACGCCACCCGACCCGCCCCAACCCTCGCTCGTCACGCGTCCCGAAGCCTCGGCGCGAATCGATATTCCGACTCCGCGTGACGCGCTCAGCGCCTTTCCGGCGAGAGTGACGTAGGCCTGGCTGCCACCCTCGACGGGGAGCACTGCCTCGGCACGCGCGAGAAGCGCCGCAGAAGGCCCGCCCCACAGGATCGCTGGCGCGAGGGTCAGTCCGGTCCGCACTTCGTCCCTGTCGTTCGTCACCAGCCCAGCCCCCAGATCGAGGCGTACATCCTGGCCGGACGTCTCGACTGGAACGAGTCCGGCAAGCAGGGCGATGACTGTGACGCTGCGCGTTCTCATCGCGTCACTCCGCCGAAACCTGAACGGCGCTCGCGAAGGCGCTCTCGCTCACCAGCCCTCCGCTCGCCTGCGCCAGCCAGGCATCCGCGTTCAGATTCATCGTGAGCCGGCTCCCGGCGTCCGCGCGGATTCGAATTTCGACGTCGCGCTCGACTATCGCGGCGCTGTTTGCAGCGATATCGACGCGAACGTCCGCCCCGCCAATACCCGCTTCCACGGTCGTGCCGCCGGTGCCGCTTGCGCGCACCTCCTCGAACCGGATCCGCACGCGTTTGTACGTCCCCGACCGCAGCCGGGCCGTCGTTACTGTCGTCGCTTCGGCACCTCCCAAAGCCAGAGCTCGCGTTTCCGCCCTGTCGGTCAGTTCCACCCATCCATCTGCATCCGTCCAAACGTCCACCCGCGCCGTCACGGAGATCGTCGCCTCACCCTCACCCGTTGCGGCCAGCGACCGCGCCGGACCATCGGCGCTCCCGCCCGCTGTCGCGCCCACCCAGACCTCTCCCTCCGCGGAAGGGCCGAGCGGCTCCGAATCACAGCCGGTGAAGGTCAACCCCAGAGCCAGGGTGAGCATCAATCCATTCAGCTTCATCGTCATCTCCATTTTCCGAGTGGGCAAAAGTCGCTCATCGAAGGCCAAGCTCGTCTCGCGAACTCGCTCCATGTCAAAGCACCGGGGGTGCCGCACTCGATATCCCGCACAAATGCTTGATTTAAACCGATCCCATGGCCTTTTGGGCGGCTTCGATGCTATAGTTTAGTGCACGTGACGCATCTTATTGTCGCATTTTAGGAGCAGAGATGGCCCACGACGGAGCGGTTCTGGTTATCGACGACCGCGGGGAGGTGGCGGCGTCCGTACGCACGGTCGTTGGCGATCAGCGGCGGGTGCGGGTCGAAACGGCGCTGACGTCAGGCCTGGGCGCGCTCAAGGATGGCCCGTGGAACGTGACATTGCTGTCGCTCGACCTTCCAGGGGTGGGGCCGGAGCTGGTGGGGCGGCTGATCGAGGAGGGCAATGCGGGTGTGGTCGTGCTCACTGCGCGAAGCGTGGACGCGGAGCTGGCGATGGAGCTGACGCGGCTCGGCGCGGCGGAGTTACTGGGCGTGCCGCTGCAGACGGATCTGCTCGCGAGAGTTCTACTCGTCGAGGTGGAGAGGGGCTCTCGAGTGCCGCTGCCTACGGAGACCACCGACCGCGAACTCGTCGGGTCCAGCGCGCAGCTGCTCGAGGTTTTGAAGCAGGTCGGCCGAGTCGCCGGCAGCGGCGCGACGGTGCTGGTGACAGGCGAATCGGGTACGGGTAAGGAGTTGATCGCCCGGGCAATCCACCGGATGAGCCCACGTGCGAAGCGCCCGTTCGTAGCGGTCAACTGCGCCGCCATCCCGGAGGATCTGCTCGAGTCGGAGCTCTTCGGTCACGAGCGGGGTGCGTTCACGGGAGCGGTCGGCCGTAAGACGGGCCGATTCGAGCGAGCGCACGGAGGGACGCTCTTCCTGGACGAGATCGGGGACATGAGCCTGGTGCTACAGGCGAAGATCCTCCGAGCCCTGCAGGAGCGGGAGATCGAGCGGCTGGGTGGTGAGGAGCGGATAAAGGTGGACGTGCGTGTGGTCGCGGCGACGCACAGGGACCTCCAGGCGCTCGTCGCAGGAGGGGAGTACCGGGAGGATCTGTACTACAGGCTCGCCGTCGTGCGGCTGCACCTGCCGGCGCTGCGCGAGCGGGTGGGTGATCTGCGCGACCTGACGCTTCATTATGCGGCCACGCTGGCCGCCGAGCATCGCCGGCCCCTCCGATTCGTGAGCGAAACGGCATTGCGCCGGCTCGACGCGCACGGGTGGCCGGGAAACGTGCGAGAGCTGCGCAACGTCCTCGAGCGAGCGGTGCTGGAATCTCGCGGGGACACTCTCGCCGCACGCGACATCAAGATCGACCCGCCGCGCGGCCTGGTAGCCGTGGGAGAGATACTGCCAGGCTATTCCCCGACTCTGACGCTGGGGGAGCTCGAAGCGCTCCACATTGCGCGCGTGCTGGAGGAGGTGGACGGGCACCTTATTCGTGCCGCGCAAGTGCTCGGTGTCCACCGCAACACCGTCGCGCGAAAGGCGCGCGAATATGGCCTACTGGGCAGGTGACGCGGCTGCACGTTTCTGGTGCAGGCCGCTTCAGAATGTGGCCCGTTCCGACTCCGATCTTCGCGGTGCCGTGGCGAAATGTCCGATGATCACTAGACGTTTGGCCCCCCATGGCCGCGGAACGGAGGGTGCTCCCCATATCGTCGTCCGGCGGCTACGGGTCGCTCTCGCAGAAGTCCGAACTTGCCGATGAGGCGTAGAAAGATCCGCATGGACCAGGCACTCGATCTGTTGCCTCCGCTGGCTGCTCTCGGCCCGCTGCGGTCGGCCCTGATCGCCGCGTCCATCGACGATCCCGATCGGGTCTGGACGGGATCGGAGCGCTACCGCACGCTCGAGACTCGACTGCTGGATCTCGCCGCGCTGGAGGCGGAGATTCCGCGGGTTCTAGAGTCGGAGCGCTCGCAGGCCGAGCAGGTCTGGCGGCACACGTTGGAGGCGTTCCGGGCGGTCGAAGCGGGCGATACCGGCGCGGCCGCGACAGCTTTCGTCGACGCCGGCGAGGTCGAGGAGGACGCGGGTCGGCTCGAAGCCGCGGAGATCCTGTACGGCCGCGCGCTCGAACTTGGCCGAAAGCCGCGCGATCGCCAGCCAGAGGGGCTCGCGCTACGTCGGCTTGGTCGAATTGCCAGGGCGCGGGGCGACATCGACGTTGCGATCGTCCGGTATCTGAACGGCTTCCAGATCGGCGAGGCGGAGGGGGACGTCGACGGAATGATCGTCGCCTGCCAGGGGCTGGGCAACTGCCATGTGGATCGCGGAGCGTGGGGGGAAGCGGAGCGCTGGTATCGCCGGGGAATGGAGCTGCTCGGGGAGGGGCACGGAAGGGAGCGTTGGCAGCTCGAGGTCAACCTCTCCATCGTCGCGAGACGCGCCGGAGCGCTCGATGAGTCGGCAGGCTGGATCGCGGCCGCTCAGGAGACCGCCGCTGGACTCGAGGAGGGGGAGGGTCAGGCGATTCTCGCGAACGCCGAAGGGCTGTTGCTGGCCGCTCGTAAACGGCTGAACGAAGCCGAGGCCGCGTATCGTCAGGCCGTCGCGAGTACGACGACACCGGCAGCGCGGGCGACCGTGTTGGTCAATCTGGCCGAGTGCCTGTTGCTACAGGGGAGGCTCACCGAATCGGTGGAGGTGATTCGGGAGCTCGAGCGTCTGGCGATCGCCCAGCGCCTGAAGCCTTTTCTCCTGCACGTCTACCTCGGCCTCGCCGCGGTCGCCCGCGCCGAAGCGGATCCGGAGGGTGTGATCTTCTACGAGCAGGCCCTCGAGCTCGCTCGCGGCGGCGGCAACCCGGTCGATGTCGCGCTCGTGCAGCGGGAATATGCGGGCTGGGAAGCGGCGCAAGGCATGCCCGACACCGCCGCGGAGCGGTTGACACAGGCCGCGGCGATCTTCGGCCAGTGTGGGTCGTCGCACGACCAGAAGGAGACGCTGCGGGAGCTCGAACGGCTCTCAGGCGAGCCGCCGCTCCCCTGAAGCGACGTCAAGACATTTTGAGCGGAGTGATGGTCAGATGATGATCAGATGGATCTGGATCCTCCCTCCAGCGCTGATGCTGGTGCTCGGCGGGTGCTCGAAGGAGCTGACTGCTGGCGGCCTCCGAGAGGGCGAGGTTTCCGCGGCCGCTACCGACCAGGAGGGCGCCTCATCGGCCCGCTATTCGCTCGCTCCGGGTCGAGGCTCCCAGGTGGAGTCGGCTGGAGTGCTGAGCGGATCGGTGGACATGCGGATCAGCGTCACCGTTATCGACGAAGAGGGCAGGGAGGTGCCGGTCACCGAGGGAGTGGTCGGCGCAAGCGTTCCCATCGGGACGTCCGAGCTCGTTCCGCTCGGTACCACACAAATGGAGGTCGGTTTCTATACGACGGTGCGGTTGCGCTTCGAGGAGGTATTCGCGCAGGTGAATGGTCTCGATCTGGCCGGTGGCCCGTTCTCCGGAACGGTCGAAGTCGGGCTGGGAAACGAAGGTCTGGTCATCGACTTCGAAGGTGGGCTCGAGGTCCGGGAGGAAGGTAGCCTGGTCGTCGTTGCGCTGCGCTCGTCGGAATGGCTTGGATCGGCGGAGATCGTCTCAGGTGCGATCCCGCCGAGGATGACGGTCTCCGCGACGGATTTCGCGAGCGCGGTGCTGGTGGACGTCAGGTGAATGGATACAGCTCGTTCGCGGGTCGACCTCAAAAAGTCCCGGGTGATCCGCCGGTCGCTACGGACCAATGCTGACGTGACATCTGTGCGCGACTCGCGATGAGAGCAGTGGTCTCCGGTGGACAGACCGGCGTCGACCGGGCGGCGTTCAATGCCGCGCTCGCGGCCGGGATCCCGGTAGGCGGCTGGTGCCCTGCGGCGCGGGGTGCGGAGGACGGGCCGATTTCCGCGAACTACCCGCTCCGCGAGACCTTCTCGACGGACCCTGCGCAGCGGACGGTCTGGAACGTCTTCGACGCCGACGCGACGCTGATCGTCGCGCCGGCAGCCCCCTCCGGCGGGACGCTGCTCGCCCGGGAGACCGCGGAGCGCTACGGCCGGCCCGTCCTCGAGGTCCCACCCGACGGGCCAGGGGCCGAGCGCGCGAAAGCGTGGCTCGAGACGCTGCCGGCCGACGTCCTGCTGAACGTTGCGGGGCCTCGGGAGAGCGAAGCTCCGGGGATCTACGGGACTGCGAGACGGGTGATGGAAGCGGTCCTCGGAGCGCGCCGCGAGCGGGTCGAGCCGCCGCGGCGCGTGCTGGTTAACGGCGGCGCCGGTTGCCTCGGCGGCTACCTGATCCGGCTTCCGTCGCCCGGGGTCGAGGTCCACGCTACACAGCGGACGACGCCCGTCACCGACTGCCCCGCCCACCAGGTCGACCTGGCCGATTCCCGGGCGGTGCAGGCACTCGTTCAGCAGCTTCGGCCCGCCACCATCATCCATACCGCGTACGGAACCGGGGACCCCGCCCGCGACATCGTCGACGCGACTCGAAATGTCGCGAACGCGGCGCTGGCATACGGTGTCCGGCTCGTCCACATGAGCACCGATATGGTGCTCGACGGCGAGCACGCTCCCTTCGCCGAGTCCGCCGAGCCCGACCCCGTCCACGAGTACGGCCGATACAAGGCCGAGGCGGAGCGGTACGTTCGTGGCGCGATACCGGGCGCTGCCGTCATCCGCGCCTCTCTGATCACCGCCTTCCACCCGCCCGATCCTCGCAGTAAGTGGATCCTTGCGGGC
This sequence comes from Gemmatimonadota bacterium, assembly GCA_040905395.1. Lineage (GTDB taxonomy): Bacteria > Gemmatimonadota > Gemmatimonadetes > Longimicrobiales > Longimicrobiaceae > WHSP01. The sequence continues at coordinate 10,498 of JBBDRR010000030.1, forward strand.
TTGCGTGACGGATCCGGACCCGCGCTATTCGTCGACGAGCTCCGCACCCCCATCCTCGCCGAGGACCTCGCCCGGCAGATTTGGGAGATCGCCCGGCTCGAGGAGGCTGCCGCGGCGGGCGTCTGGCACCTCGCAGGTCCCGAGGCGCTGAGCCGATATGCGCTGGGCGCGCTCGTCGCCGCCGCCCACGGGATGAATCCTGCGGGGCTGCGGCCGCTGCGCAGCGACACGACCGCGGATCCACGCCCGCGCGACCTCCGGTTGTTGACGAACAGGGCCGATCGTGAACTGCCGACGCGGGCAAGGGCCCTGAGCGAGGCGGTCATCCGAACGCCCTGAAGCCGGAGCGACCGTCAGCCCGAGCGTAGCGCGGGCTCCGCCCTTAC
>JBBDRR010000031.1:0-10752 GCA_040905395.1 Gemmatimonadota bacterium
GGCAGGTGGAGTGGGCCCTAACCACTACATCTTGTGGTCAGTGGAGCGAAGGGAATATCCCCTATATGCCGAAAGGGGATATTCACTTCATGCCACCACCTACCATATGTTGTGGTGAAGCCGCTAGATCCCAAAGGTTCAGTTCTCCACTGTGGGAGGTAGGCACTTCCAGGGCCGGGGGCTTTCAGCTGTTTCTGCCGCTGGTGGCGCACGTGCATGACCCAGACCGTGTCGCCGCACGCTTGGAACGGAATGCGGAATCCAGAGTCGAGGAGGTCGCAGATACCCGCCTTCTACACCCCTGGCAAAGCAGTGAACCACGAGCCGTCCGCCAAGCGGGTCTTCGGTCTCCGCACCATGGGCACACAAAAGCGTGTGGCCAGCGCAGTCTTTCTAGGCACCGCTCGCAGGCGGATTCGTCGGGAAAGAACCGATCGAACTCGGAAAGGTCGGTTGGGTAGTCATAGCCGATAGCCGATAGCCGATAGCCGATAGCTTCCCACGCCGAAGCGACCCCAGATGCCGTCATGCCAGCCTCGTCGCCGCATCGCGGCATCGGCGTCGACCATTCCGCTACTGGTCCTGGGAGCGCTGCACGCATCCGGGGCGCCAGGCCGGGCGCAGGAAGCCGCCGCGTGCCCGGCGGGGCGGATCGAGGACATCGTAATCGAGAACCACTCGGTCTTCGATCTGGAGGACCCCGCGAGGAGCGGCCGCTTCGAGTGGGCGTACCGGCTGGCGAACGCGCTCCACGTGCAGACGGAGACCGAAGTCATCCGTCGCGAGCTGGTCTTCGAAGTCGGGGATTGCTACGACGTGGAGCTCCTGCGCGACTCGGAACGCCTGCTGCGCGGCTTCCCCTTTCTGGCAAATGCGGACGTCTACGGGATCCGGATGCCGGGGGGGCAGGTTCAGGTGATTGTCGATACGCAGGACGAGTGGTCGACGCGCGTCCAGCCGCGGCTCGGCTCCGGCGGACTGCGTGGCCTGCGCATCGGTGAGGACAACCTGCTCGGCACGGGGCACCGGATCGGACTCTACTACGAGAACCCGGAGCGGGGGGGTGGAACGGTCTACGGGACCGACTACAGCACACCGCAACTCTTCGGAAGCCGCTGGAACATGGCGCTCGAGGCAGCGCGGACGGAGCCGGGGCGCATCTACAGCGCGGCCTTCACCTACCCGTTCGTCGGCGAGCAGGGGAGAGTGGCGTTCCGCCAGTCCGCGTCGCGCGCGGACCGGTATTTCGAGCTGCTGATGCCGGAGGCAGGGAGTGCGGAGCTCACGGCCCTATGGCTGCCGGTGCGCCGCGAGCGATTCGAGGTCGGAGCCGCGGTGCGGAGAAGTGGCTCGCAATTCCGACATACCCTCTTCGGGCTCGCCGTGGCGGGTGAGCGTATCGGTTATCCCGGCGCCGCGAGGTTCGCCGACGACGAGCGTCGCGACCTTCCGGTGCCGTTCTCACTCCAGACCCGGTGGCGTCCTCTGTCGAGCGTCCGAATGGTGCTCGTGACGGGGCAGCGAAACGTCTGGTTCGTCCGCAGGCGCGGGGTAGACACACTCAACGGAATCGAGGACGTGCAGCTCGGAGTGGAGGCCGATGCGTCGATCGGCCCGACGCTCCCCGTGCTCTCCGATGAGAGGGACCTCTCCGTCGGTCTCGGTCTCTTCGCTTCGACCGAGCCCTGGACCGCGACCATCGTGGGTGGACAGTTCGCCTTCCAGGGCCATCGGAGCTCTCGAACGATCCCGGGAACCCTGGAGTGGAGCGACGTCCTGGCCGAGCTGAGCGCGTGGGCGTACTTCAAGCCGCACCTGAGCTCGCGGCATTCGCTGGTCACTTCTGTCTCGGCGGTGGGCGGCTGGAACGGTCGAGTGCCGTTCCAGCTCACGCTGGGTGGCGACACGGGACTGCGGGGATACGAGCACCATGTGGACCCGGGCGGTCGACGGATCGTGGCCACCGTGGAGCACAGGGCGTACCTCGGCGGTCCGTTCAGAGACCTCTTCGACCTGGGGAGCGTCGTCTTTGCGGACGTCGGGAAGATCTGGCCGGGGGACGTGGTATTCGGCACGGAGTCGCCCGTCAGGGCGAGCATCGGGCTGGGGCTGCGGGCAGCGTTCCCCCCGGGCTCGCGTCAGACGCTGAGAGTCGATGTCGGAGTACCGGTCGACGGCACGGCCGGGGTGGGTGATCTCGCGATCACCGTCGGCATCGGCCAGGCCCGGGGGCGCCAGCGTCTTCATCGCGATCCGCAGCTCACGCGCAGCGCCCGCTATGGGGTTCAGAGCGCCGACTTCGTCTACCCACCGAACTGACCGTGGCCCGATCTCCAGTACTCTACCGAGCCGACTGGATCCTGCCGGTCGCCGCACCGCCGATCGCCGGGGGTGAGCTGCTCCTCGGGACCGACGGTCGCATCGCCGCAGTGGCACCCGCCGGCGCGCTGGACCTGTCGAGTGAGGTCGAGATCCGTGACCTCGGCTCCGCCATCCTTCTGCCGGGTCTCGTGAACGTCCACGCCCACCCGGAACTTTCGGTGTTCCGCGGCGCGCTCGAGGATCTGCCCTTTCGCGACTGGATCCTGCGGCTCGTGGGAACCCGACGTTCGGTTCTCGATGAGGACGACGACGAGGCGTCCGCGCTCTGGACGATGGTCGAGGCGGTCCGCGGGGGGATCACGACCCTCGGTGCAACGGAGGCGTCGGGTGCGGCGGCGGCCGCGATGCGTCAGGCGGGGATGCGGGGGGTCGTCTACCAGGAGGTGTTCGGCCCGGACCCGGCGCAGGCCGCGGGGGCGATGGAACGGCTCGAGCGCGACATCGACAGGCTGCTCCCCTTCGCGAGCGAGCTGGTGCGAATCGGCGTCTCACCACACGCGCCGTACACCGTTTCGGACGCGCTGTACCGCGAAGTGGTGCGTCTCGCACGGACGGCGGGTCTCCCGATGGCGGCCCACATCGCGGAATCCACGGCAGAACGAAGCCTCGTGGTGGACGGCGGCGGCGATTTCGCACCTGGACTGAACACGCGCGGCATCGAAACGCCGAAGCGAAGTCGGTCCCCCCTCGAGCTCCTCGCCGATCTCGAAGTTCTCGACCAGAGGCCACTGCTGATCCACTGCGTGGATGTGGACGAAGCGGACATCGAAGCGATCGCGCGGGCGGAGTGCCCGGTCGCGCACTGCCCGATCGCGAATGCGAAGCTGGGCCATGGTGTCGCGCCGCTCATGCGGCTTCGGGAAGCGGGGGTCAGGATCGGCCTCGGCACGGATTCGGTGGGGAGCAACAATCGACTCGACCTGCTCGAGGAGGCGCGGGTTGCGGCGCTCCTGCAGCGCGTGGTCGCGCACTCCCCCGACCTGCTGCCCGCGGAGGAACTGCTCCGGCTCTGCACGATCGATGGAGCTCGTGCGCTCGGCCTCGAGGAGCGTGTCGGATCGCTGGAGCCCGGCAAGGACGCCGACCTCTGCGCCGTCTCTCTCGATGCGCCCCATACCGTGCCGTGCTACGATCCGATCGGAACGCTCTTCCATGCCGCCCGCGGTACCGACGTGATCCTGACGGTGGTCGCCGGGGAGGAGCTGTACTCCGATGGTCGGTACCGGACGCTGGACGTCGCTTCGTTACGCGCCCGGATCGAGGGCTCGGCGCAGAGGCTGAGGTCTGCGCAGTGACGCTCCGCCGGGTGCGCAGCGACGAGCTGATGGATCGGCTGGATGCCGAGGAGTCGGAGCTCGGCAGGAGCCTCGAGGATCTCGAGCGGGTCAATCGATGGCTCGGTGGCAGGCGGTCCGCGGTGAGACTGACGCTGGAGCTGGCGGAGCGAGTCGGGGCAGAGCCGGTGACGGTGCTGGACATCGCCACCGGAGCCGCCGACATCCCGATCCGGTTGCTCGCGGAGGCCGGACGCCGCGGAGTGGAGGTTCGGGTGACGGCGACCGACTTGCATCCCACCACCCTCGCGTACGCCGAGCGGGCTACCGCGGGCCAGCCGTTCATCATCGTCCGGAAAGCGAACGCGCTGGATCTCCCCTTCGGCGACGGGGAGTTCGATCTGGTCACGATGAACACCGCGCTGCACCACTTTGAGCGGCCCGACGCCGCGCGCGTGCTGCGTGAGATGGCCCGCGTCGCGCGCCGTGGCGTCGTGGTCACAGATCTTTCGCGGTCCGGCCTGGCCCTACTCGGCGCGCGCGTGCTGGCGGCCACCGCCTGGAGAAGGCATCCGATCACCCGTCACGACGGGCCCGCCTCGGTACGGGCGGCGTTCACCCCCGCGGAGCTCGCCGATCTCGCTTCGGAAGTGTTCGTCGGCAGATGGCGGGTGCGGCGGCACCCCGTCTTCCGCCTCTCCCTGGTCCTCGACAGAACGGAACAGAGGTGAAAGTAGATGTGGTCGTCGTGGGGGCCGGACCCGCTGGGTCGACCACCGCCGGCCTGCTCGCATCGGCCGGCCATCGTGTGCTGCTCCTCGATCGCGCCCGCTTCCCTCGAACGAAGCCGTGCGGCGAGTCGGTGAACCCCGGCGCCCTGCGTGAGCTGGAGCGGCTCGGCACTCTTCCGGCCGTCGCGCGTCTGCCTCATGCGCCGATTCCTGGGTGGGGCGTACACTTGGTCGGGGGGGGCGCGTTCCACGCCCGATTCCCGTCCGGGGAACGGGGGATGGCTGTCGATCGCGCTGCGTTCGATGATGCGCTGCTGCGGCATGCTGAAGCGGCGGGTGCGGAGGTGCGGACCGGCGCCAGGGTCGTCGACGTCGTGCGGCGGAAGAAGGCGGCGGTCGGCGTGCGGCTCTCGTCCGGGGAGGAAGCGGGGTGCCGGCTGCTGGTGGGGGCCGACGGGCTTCGGTCGATCGTGGTTCGCCGCCTGGGACTCCTTCGGCGGCACCCCAGGCTTCGGAAGGTCGCCCTGACGGCTCACCTGGAGCTCGGGAGCGAGGCACCCGAGCTGGGCGAGATGCACATGCGGTCGTGGGGATGCATCGGCGTAGTGGCGGTAGGACGCGGCGTCGTGAACGTCGTCGTCGTGCTGAACGAGCCGACCGCCAGGCTGGTGGGCGACGCAGCCGGAGCTTTCGACGATGCCGTTCGATCCGTTCCCGTACTCGCCGGCGCATGCCGCGTCGCCGACGTCATGGCGACGGGGCCGTTCGATTGGCCGACCCGCAGCGTCACTGCCGACGGCGCGCTACTGGTTGGTGACGCAGCCGGATACTTCGACCCGTTCACCGGCCAGGGAATCTATCGGGCGCTTCGCGGTGCCCGGATGGCAGCGGCAGTGGCGAGCCGATGCCTGCAGCACGGCGACTGCTCACGCGCGGCGCTCGCTCCGTACGCGACCGCGCACCGACGGGCATTCGCAGCCGGCAGGCGCCTGCAGCGGGTGATCGAGTCGGTCGTTTCTCGGCCGGCCGCCCTGAACGCCTTCGCGACCGCGGCCCGCGCCTGGCCAGCCCTTCCGGAACGGCTCTTCGCGGTCACGGGCGACATCGCTGAGGCGAGAAGGCTTCTCTTCTGATGGTCGGGTGGACGCCGAGGTTGCCGGGGGCCGCAACCGTCATTCCGGATGGTCGGGCGCACACGGACGTTGCCGGGGGCCGCAACCGTCATTCCGGCGAACGCCGGAATCCAGCCCCTGGGTCCCGGCGTTCGCCGGGACGAGGGTGATTGTGTTCGACCTTGAATAGATGCGGACCCTTGACCGAGCCGACATACGTCGACATTTCCCGGCCGCTCGGATCCTCAATACCGGTCTGGCCGGGCGACACGCCGCCGCGGCTCGATCGGGTGCTGCGGCTCGCTGCGGGAGATACGGTGAACCTGTCCACGCTGAGCATGAGCGCGCACACCGGCACGCACGCGGACGCGCCCTTCCACGTCATGGACTCGGGTGAGGGGATCGGCGGTCTCCCGATCGCCGCCTTCGTCGGTCGAGCCGTGGTCGTCGATGCGCGCGATCGGCCGTCCATCGATAGCGATCTAGTGGGGCGAACGCTCGCGGCCCGGCCGCCGCCTCGTCGCATCCTCTTCCGCACCGGTGCCTGGGTACGGCCGGACGAGTTTCCTACCATCTTCGCGGCGATCGACCCGCCCGCCGCGACTCTGCTCGCGGAGGCCGGGGTGATGCTCGTAGGTACCGATGCCCCCTCCGTCGATCCCTTCGACTCCATTGAGCTTCCGGCACACAAGACGCTCGCCGCCGCGGGAATCGCGAACCTGGAGAACCTGCTGTTGGATGGCATCCCCGAGGGCGAGTACGAGCTCATCGCGCTCCCCCTTCGGCTCGACGAAGGGGACGGTTCGCCCGTGCGCGCCGTTCTGAGAATTCCGTGACACCGGCAGCGCTGCGCTCCGTCCTCGCGCCGAACCCCTCCCCCATGACGTTGGACGGAACGCGCACGTACATCGTCGGACGGCGCCGACCCGTCGTCATTGATCCAGGCCCCGCCGTGGCCACCCACGTGCAGGCGGTCCTCTCCCGACTCGAGGGCCAGGAGCCCGTCGCCATCGTTCTGACGCATACGCACGAAGATCACGCCGGCGCCGCCGCGGAGCTGTCGCGCGCGAGCGGCGGCCCGGTGCTCCTGAGCGATCCGTCACGTCTCGCGCCGGGCTCGCCGAGCGCCTTTCATCTACGTCTACGGGCCGAAGAAGGCGATATCATAGAGAGCGACGCCGGATCGCTCCGGATCGTCGCAACCCCGGGACACGCGCCGGATCACATCGCACTCGTCTGGCGTGGAGAGGAGGCGCCTCCGGATGGGGCGGCCTTCGTGGGGGATCTTCTGATGGGAGAAGGGGATACCACACTCGTCGCACCGCCTGAAGGAAACCTTGCCGAGTACCTTCGCAGTCTCGACAAACTCCGTCGTCTAGGTCTCTCCGTTCTCTATCCGGCCCACGGGCCAGCGCTCCAAAGGGCAGGGGATGCGATCGACCGCTACACGGAGCACCGCCGGATCCGGATCGATCAGGTCGGGCGGGCGCTCTCGGAACGTCCCGACATCCCACTTTCATCGCTCGTGCAGCTCGTGTACGGCGACGGGCTCGACCCTCGTCTGAGGCGAGCCGCGGAGGGTTCGCTTCAGGCTCTGGTCCGCTATCTGCAGCGTCCGGATTGATTTTGTGCCTCCGCCGGCTGGCGGCGGCCTTCCGATCTCACGACCGACCAATCACGGTCAGAACGGCAGATGCAGGAGTACCTCGACTCAGCCGACTGCCATCCGATCCACCCTGGTCTCGAAGCGATCCCCGACGCAATCCTGATGGTTGACGTCGAATGGCGCGTCACATACTGGAACGCCGCCGCCGAGCGGATGCTGGGAGTGGAGCGGAATGTGGCATTGGGACGGGAGCTGTGGGCGATGGTCCCCTTCCTCGGCCGGACCTCGAATCGTGAGCGGCTGAATGAGGCCCGCCGGACGGCGGAGTCGAAGTTCCTGGAAGCCCTTCCAGGGCACGGGTCGGAAGTCGTCAGCGTCCGGGCAACGGCGAGCGACGAGGGTGGCCTCACGATACAGATCAGTCATCCGGACGACGATCGGCTCGAGACCGAGCAGCTCCTGGCGCTGCTCGAGAGCACGCGCAGCGGCTGCGTCGCGGTGGACGGCGGGTGGCGGCTCGTCTACAGGAACACCGCCGCGGAGCGGCTGCTCAGGCTTCGCAGCGACGACGTCTTCGAGAAGGTGATCTGGAGCTTCCTGCCGGACGGGTGGGAGGAGGTCGAGAAGTGTCTCCGCGCGACGATGGCCGACGGGCTCAGCAGGCACCTGCGTGGCGTGCGCTCGAGCGATCGAAGGGCGCGCGACCGGATCTACGATCTACGGGTCAATCGGCTCCAGGGCGGGGGGCTCTCGATCCTGTTCGACGACGTGACGAAGCGGGTCCGGAGGGAGAGGCGACTCGCGCGTCTCGCCGTCGAGGCACAGGAGGCGAACCGGGCGAAGAGCCGCTTCTTCGCCGCGGTCAGCCACGAGCTGCGGACGCCGTTGAACGCGATCATAGGGTACACGCACCTGCTCGAGTCCGGCACGTACGGCGCGCTGCCGTCGAAGGCGCACCGGGCGGCCGTGCGGGCAGGGCTGTGCGCGGAGCACCTCTCCCGTCTGGTAAGCGACCTCCTCGTGTTGACCGACGCCGAGCTCCGGCGGCTCACCCCGACGTACTCGCCGGTCGATCTCGCCAGCATTCTTCCGCCGGCTACGGAGGTGTACCGGCACAGGGCCGAAGCCAAGGGCTTGCGGTTCATCCTGGACCTGCCTGCCGAGGTGCCGGAGCTGGTAACCGACCCCGACCGCCTCAGACAGATAATGGTTGCGTTGCTGTCGAACGCGGTGAAGCACACGACCCGAGGTCACGTCTCCGTGATCGTGCGTGCGGCCGAGGAATACGTGGAGATCGCGGTGGTGGACACCGGCTGCGGGATAGAGAGCGCAGACCAGGAGCGGATCTTCGCGCCGTTCGAACAGGGGGGCGATCCGGCCCGCTCCAATCCGCTGGCACAGGGATCGGGCCTCGGTCTGGCGGTTGCCGGGAAGGTCGCTGCCCTGCTGGGCGGATCGCTGCGGCTGGCCGACAGCTCGCCGAGCGGCTCGAGCTTCGTCCTGCGCCTTCCTTCGAAACCCGGGGCAGCGGAGCAGCCGAAAGACCTCGGGCAGCTCGGCCTGCGGGTAAGCGGACCCCACTGAATCGGCCGGCGATCAGGCGAAGAGCGCGAAGATCGAGAAGACGACGTGAAAGGTGGCGTGCGCCACCATTGCGGCCTCCAGACTGCGCCGCCAGTAAAGCCAACCGAAGATCACTCCGCCCAGGGCATTGAGCGCGACGGTTCGCACGATCAGCGGGGTCGTGAGTGGAACCACAGCGGCGAGGGCCGGCAGATGACCCATCCCGAAGGCGATCGCCGCGCCGACGATCGCACCCCACATCGCCCCGGCCCCCGGCCCGCCCCGGCCGCGGCCCACGAGACGCCATACCGCCCACGCCAGAAAGCTCATGATCCCCCAGCGGATCATCAGCTCCTCCGTGATACCACCATACAGCAGCCCCGCCACCGTGGACGCGAGAGTACGGCCCTGGGCCTGCTCGATCTGTGCGAGCCCGCCGGAGAGCCAGGGCGCGATCGCGAGGTCGATGAGTACGACCGCCGTGCCGCCTATGGCCCCCAGCAGGATCGCCAGACGCAAGTCCTCCCTGAGGCGCGGGAGCACCGGCTTGCCGAAGCTGACCTTCTCGTCGACGTAGGACCTCAGGCCGAGCCGGGGCGCGAGCCACACTCCTGCCGCGACGGAGATCGCAAGCAGGAGGATCGGGTTCAGCAGCGTCAGCAGCACGAAGATCCCCAGCGGCATCTCCAGATCCGGCATCGACTCGAGCTGACGCCGCCCGGCGGTAAGCGCGACCGGCACCAGGGCGAGCACCCCCACCATCCCGAGGCAGAAGAGCGCACCGAACCGTCGCCAGAATCCGGCGGCGCGAAGTCGCTCGACAGCCTCAGCCAAGGGTGGCCTCTCGTGAGGAGCGCCAGCTTCGGACACCCACGATCACCAGGGTGATCGCCGTGAGGGGAATGACGAAGAGACCCATCACCGTACTGAAGAGGGTCAGGGCGTCATGGCTGGCGGAGGCGAGGACGAGGTAGGCGGTATAGGCGAGGTAGTAGCCGACGAAGAGCAGCCCCTCCCAGCGGTCGATCCGGTGACCGCTGAAGAAGATCGGTAGACAGGCGACCGCGACGGCGATCATGATGGGGATGTCGAATCGTAGAGCCGCGGCGGCTACCGGGATGCCGTCGGGCGCTACGATGCTCGCGGTTCCGAGAACCAGCAGGATGTTGAAGATGTTGCTGCCGACGACGTTTCCGACCGCGATGTCCCGCTGGCCCTTGATCGTCGCCACGACCGAAGTCGCCAGCTCCGGCAGCGAGGTTCCGATCGCCACGACAGTCAGGCCGATCACGAGCTCGCTCACGCCAAACATCTCCGCGACCGAGACCGCGCCGGAGACGAGCCAGCGTGAGCCCACTACCAGGAGCGCCAGCCCCGCCCCGATCAGCAGCAGGTTCAACGCCCACGTAGCCGCGCCGCCCGCGGCGATGGCTTCGACTTCGGCGTCGGCGGCCGCGGCAATCCCTTCACGCCTGCTTTCAGCGACGAGAAAGATGGTGTAGGCGACCGCACCGGCGAAGAGGAGCAATCCATTCACCCGGCTGATCGCGCCGTCGAAGCCGACGAAGAGGACGAGGAAGGAGACGAATACCATCACCGGTACGTCCAGCCGTACGAGCTGCTGGTTGACGATCAGCGGTGCGACCGTCGCGGAAAGGCCCAAAATGAGCAGGACATTGCAGATGTTGCTGCCGAGGACGTTTCCGAGCGCCAGGTCGGCTGCGCCCGACATCGCCGACTGAACGCTGACGGCGACTTCGGGCGCGCTCGTCCCGAAGGCGACGACCGTCAGGCCGATGACGAGTGGGGAGATCCCCAGCAGCGTAGCGAGCCGGGACGCGCCGCGGACGAACACCTCCGCGCCCACGACGAGCAGCACGAGCCCGGCGAGGAGGAGCGCCAGGGTCGTCAGGCTCATGTGCGGCGGCCGACCGGTGAGGCGTTACGCGGGACCGCCGGCATCACTCCTCCGGCTCGAAGTCGAGAGCCGCGGAGGCTGTCTATGATTCTCACAGCCGGCGCAGCCTGACGCGGTCGACGGAGTGGCCGATTCGCTTTTCGAGAATCAGGCTGGCCCGCTCGCG
>JBBDRR010000032.1:0-10721 GCA_040905395.1 Gemmatimonadota bacterium
GCTCTTCGAAGTTCGTCGCGAAGTTCACCCGCAGCGCCCCACCGTCGCGGAGCTCCTCGGTGATCTGGTTGATGACGCCGTACGACACCTCACGGTCGGAGCGGATCGCTACGACGAGCTGGCGATCGGTCTCCTCGAACATCTGCTGTGCGATACCGGAGACATTGGCCATCGGAACCGACGCGTCGTTGATGTAGATCGACCCGTCGCGCTCCACCCAGAGGTGCATGATGTTCTTCCGCTTCTCGTCGACCGTCTGCGTCGCATCGGCCTCCGGCTGCTCGATCTCGCGCGGGCTCTCCTGCCGGAACACCGTAGTGACCATGAAGAAGATCAGCAGCAGGAAGGCGATATCCGCCAGCGAGCTGTCGGGAATCTCGCTCGCGACCTTCGACTTACGCTTGAATCCGCCCTGCATCGCCATGAATTAGCCCTCCAGAAGCTGAAGCGAGAAACGAGTAGCGCCTGCAGACTGGATGCCGTCGAGAACGGCGATCATGTCCTCGTACTGAGCCTGGGGGGACGTCTGCACTACTCCGATTACGTTCGGGTTCGTCGTCAATGCCTGGCGCATCACGCCTTCGACCTGCCGACCGGTGATCGTCTGCTCACCCGGGCTCTCACCGCGGCGGACGATGACCCTGCCATCCGGCTGGACGAGGAAGAAGAGGAGGTTCTTCGGCGAGACCTCCTGCTCCGCCTCCGGCCCGCGCTCCGGCAGAACCACCTGCAGTCCGATCTCCTCGTCGAACGTCGTCGTCACGAGGAAGAAGATCAGCAGAAGGAATGCGATGTCCGCCATCGACGACGTCGGAATCTTATCCGACACCTTGTTCTTTTTCTTGATGAGTGCCATGAGGTCTCTTACCTAATGCAGGGTCCGGAGTTCCGGCCGTTCAGGGGGCGACGGTGTCGGTATCGTCTGCGATGATCTCGCTCTGCGTCTTGAGCGGGTCTACGCGCGGGGCTGCCCCCGCGACCGCGCCCGCCGCAACCGCCGGCGCGCCCGGCTCCCCGAAGACGTCCCAGAGGAGGTTCAGCACGATGTTCGTCCCCTGCTCCATGTCGAGGATGAGCTGGTCGATCCGGGTGACGAAGTAGTTGTAGGCGATATTGACCGGGATCGCGATCATCAGGCCGGTAGCCGTGGTGGTGAGGGCGATCTTGATTCCCGACGCGACGAGCGTCGCCTCGACCTGTCCGGCGATCTCGATCGCGGCGAAAGCCGAGATCATTCCCCACACCGTGCCGAGGAACCCCATCAGCGGGGCGACCGTCGCGACGGTCGCGAGGACGACCATACCGCGCTCCAGGAAACCGAGCTCGACCTTTCCGGTCGTGGCCATCGCCTGTTCCACGTCGCGCCCCGCACGTCGCTCCCGGATCCGATTCAGACCGGACAGCAGGATCGCGGAGACGGGTCCCGGCGTATTCTCGAGATAGGCAAGCGCTTCATCGAGTCGGCCGCTGCGCGCCATCTCGCTGACGTCGGTCAGCACGCGGTTCGTGTCGCGGCGCGCGACCCAGAGGATGTAGAGCTTCGCGATGATCACGCCCAGACCCAGGAGGGACGCGAGCAGCAGCGGATACATCATGAATCCGCCGTCATGGAACAGCTGGATCAGACCGTATGAGGCGTTCTCCAAGAACAGCTCCGTGAAAGGGTGACGCAGAGGACCTGGACGCGAGGGTCCAGGCGCGGGCAGTCGGCTGGGTGGATCTCACATAACATAGAAACGTGGAGAATCACTGTCAACGCCCCTTGACGGGCCGATTTTGCGGCCGGTCGGGGCGACGGGGACTCAGGGGCTGACCGTCTCGATCCCGGGGGCCCTGGACGCGAGCGCCGCGACGAGCCGCTCGCCGTCCAGTCCGCGCTCCAGCCGCCCGCGGACGGCGAGCGAGATCTGGCTTGTTTCCTCGGAAACGACGATCACCAGCGCGTCCGTCTCCTCGGAGAGACCGAGGGCGGCGCGGTGCCGGGTGCCCATGCTCTTGTCGGTGACCGGAAATTGGGTGAGCGGCAGGATCGCCCCTGCGGCCACGATGGAATCGCCCCTGACGATCACTGCGCCGTCGTGCAGCGGGGAATAGGGTGTGAAGATCGTATTCAGGAGCGCGGCCGAGACCCGAGCCTGGAGCGGCGTGCCCGTTTCGGCGTACTCGCCGAGCCCCACCTCCCGCTCGATCGCGATTATCGCCCCCACCTTGGCCCTGGCCAGCTCCTCCGCCGCCTGAGCGACCTCCTCGGCGACGGCCGTCTCCTCGAGGCGGTTGAAAAACCGCCGCCAGAGCTGGTTCTGACCGAGATGCGCCAGCGCGCTCCTGAGCTCCGGCTGGAAGACGACGAGCGCCGCGATGGCGCCGAACTCGAAGAGGTTCTCGAGAAGGCTGCGGAGGAGGTCGAGGTTGAGCATCCTCGAGAGGAAGTAGATGCCGACGAGCAGCAGCAGCCCGAGGAGCATCTGAATCGCGCGGGTTCCGGCCAGCAGCACCAGGATCCGGTAGAAGACGGCCGAGACGACCAGGATCTCGAGCAGATCCTTCCAGTCGGGCGCCATCAGGCCGATCTGCTGCAGCACGTCAGACTCCGCTTCCGGCCGTCTGGACGGCCTCCGCGACGCGAAGCGCATCGCGAACGATCCGGACGTCGTGGATGCGGAACACGCGCGCGCCCCGCAGATACCCCATCACGCAGGCAGCCGCCGTGGCGACGGCTCGCTCTTCCGCCGGCGCGTCCCCGACGAGGGCGCCCAGGAAGGCCTTCCTGGAGGCGCCGAGCACGACGGGGCGGCCGAGGCGGGTAAGCACGTCCAACCGGGAGATCAGCTCGAGATTGTGGGAGAAGGTCTTTCCGAAGCCGATGCCGGGGTCGATCGCAATCCTTTCCCGCGATACGCCGTGCTCCGTCGCCATTCGGAGCCGCTCGTGAAGTACGGAGGCCACCTCCGCGGCGACGTCGTCGTAGACGGGATCGTCCTGCATCGTCGCAGGCACGCCCTTCATATGCATCAGGACGAGCCCCGCCTCGGCGTCGGCGACCGTGCGCGCCATCCGTGGATCCGCCAATGCCGTGACGTCGTTGACGACGTCCGCACCAGCATCCAGCGCAGCTCGGGCCACGCTCGCCCGCCGGGTATCGATCGAGATCGGGACCGAGAGGCGGTATGCCAACAGCCGGACGACAGGGAGGACGCGAGCGATCTCATCACGGGCATCGACGGGAGAAGCACCCGGTCGGGTCGATTCTCCGCCGACGTCGATCAGCCCGGCGCCCTCTTCCACCATTGCGGCCGCACGGTCGAGCGCCCTCCGTGGATCGGCGAAGTGGCCTCCGTCGCTGAAGGAGTCCGGCGTCACGTTCAGAATGCCCATCAGGAGGGGCCGCTGGAGATCGAACCGTCCTCTCCGGTGGCCCCAGGTAGCTGCATCGTGCTTCGTGGCGATCGCGGCGTCGGACGCTTCGGCGATCACGATTCGGCTTGCAGTCGGCGCCTCTGCGCGGGCGGTCTCGGAAACGGCCCTCGGGGGGACCGCTCGCAGCACCCGCGCGGTTGCCTCGCGCTCGGCTCCCGGCTCACGCCCCGTCCGGCAGGAGACCCGGAATGCGGCGGAGAGCGTTCGAGAGCCCGTCGTCGAGAACGCGTGGAACCTCGCTGCGCGCGACCGACGGCGACAGATCCCCCATACCCGGGCCGGTGAGGGGTGGCGACTTCGGGGACGCGGTAGCCGTGCTGTCCGGCTCCTCGACCGGTTCGGGTGGCATCTGCAGCGGTGGCAGATCGCCGCCGCCGGCCAGGATCTCGACCTGTTCCCGGTCGAGCGTCTCGCGCTCCAGAAGGCTCTGGGCGATCGACTCCAGCAGCGTCTGGTTCTCCATCAGAATGTCGCGCGCCTGCTCGTACGCCTCGTCGAGCAGCGCCTTCACTTCGGCATCCACGAGCTGCGCGGTCTGCTCGCTGACCTGCCGGCGCTGACCGATGTCGCGACCGAGGAACACCTCCTGCTCCGAATCGCCGATCGCCATCGGCCCGACGGCGTCGCTCATGCCGAACTGCGTCACCATCCTGCGGGCCATCCCGGTCGCCCGCTCGATGTCGTTGCCCGCCCCCGTCGTCACCTTCTCCGCACCGAAGATCATCTCCTCCGCCACCCGCCCGCCGAACAGCATGACGAGCCGGCCGAACAGATAGTCGCGGCTGTAGGAGTGGCGATCCTCCTCGGGAAGCGAGGCGGTGATCCCGAGCGCCCGCCCACGCGGAATGATCGTCACCTTGTGCACCGGGTCCAGGCCGGGCAACCGCAGGGCGACGACGGCGTGTCCCGCCTCGTGATAGGCGGTGAGCTTCCGCTCGGCCTCCGAGAGGACCATGCTCTTGCGCTCCGCCCCGAGCATGACCTTGTCCTTGGCCTCCTCGAGGTCCTCCATGTACACCTTGTCCTTACCCTTCCGCGCGGCGAGCAGCGCTGCCTCGTTGACGAGGTTGGCCAGGTCCGCACCGCTCATCCCCGGGGTGCCGCGGGCGAGGGTCGTCACCTGCACGTTCTCGGCGGTCGGCACCTTCTTCATGTGGACGCGCAGAATCCCTTCACGTCCCTTCAGATCCGGAGCGTCGACGACGATCTGCCGGTCGAAACGGCCCGGTCGCAGGAGCGCCGGATCGAGGACGTCCGGCCGGTTCGTCGCCGCGATCAGAATCACGCCATCGTTCGCCTCGAATCCGTCCATCTCCACGAGGAGCTGGTTCAGCGTCTGTTCGCGCTCGTCGTGTCCCCCGCCCAGCCCGGCGCCGCGGTGGCGGCCGACCGCGTCGATCTCGTCGATGAAGATGATGCAGGGCGCGTGTGACTTGCCCTGCTCGAAGAGGTCGCGAACGCGGGAGGCACCGACCCCGACGAACATCTCGACGAAGTCGGAGCCCGACATCGAGAAGAAGGGCCGTGCCGCTTCGCCGGCGACCGCGCGGGCGAGGAGCGTCTTGCCGGTGCCCGGCGGTCCGACCAGAAGCGCTCCCTTCGGTATGCGGCCGCCGAGCCGCGAAAAGCGCTTCGGGTCCTTCAGGAACTCGACGATCTCCTGCAGCTCGTACTTGGCTTCGTCGGCGCCCGCGACATCCCCGAACGTCACCTTCGGAGTGTCCGCCGTCAGGAGCTTTGCCTTCGACTTGCCGAACTGGAACGCCTTCGCGCCGCCAGCCTGCATCTGCCGGATGATGAAGATCCAGAAGGCAATGATCAGGACCCAGGGCAGGAAGCTCCAGATGATCGACCACCAGTCGCGGTCGGCGGCACGCGCGCCGATCGTCACGTTCATCGCCTCGAGCTCTGTCACCAGGCTCTCGGAATCTCGGACCGGGAGCTCCGTCCGGAAGGTGCTGACGGGTCCCTGCTGGCCATCGACCGGGTTGCGGAACTCGCCCTCGATCGCGCGCCCCTCGATGAAGGTCACGCCCGAGACGTTGCCGCGCTCCAGCTCCGTGCGGAACTGGCTGTACTGGAATTCCTCGCCGACTTCACCCGTCTCCATCATCTGGATCAGGATGAGCGGCACGAGGAACAGGAGCACCCAGAGTGACGCCACTTTGGAGAAGCGGCCCCAGCGGGTCTGGTTCGGGCCCTTTGGTTCGCGATCAGCCATACTGTGGTTCCTTCAACGAAGCACCATTCCTCCCCGCTGCCCCATCAGAGGCTCGCGATGAACGGAAGGTTGCGAAAGTTCTCGCTGTGATCGAGGCCGTAACCGATCAGAAATTCGTCCGGCGCGTCGAACCCTACCCAGCGCGGCTCGAGCGTCAGCTCGGGGGCGAGGTGCTTGTGCAAGAGCGCGCAGAGCTCCAGCGACTTCGGACCTCGCGCCCTCAGCAGCGGCACGAGACGGTTCAGCGTGGTACCGCTGTCGACGATGTCCTCCACCAGCATCACGTGCCGATCCCGGATGTCGGCTTCGGGGTCGTAGAGCAGCCGCACCTCGCCGGAGCTCGTCGTCCCGCTCCCGTAGCTACCAGCGACCAGAAAATCCACCTGGAGCGGCCGTGCGATCTGGCGGACGAGATCCCCGACGAAGATGAAGGATCCCTTCAGAAGCCCGATGACGAGGAGATCCTCGCCGGCCGGATAATGCGTGGTGATCTCCTCCCCCATCCGCACCACCTGCTGGGCGATCTGCTCGGCGGAGTAGACGATGCGCCGCACATCGTAGCCGCCCGTCCGCGCTCGAACTTCAGCCGCCTCCGTCATCGTGGATCGCGAGGTGGAGAAGCAGTTCTCCCGGCGAACCGCGCGGCGCCGGGCCGGCCGCGACTCCTGCGACCCACAGAACCTCGCCCGTGGAATCCTCCAGGACCGGCCGCCGATCTCGTTCGGCGAGCGGGACCCGCCGCTCCAGCATCAGCTTCTTGAGCGGCTTGGTGCCGCCGCTCGTGGAGATACGATCGCCCGGCCTGCGTCCCCGCAGGGTGAGCGGAAAGTGGAGCGACGCAACCGGCAGCCGAGCGACCCACGCGCCAGAGGGCTCGCGTGGGACCTCGCTCCCGGAGATCGGGCGGAGGGTAACCGTGTACGAACGGCCACCGATCCGCATCTGCCCCTCGCTCTCCCGATCCAGCGCCTGCCTTTCGATCACGAGAGGTCGATCCTCCGGAAGCTCGACCACGCGCTCGATGCGCGCGAGATCGAATTCCGTGCGGATGCGCAGCCCCCCGGGCAGCTGAAATTCGCGGCCGCTGGGGGCGTCGGTAATAAACGTCAGCGCCGATCGGGTTCCGATCCGGTCCGGGACCGTTCCGAAGCGGCGCAGCGCGCTTCTGAGGATGCGGGTGCGAACGGCCGGATGATACCCACGGAGCACCTCCCTCGCAACAACGACAGTGTCCTCCTCGTGCCGCAGTACAGCCCGCTCCCCCTCACGCGCGACGCTTCGCCAGCCCGCCTCGGATTCAACCGCCAGCTCGGCGAGGGAGACGAGGTTTCGGCGGGCGCTCGGCGCCACCGTCCGCTCGATCTCGGGCAGCAGCGCCTTGCGGATCCGATTCCGCGCGGGTGTGAGGCTGTCGTTCGTCACGTCCGACCGCCAGCGGAGCCCGCTGGACCGCGCGTACTCTTCGAGGTCTTCGCGCCAGAACGGAAGGAGAGGTCGCACGAGGCCCGAACTCGTCCGCGCCGGAATTCCGCGCAGGCCGCCGATTCCGGTGCCCCGAAGAACGCGGAAGAGAACGGTCTCCGCCTGATCGTCCGCATGGTGGGCGGTGAGCAGGAAGTGCGTGCCGAGTCTTGCCGCCGCTGCGTGGAGAAATGCATAACGCGCGCGCCTCGCCTCGCTCTCGTTGTGGATCGGTCCCTCGGCGGCCCCGGCTTCGAAGGCGATTCCCCACGCGCTGCAGACCCCCCGAGCCCAGGCCGCGTCAGAGGCGCTGCCATCCCTCATCCGGTGGTCGAAGTGGGCCGCCGAGAGCGTGAAGTGGCCCTCCGGGGTGCGGAAGCGCAGCAGGTGCAACAGGACCGTCGAATCGAGACCGCCGGAGAACGCGAGGAGAAGGTGGGATGGCCCCGACTCGGACTCCGGCAGGAGTGTAGCGAGATGTCTGGCGAAGCGCGGCTCGAGCGCAGCGTCGCTCATCGGATGCGCGGGCGCGAGGGTGTGGAGAGGGGAGTCAGGTGTAGCGGGCGGGGTCGCGGGCGAGGGTCTGAACGCCGGCCGAGCCGGCACGCGACCCGGCCGGCCGGCCGCCGATCAGCGGTCTGAGACCCGCAGCTCGCTTCGGACGCCGAGGACGCCCTCGACGTCCCACGCGTCGTCGGTCGCGAAGCGAACCTCATCGTAGCTGGGGAGCTCTCCGGTGAGGACGACGATCCCCTCCTCGACCTCGACGGTGATCGCGTCCGCATCGACCCAGGTGTCGTAGAAGAGCGCCTCCTCGACGTCCTCCTGGACGTCGTCGTCGGACCGACGGCGGCGGCGAAGGCGCTCATGGTACGGGCCGAGGCCATAGCGCGCGGGCCCGTAGATGCCGCGATTGGCGGGCTCCTGATAATCGCCGTCGTAGTCCGGTGGGTACGTCCGCTCGGGCCCCGGGGTGCCGGAGCGCTCCCATTCGCCGGAAAATCCCCGGTCTCGAAAGCCTCGGTCATAGGGACGGGGCGGTGAATACTGCCGCCAGTCGGCGTCGTAGCGCACCTTGTGATCCTCCTGGATGCAGGTATCTCGGAGCGTCGGGAAACGCGGGTTCGAGGGTGCTCAGCTGAGCAACAAGCGTTCCAGAAAGGGCTCGGGCAGGGGATCGGGGGGACCGGGCGGCAGGGCTCGACCGGTGCGGTCATGAAGGAGCCGGGCCAGCCGATCGGGGCGGTCCGTGACGATCCCGTCCACACCCCAGTCCAGGTACCTGCGCATGTCCTCCACTTCGTCCACCGTCCAGACGTGCACGGGCATGTTGCGCCGCCTGGCGACGCTCACGAGCGGCTCGGTGAGGACCTGCTCTCCCTCCCAGTAGTCCGGAATCTGAAGCGCATCGACCGGAGGAACGTAGAGCACCCGGCCCAGCCGGAGCTGACCGAGAATGATCCGGAGGTCCTCCTTCGTTGCCGACACCGGGACCGGAAAGGCGGCGAGCAGCGCACGATCCTGTCGAGAACCGGCGGCGATCAGCACGCGGTCGAGCGCATCGGCACTGCAGATCGCCTCCCACACCGCCGATTGGGCGCGCCCATCCTTGATCTCGATGTTGACGCGCGCTTCCGGGCAGGTCTGAAGCACCTCCACCAGTGTCGGCACGAGGACACCGCGTCCCCGGAACGGATAGCTCCGGCCGGCATCGGGGGTGAAGCGGTATCCGGCGTCGAGGCGGCGGATCTCGTCGAGCGTGAGATCGGCGATCGGCCCGGAGCCGTCGGTCGTGCGATCGACGTCGGCGTCGTGGAAAACGACTGCGTGGCCGTCGGCCGTCGGCTGAACGTCCAGCTCGAGGATGTCGGCGCGCCACCAGGAGAGCGCGCGCTCGAATGCGAGGAGGGTGTTCTCCGGTGCGAGTCCGGCGCCGCCGCGATGGGCGATGAGGAGGGGGGATCCGGCGAAGTACGACGAGCCAGGGGGGAGTGCCCGGCGGCGGGATCGCAGCAGCGCGGCTCCGACGGCGGCGAACCCGGCCCCCGAGAGGATCAGGGCGCGCCGCCGCAGGATGCTAGCCACGACGCTCCAGGTCCTCCCGTTCGGCGGAAGTGACCCGGTACAGGCGGTAGAGCACGAGGTCGATCAGGTGCGTCGTCATCGCCCGCGCCCACACGAGGTTCTCGGAATCGGCCCCGCGCTCCAGCTCGGACGTCACTTCCGTATACCGCTCGGCAAGGAAGACCAGGATCTCCTCGACGACCTCGGGGCGCGGCTTCGGATAGCCCGCGACGCCGTGCGGCAGCGACTCCAGCAGCAGCCCGTCGATGAAGGCCAGGAAGCCGGGGAAGACGAGCTCGGTCAGGTGTCCTCCCGAGACGCTCTCCTCGTCGGTCAACTCCTCCCACGCCAGCTCGTTCCAGTACAGCTCTTCCGCGTCCCGGACCAGATGATCCACCTGCTCCCGAGAGAGAGGCTCGGCAGCGCTCACCACCGGTGCCGCCATCCGCTCGAGGCCTTCCAGTATGCGCGAACGGCGAGTTTCGATATGTGCTTGGGGCATTCCCGTCTCGGCTGCGTGCTTGCTCATCTTCCCTGGTTTCGATCCGGCGCGCGGCGGTTGAAAGAGGCTCTCGAACGAGGGCTTGGATAATGGTCAGGTGCCGTGACGCCAGCAAGTACCCGACGCCGGTCAGGCTGCCGGGCGTGCGCGTCGGACATTGGTATCATCCGTGCAGCAAACGATTTATGCATTCGCGCCAGCCTCGGCTGGCACCCGGCGGCACCAGCAGGAGACGCACAGATGACCAGGCGAGATCCCAATTACAGTTTCGACGACGAGCAGATCGAGGAGCAGGACCCCCTCGGCGAGATCGGATTCGAGGCCGGTGGCTTCGAAGACGCCCCCGACGGCGGCCCCGCTCTCGGTGACCGGGAGCTCGAGGACGACGCAATCAACAAGCGCCCCGCTCAGGGCGGACAGAAGATGGCGGGAATCCCGGAGGAGCGGCAGCACGAGCAGAACAGCTCGGATCTCGGCCGCCCGGATTCTCAAGGGGTGGTGATCCGCGAGCGCGGCGGAGATGGCAAGGGAGACCCCGCAGTGGGCGGCACGAGGACCGATTGAGAGGCGCCTGCCCCGCGACGTCGAGAGGTCTGCTTGACATCGCCACCGACCAAAGGTATCGTCCGAGCAGGGCTGAAACCTACCGTCACGCAGCAGGAGTGATCGTGCTAGGATCTGTTCCATCGAGCCGCGAAAGTGTCTTCTGGCCGTGATTCAATCAACGCCCGCGTAGAGCGCTACGCGGGCGTTTATTTTGTCCTCTCCAGGATAAGGAGGGTCGCATGCTGGATTCCGGGATGATCAACAAGATCCAAAAAGCGAAGAGCTACGCCGACCAGCCGGAAAGAATCCACTTCAGAGATCTCCGCGTCGAGTTCGACGGAAACCACTCACAGCATACCGTGGAGTTCCACGAGGGCCACTGGCGCTGTGACTGCGGATACTTCAGAGGCCACAACACCTGCAGCCACGTGATGGCGCTCGATCGCGTCCTCGGCGTAATGGCGCCCGCCGTCTGATCGGGCGGGTCGGACAGCCGGATGACGGAGAAGG
>JBBDRR010000033.1:0-1743 GCA_040905395.1 Gemmatimonadota bacterium
TCCTTCACGGTGGCGTACGCCTCTGGCAGGATCTCGTTGAGCGTGTCCTGAAGGACCGCGTACATCTCCTTGTCCAGGTCGGCGATCTGTCCGGCGATCGACTCCCGCTCGGCCGCGCTCTCCGCCTGGCGCTTCTCCTCGCGCAGCTCCTCGATCTCCGCCTCCAACTCTTCCGTCGCCTCACGGATGATCTTTCGGAACTTCAGCGTCTGACCCTGCAGCTCGTCCTCCGCGACGTCCTGGAGACGCTCCCAGTGCTCGTTGATCTCCGCGACCTTCGGCGTCAGCCGCTTCACCTCGCGGTCGTGACGGGTGCCGAAGATTCCCTGGACTAGGTCTTTTAGCATTCTCTGTCTTTTATGACTTGATGAGGCTTTGAGCTTTGAGTTTTTAGTTTTTAGTTTTTAGTTTTTAGTTGCCACCACTCAAGATTTCGGAGGTCGACCAAGAATCAAAACTAAAAACTAAAAACTCAAAACTCAAAACTGCTGTATATCCGCTCTTCCTCGATAATCGTCCGCACCGTCTCCGCTACGTAATACCGCACCGAAAGCCCTTGGCTCAGGCGCCGGCGCACGTCGGTCGACGAGACGTCGATCCGGCTGACCGGGACGTGCACCCCTTCGTACGGGCCGGTGAGGTCGGGAGTTTCTCCCCCTCGCGAGAAGACGGCCAGTTGCGCGAGGCGCGCGACCTCGGCGGGTTCGCGCCACGAGGCCAGGGCCCGGAACTGATCGATGCCGAGCAGGAACACCAGCTCGGCATCCGGCTCGCGGCCCCGGATCTCCCGCAGCGTGTCCACCGTGTAGGAGGTGCCGCCCCGCCGGATCTCCAGGTCGTCCACGGCGAACCGGGCGTCGCCGTCGACGGCCGCCGTGAGCATCCGCAGGCGCTGTCGGCCCGTCGCGCCAACGGTGCCCTGCTTGTGCGGCGGATCGGCGGCGGGCACGAAAACGAGTCTGTCCAGCTCCAGCGCCTCGAACGCATCGGCGGCGACGATCAGATGCCCGACGTGGGGCGGATCGAACGTCCCGCCGAAGATGCCGAGGCGGGTCATGCTCCGGCTGCGTCATCCTGAGCGCAGCGAAGGATCCGCACTTTCAAAGCCCAGCGAAGTACGGATCCCTCGCTGCGCTCGGGATGACACTGGCACTCGACATCGCGTCCCTCACAACCTCGGCTCCGCCTCCGCGGAAGCCCGCAGAGCCTGTGCCTCTTCGCTCTGTGGGTATTCGGTCAGCAGCCTCTCGCGGGCCTCCTCCGCGTCCTCGAGGTAGCCGATGCGGGTATACGCGTCCACGAGCTGCCCGAGGGCGGCCGGCGCGAGCGGCGAATCGGGGTATTGCTGAAGGACCGCGTCGAAGTAAACGACGGCCGAATCGAACGCACCGCGCCGGAAGTAGAAGAGCCCGGTATCGTAGACCTTCTGAGCCAGCTTGAGCCGAAGCTCGTCCGCTCGCTGCTGCGCCTGCTCGGCTTCCTCGGTTCCCGGGAAGTTTCCGGCCACCGACTCGCAGTGCAGCAGGGCGGAGAGGGTGTACTCCTGATCGAGGGCTGGCTGGGGCGAGAGGCGGTGGTACGCGTCGCACGTCCGGTATCGGGCCTCCAGCGCGCGAGGGTGGGACGGGAAATCGATCACCATCCGCTGGTAGTGCGTGGCGGCGATCGCGTACTCGCGGCGGGCCATGGGGGCCTCGGCCAGCATCATCCGGGCGCCGGGGGCCCGCGGATCGCCCAGGTTCT
>JBBDRR010000034.1:0-10492 GCA_040905395.1 Gemmatimonadota bacterium
ATCCACTGGATCCCGGCGTTCGCCGGGATGACGGGGGAGCGAACCGAGGCGGCGTCCGCGGCATCCACTGGGTTCCGGCGTTCGCCGGGATGACGATGACGATGACGATGACGGAGGGGAGGGCGAGGGAAGTAGTGACACACGCCGCCGGGTCGGGTGTACGGAGGCGCTCAGCGGCGCGGGAGCGATCGCCCGCGAGGCAGATCGTCGGTACGGTGCTGCACTTCAACCGGCTCGAGAGGCAGAATGACCGATATGAAGAAGAAGCGCGTGCCTCGCTCCGTCGTCTGGAGAGAGGCTCGCGAGCTGATGTGGCGGCACAGGCGATATCTGGGGATCGGCTTCGCGCTGATGATCGTGAGCCGACTCGCCGGGCTGGTTCTGCCGACGAGCTCGAAGTTCCTCGTAGACGACATCATCGCGGACGGGCGCGGTGAGCTCCTTCTTCCCCTCGCCGGGGCGGTGGCGGTCGCCGCGCTCGTCCAGGCGCTCACCTCGTTCAGCCTCTCACAGGTCATCAGCATTACCGCCCAGCGGGCGATCACCGAGATGCGCCGCAGGGTGCAGGCGCACGTGGCGCGGCTCCCGATCAGCTATTTCGACTCGACCCAGAGCGGGATCCTGATATCGCGGATCATGACCGACGCGGAGGGGATCAGGAACCTGGTCGGCACCGGTATCGTGCAACTCGTCGGCGGCCTGATCACGGCGGTGATCGCGGTCGGCGTCCTGCTCTGGCTGAACTGGCAGCTCACGGTCGGCATCATCGTCCTCCTCGTGATCTTCGGAGGCGTGATGGGTCTCGCGTTCTCACGCCTGCGGCCGATCTTCCGCGAGCGCGGCGAGCTCAACGCGCGGGTGACGGGTCGGCTCGCCGAGTCCCTCGGCGGGATCAGGATCGTCAAGGCGTACGGAACCGAGAAGCGTGAGGAGCGCATCTTCACCCGGGGGGCGCACCGGCTCTTCCGCAACGTCGCGAGCACGATCACCGGCACCTCTGCGGTCACCGCATTCGCAACGGTAGTGACCGGCGCGGTCGGCGTGCTGATGATCATCTTCGGCGGCGGCGCGATCATGTCCGGCGAGATGACGCTCGGCGACCTCCTGATGTACATCATCTTCACGGGCCTGATGGCGGCCCCCGTCATCCAGATCGCGTCGATTTCAACGCAGATAAGCGAAGCGTTCGCCGGGCTCGACCGGATCCGCGAGCTACTCCAGATGACGACGGAGAGCGACGCGGATCAGGGCAAGGAGGCGCTCCCGCAGATCGAGGGGGAGGTCGTCTTCGACGACGTCGAGTTCGAATACGAGGCAGGTGTTCCCGTGCTCCGCGGCGTCAGCTTCGAAGCACCGGCCGGATCCACCACGGCGCTCGTCGGATCGAGCGGATCTGGAAAGAGCACGATGATCGGCCTGGCGATGGCGTTTCACCGCCCCGGGACGGGCCGCGTGCTCGTCGACGGCCACGACCTCAACGATGTGCGTCTCCGGGACTATCGGTCGCACCTCGGAGTCGTCCTCCAGGAAAACTTCCTCTTCGACGGGACCGTGGCGGAGAACATCCGCTTTGCCCGACCCGACGCGACGGAGGAGGAGGTCATGGCGGCCGCTCGGACGGCGCACTGCGACGAGTTCGCGATGGGTCTGCCGCAGGGGTACGACACGATCGTGGGCGAGCGGGGGGTGAAGCTATCCGGCGGGCAGCGCCAGCGCGTCGCGATCGCCCGCGCGATCCTCGCCGACCCGCGCATCCTCATCCTCGACGAGGCGACGTCCAGCCTCGACAGCGAGAGCGAAGCCCTGATCCAGGACGGGCTGCGCCGGCTACGGCAGGGGCGCACCACCTTCGTCATCGCCCACCGCCTCTCGACCATCCGCAGCGCCGACCAGATCCTCGTTCTCGAGGCCGGCCGGATCGTCGAGCGCGGAACCCACCAGGAGCTGATGGACGCGAACGGCCGGTACCGCGAGCTCCACGACCGGCAGTACTCCTGGGAAAGCGACCGCTTCGTGAACCCGGGCGAGGACTTCACCCCCGAGGCCGACGTGGAGATGCCGAAGGTCAGGACCGCGCGGGCCACGGCGCTGTAGGCCAACGTCGGTGTTCGCTCGATATCGTGTTCTGTTCGTCCTATCGCGCGGCAATCGGCATCAGCGGTGGGGCCGGCTCCAGCTCGACCGCTTCCAGCCTCCAGTCTCCGTCCTCGAGTCGCACCGTACAGGTGAACTCGCGCCGCTGCGTCCGGCCGTCGAGGAGTGCCTCGTCGACGTAGGATGCGACCCGGTAGCGGTCGTTCCCGAGCGGCACCGCCATCTCGTCCTCGGCGGCGAACGTCGCCACGGAGAGGTCGTTCTCGATGGCACGCACGACGGAGCGGGCGCAGACGTAGAACGCCCGCCTGTCGTCGGGACCGGGAGTGAAGCGGTGCGCGGGCTCTGGTAGGTACTGGATGACGACCCGCGTGTACCAGTCGGCCACCGCCGGGACGTAGCGGTCGGAGAAGCCGACAGCGATGACGATGGTAATGGCGAGCGCGAAGACGAGGACGGCGGTTCTGACCTGCCCTTCCTTCTCGTCGATCCGGGGAGCGCCACCGCATGCGACACAGCGCTCGGCGGATGCCGGAAGTCGCTTGGCGCATCTGGAGCAGTAGTTTCGGCGTAGCATGGGGCGGGGCGGTCGAGGTTCTCAGTCGCTGTTCGTGACCTGATAACTGCATGGCCCATACCACTTTCCGAGGTGTCAGGGGTGATCGGATCCGGCGGTTGGTGGTGGTATTCGGCTACCAGGCGTCGGTTCTGGGCGAGATCACCTCGTACTCGGCGTCGACGACCATCGACCGTCCGGAGGAGAGCCAGGAGGCGAGCGCCGCCATGGCGAGCTGAGCCGCTCCGATGCCGGCGAAGGCGGGCAGCGTGGGAAGGCTTCCGCCGATGACGGCGAGCGCCAGGAGCGTCACCGCCAGCGTCGCCAGGATCGCGAAGCGGAGGCTCTCGGTGCGTCCGTTGATCCGCACCACGAGCCAGGGGGCGAGCACGGCCGAAGCCGCGAGAGCTGCGATGACGGAGCCCCGGGCGCCCATCAATCCACCAGCGCCGAAAGCCCAGGCTCCGAGCAGCAGCACGATCGATAGCCCGTCGATCGCGCGGCTCCGCCTGCGGTGCTGCTCCGCCGCCCCCTCGGTCGAACGCGCCGGTTCGTAGCCCGCGATCGCGGCGGCGTACGGCGGTGCCGCGCTGTCGGACTCCGCCATGTTGTCGATCGAGACGGCGAGGGGCAGGCGCTCCGGATGGCCGAGATCCCGGTCGTCGATGGAGTCGAGGGCCCGTAGGAATGCGCCGGCGTCGGCGAAGCGTTCCTCGGGGAAGGGTGAGAGCGCCTGCTCGAGCACCCGGACCAGGCTCGGTGGCAAGCCACCATCGTCCTTCAGAGCGGCGAGCGATTCGGCGACTTCGCGCATCGTCTGTTCACCATCGAAGGAGCTGAACGCCCGCCGGCCGGTAAGGAGGTGGAAGGCGACCGTGCCGAGGCTGAAGACGTCGCTCGCCGGTGAGAGCCACTCGCCGCCGCGGAGCTGCTCGGGTGATGCGAAGGCGGGAGTCAGAGGCAGCCCCGATCCCCCTGCGGCGTGCGTCTGCGTCAGGTCGGCGTCCAGCGTGCCCTTGGCGATGCCGAAATCCAGGATCTTCACCCGGTTGCCCGGGTCGGTGTCGGAACTCTCCAGGAAGATGTTGCCCGGCTTGACGTCCCGATGGACGAGGCCCGCGCGGTGCCCCGCCGCCAGGCCGGCCGCGGCTTCGCGGATGACGCCCAGCGCCGAGCGCAGTCGCGGAAGCCCGACTCTGCGCAGCCGCGTCGCGAGGTCCTCTCCCTCCAGCAGCTCCATCGTGAGGAAGTCCAGACCCAGAGCGGGATCGTTCCCGTGGTCGTACACGGCCACCACGTTGGGATGCTTGATACCCGCCGCGATCCGCGCCTCACGCGCGAGCCGGCTGCGCAGTTCGGCGTGCTCCTCGGCGTCCGGCGACGCGGCCGTCAGCACCTTGAGCGCGACGTCCCGGTCCAGCTTCAGGTCGCGCGCCCGGTATACGATTCCCATCCCGCCCCGTCCGAGCACCTCCCCTACCTGGTAGCGGTCGAGCAGAACATGGCCGGTAAGAAGACCTTCGATGCTGAACATCGTCACCACGTCGACTCGGGGCGGCAGAGAAAGGACGAGCGGCGGGCCGTCCGGCTCCACCGAAGGGCCGGACGCGGCCGGCTTCGTAAATGCGCGACCGATCAGCGGATAGATAGACGGGCGAATCTGCACGGGCAAGCGGCGGTGGCTCGGGTCCGTGGAGGAAAGGAGTTGCGATGGATGGAAGTATCGGCAGGTCGGACCCAGTCCTCGCGCGGCTCCGCGCCGCCCGACCCGCCATCACGCTTCCCGACGGCCGGGTGAGGCGAGCGTGGATCGGCGCGGGCGACGGGGCTGCAGGAGGGCGACGTGATCCTGCAGATCAACCAGCTACGCACCCGAACGGCCGAAGAGGCCGCGACCTCTACGCGGCCGTGCGCCGACCGACCCCTTCGCGCCAGTCGCTCGCGAACTTCTCGAGGTCGAAGTGCTTCCAGAAGTCGCGCTGCAGCCGCTCCATATCGATCGGCTTCGACTTGCGGCGGCGGCGACGACGGAGGATCGGCTGGTCCGCGAGCCGGACCGGGTGATAGTTCGTCGACATGAGAGCGACTCCTGAGTTGTGGAGTGCCGCTTTCAAACTGCGGCGGCGGGATTCGTCCACGAGTAGTCTCGAACGAGCCGGCCGAAAACTTTAGCGCTCCCTCCCATCCTCTCCCTCGCCTCGAGCGACCACCCGCCGAACGCCTCGCGTTCGGCCCCGCAGCTCGTCCATCCTCCTCGATGCCTCCGCCGGATGCCCGAACACTGGCCGAGGAGTGGCGGCGCCTCCGCCGGCCGGGCGAGGGCGGCCGTGCCTCGCTGGTGCGGAACCCCGCGGCACTTTCATTGCTCAGAAACATCGCTTTCGACGCGAAGCCGGAGACGATCATGAACGAGAAGGAACGGAAGCTCGCCTGGCTCGGCGTGAGCGCGGCGGCGGCTATCGCCGGACACCAGCTAGCCCGCCGCTCATTGAACGCCGGCTGGGAGACGGTGACGGGGAGCCCAGCCCCGAACGAGGGTGAGATCGAGGGCGATCTGAAGGCGGCGCTCCTCTGGGCCGCGGCCTCCGGAACGCTCGTCGCCGTGGCGCGGATCCTCGGCCAGCGAGGCGCCGAACTCGGCTGGAAGCGCGTCACCGGCGAGTCGCCGCCGGCAGGTAAAGCAGTTTTTACATGAAGCTGATATATTCGCCAGCCGCCAAACGTTGCCCGTAGAGGTCGCGCGCACCTCTTCGACTGCTCGTATCGCGGGAGTTCCGCTCCCGTTACATTCCATAAGGTGCACAGTTTTTACAGATGAACCTCCTAGAAGTATCCCCGTATGTAATGCCCGCGACGCGTGAGTTGCGCCTTGCCGACGGCTCTGTCGTCGTGCTCGACGACGCCGATTTCTGGCGTTTCTGGAAGACGAAGCTGTTCATTCACAACCGGCACGTGTGCCTGCGGGATGAAGCGGGCAGGATCCGCAGACTTCACCGTGAGGTGCTGGAGGTACGCGATTCGAGGATCGTGCGCTTTCTGGATGGCGACGTGCGGAACTGCACGCGCTCGAACCTGCAGATCCTGGATCGCAGCGTTCTGGCGACTGCCCGTCCGGCGCAGGGTGCCTGCTCGTACAAGGGCGTCTCGCCGTACCGGGGAAGGTGGCAGGCGACGATCCGCATCGCTGGGAAGCTGAAATGGCTCGGCAGCTTCGACAGCGCGGAGGACGCTGCGCGTGCGTACGACGATGCGGTTCTGGAGTTCAGGGGGCGGACGGGTGTGCTCAACTTCCCCCGTAGAGCGCGAAGGCGGCCGAAGGATACCCAATAGGGGTAGCCGGGTGATGCCGAACCGAACAGGTGTAGTCCGAGGTTGAGGGAAATGAGAACGGCCGCCAGGGGGCGGCCGCTCTCATGTGGCGGATTGGCGTCAGCGGGCGGCAGCCGGAGGCTGGAGCCGGTCGGCCAGCTTCGTCTCGAACGCGTCGAGCACGGGGGCGCCGGAGTAGGCCGCTGGTGAGTGGATACCGAGCAGCCAGAGCGCGGTCGCCGCGGTGTCGGTGGTATGGATCGGACCGGTCAGCTCGGAGCCGCCATCGACGCCCTTGCCCCAGGCGATCCAGGGAATCGTCATGTCCTCGTCGGCTTCGGTGCCGTGCGTTCTGTCGTGCCCGCCGTGGTCGGCCGTGACGATTACCGTATACCCGCCCTTTCCGAAGGCCGTGTCGGCGGCATCGAGGACGCGTGCAACGGCTCCGTCCGCCCGCCTGACGGACCAGCCGTAGACCCTGCCCATCCACCCGATCGTGTGGCCTGCGTAATCCGGATCACCGAAGTGCACGAAGGTGAGATTCGGCCGCGCGATAGCGAAGTAATCCTCGACCGCCTGTGCCGTTCTCCCGGCCAGCCACTTTCCGTTCCCCGCCGGCAGGACGGCATGGTTCACCGAACCGGGCAGCATCAGATGATCGAACTTTCCCTTGCTCGCGAAGGCGGCGGTGTGATAGCCGCGCGCCCGAGCGATCGAGAGGATGGTCGGTACGGTGACCCGCCCCTCCTCCGCCACCCGGTTGTCGTTCCAGGTGACTCCGTGAAGCCGCGGGCCCACTCCGGTGATCATCGAAGTGTGTGACGGAAGGGTCACGCTGGGCGCAATCGTACGAGCGGTGAACGAATAGCTGCCCTCCCGCGCCAGGCGCTGAAGCGTCTTCGCACCAAACCGGTCGATGGCATCCGGCCGCAGCCCGTCGATCGAGATGACGATCACGTGGTCGCTCGTTCGAACCGTCGGTGACGTCGCGTCGGCGGCCGTCGTGACGTAGCCATCAATCGAAGTCCCCGAGACCGGCTGCGGCGACGAATAGACGAGCGGCGTCGCCATGGAGCAGCCAGCGACGAGAAATGGCAGCAGGGCGGCGCCGGCGAGCCGGCGGATGTCGGCATGTCGAATCATCGGACCTCCAGGTTCCGGCGGGGGGGACGACGGGAGTGCCCAAAGGGACCTCCGTCTATCTGCAAGCCATTATTTGGCAGGGGTTTGCATCTGCACGTACCCGCTTCGACGATGCGGGGTTCCGCAGCCGCCGCGCAGCCTGTTCAGAAGGGGACGCCGAGGTGTGCGTAGAGGCGGTCGTCCTCGCCCCTGGCGTAGCCGACAGTCGCCACCGCCACGGGGACGGCGAACCAGAGATTACCGCCCACCGCTTGGTTCCAGCCGCCAGGCGAGTCGCCGTCCACGTAGACGCGGCCGGCGTCGGCGAAGGCCGAGATACCGAGGTCTCCGCGTACGAGAAGATTCACTTCGGTGAGCGGGGCCCGGAGCTCGATGCTGCCAAAGACCGCCTGGTCGCCGGCGAATCGCTGATAGCCGAACCCGCGCAGAGTATGCGAGCCGCCGAGGAATGCAGCGTCGTAGAAGGGATAATCGCCGAGTGCCGCCCCCATCCCGGCCCGTATCGCGAGCACACCGGGGAGCGGACCCGGAATCGGGGCATAGGTGGCAGCGAAGACGTCGGCGCTGCCGAAAGCCTCGCCGACGTCCCACACCGGGGGATAGCCGATCCCGGAGAGCTCGGCCCGGAACCCTGAGCGGGGAAATATCGGGTCGTCGCGGGTGTCGATGCGGAACCCTCCTTCGAGGCCGATCCTCCCGACGCCGTCGGCGGCGCCCGCCGGAAGGAATGCGGCTGGAGTACCGGGCTCGATCCGAGGATCGGTTCGTTCGGCGACCGCACCGACGTGGGTGCCCCACCTCGGGCCGCGGGGCATGTTCAGCCGCACCCGAAGCCGGAGCCGCTCGTGCCAGACCCTGGCGGCGTCGGACTCGAGCGCCGGGGAGTCGTTACCGAAGCCCCGGAAGATCGTGGCCTCCATCTGTGTCGCCACCGCGTCCAACCCGAACCAGGCGCGTGAGTTCTCACGTCGCAGATCCGCGCGGCCGCCGATCTCGAATCGGTTGTGGAGCGGTGCGTAGAGACCGGTGAGCGACAGCCGCATCGCATACGGCTCGTGACGAAATCCGAACCGGGTGTATGTCGGCCCGCCACCGACCACGAGCTCGGCCGCGCTGCGCCAGCCGACCGCCGGAGCGAACAACGCCGCCCTCTCGCCCCAGTTCCGCGCCAGGCGCGGTATGAGCTGCTCGGGCTCGCTCGCTTCGCCGTCGGGCAGCTCCTCCTCAGCATCCTCCTCGTCGCCGATGTCGTCATCCGCCGGTCCATCGGGGACGCCGACCTCGGCGCGGCCGATCCAGGGGCGTCGATCGATCGACGTGTCGCGGCCACGAACGAAGGTGTTGTCCCCCTCCGAATCGTAGAATGCGGTGTGGCCGCTGGACGCGTCCTCGAGCCGATCGTCACCCTCACCTCCGATGATGCGCACCTCGATGTCGCTGCCCGAGCCGGAGACGATGGCGGTGTCGTCGCCTCCATACAGATAGATCCGGACCTCGTCCGTCTCCTCGGCGCGGAAGGTACGATGGAAGCGAGGAGGATAGGCGTCGTCGCCGCCGACCAGGAGCCTGACCTCGAGGGTTCCCGTGCCGCGGATGACCCGGAGCTCGTCGTCCTCGTCCGTTCCATGGACCTCCGCCGCCTCGTTCAGGAGCAGAAAGAACTCGCGCGCCACCTCGGATAGCGCATCACGGCGCGCCTGTAGCACTGTGATCAGTTCCTCACCCAACAGGTCGTAATGGGAGGGCGGCATCTGCCTCACGGCGTTCGCGATCACCTCGTCGGTCAGACGGCTGCGGATCTCCGCCGCCGTCGAGTCCCAGACTTCCGCCGGCAGATCTCCGACGAAGCGCTGCGTGAGCTCGAGCGAGTTGTCGACCATCGCGAGCAGAGTGGAGTAGCGCTCGCCGAATTCGACCATCCGGATGATGCCGAACCGCCGGGTGACGTCGAGCAGCAGGCCGTCGTAGTCGACGAAGGCGTAGTCGCGGTCCTCCGGGACCGCCACCCACCAGCGCAGGTCGCCACGGTCGTATCGCGCCCAGCGCCACTGGCGTTCGTGTCGGTCCCAGTCACCCATCAAGACGTCCATCAGGCGGGCCTCGAGGAACGCGCGCGAGTCGACCCTGTCGTCGAGGTCCTCGATCAGGTGCTCGAGCAGACGATCGGTGCCCGCGACGCGAACCGCGTCTTCGAAGAGGCGTTGATCCTCGTCCGGGCCTTCATCGGCGTGGACCTCGATCGTGCCCAGCACGCCCGCGAACTGCTCCCGGAACTCGCCCAGCCGCGGGTCGTCCGGCATCACGACGAGGCGGGGCCCGGGGTTCAGCACGCCGACCGCGTCGAGCAGCGCGGAGGCGACGACCGGCCCGGCCGGCAGCTGCGCGCTCGTCTGGTCCTGCCGGATCCAGTCCGCCGTGGTTTCCTTCATGAACTCGGGCATGGCCGGCGTGAGCTCCTTGTCGACCGAGCGGAAGTTGAACTCCCGCCCGTCCGCGGCCTCGAGTCTCAGCGAGAGGGTCTGTTGGTGCCCTCCAGTCCTGACCGGCGTAAGGCCTCCCGCGAAGCGGCCCAGGTCGAGCACGTCGACCGTGATGGGCGTCGTCCAGAGATCGCGGTAGCGGCGGCCCAGGAGCCTCTCGTGCATTCCGCTCCGCGGCGCGTACTGCTTCCCCGGGACGACCGTCGCCGAGTCGGCGCCGCTCGCGACCTGCCCCGCGGCCTGACCACCCGGCTGCGCGGCGACGAACACGGCGATCGCGAGCGGAATGGCCAACCTAGGGTTCATCGGGTTTCGGCGACTGGGTGTATTTTCCTTCGTCCGTATACGTCGAACTGAAAAAAGCACGCCATGCCAGTTCCCATCACGACGAAGATCGGCGGCCCCGAGGCCGCCGATCTTCGCAAGTTGCCCAGCCCCACCAACTCCAGCAACCAGCCGATAGCCGATAGCCGATAGCCGATAGCCTTCTCAGTACCGGTAGTGGTCGGGCTTGTAGGGACCCTCGATGGGCACGCCGATGTAGTCCGCCTGCTTCCTGGTCAACTCGGTGAGGCGAACTCCGAGCTTCTCGAGGTGCAGCCGCGCGACCTTCTCGTCCAGCTTCTTCGGGAGCACGTAGACCTTCCGCTCGTACTCCTCCGCCTTCTGGTGCAGCTCGATCTGGGCCATGACCTGGTTCGTGAAGCTGGCCGACATCACGAAGCTCGGGTGGCCGGTCGCGCAGCCGAGGTTCATCAGGCGACCCTCCGCGAGGATCATCACGCTGTGCCCGTCGGGAAAGACCCACTCGTCGTACTGCGGCTTGATGTTCACCCGCTGGATCCCGGGCGTCCGCTTCAGGCCGGCCATGTCGATCTCGTTGTCGAAGTGGCCGATGTTGCCGACGATC
>JBBDRR010000035.1:0-1723 GCA_040905395.1 Gemmatimonadota bacterium
GGGGCCCGTGGCCGCCTGGGCCCTCTCCCGGTTCCCTTGCCCGCTGGCCATCTCCGCTCCACTCGGCTCGGCATCGGTGCCGCGGCCGGCTCTGGTCGCTCGGTAGCCTCGTTTGCGACGTTGCCGCCTATCGACGACGGATCGCGACGGCGGCTAACCCCGCCGCCAGCGCGGCGGCCCCCGACGCGATCCATGATCGGTGCGTGGTTGCCCACAACTGCGGGCTGAAGCCCTGCGCTCGATCATCGAAGCGACCGTGCGCGCCGTGATCGCCTGGAACCGGCTCCCACAGGTTGTGCGGCGCGGAGGGATCGCGTGGCTCCTCCGATTGCTGGGAGGCATACCCGGTCGCCGCGAGCTGTCGATCCAGCAGACCCGGAGCAATCTTCTCGCCGACGATCGCTCGCACCGTTGGCCACCCCACCCATAGCTCGCGGCGCGGGTGGTGCGACGCCCACACAATCGACTCCGCCGCCACTTCCGGTTGAAAGATCGGCGGGACCGGTTGTGCCCGATTCGGCATCCGGCTCTTCGTCCACTCGAATTGCGGCGTGTTCAGCGCCGGCATGTGCACGATGGTGAGATGGACCTGGCTGCCATCATGGAGCAGCTCTGTCCGGAGCGACTCTGTGAATCCGGCAACCGCATGCTTTGCCGCGCAATAGGCGGACTGCAAGGGGATCGCGCGATAGGCGAGGGCCGAACCTACCTGGACAATCGTCCCGCGGTCGCGGGTCTGCATCCGCCGCAGCGCCGCCAGCGTCCCGTGCACATAGCCGAGGTAGGTCACCTCGGTCACCCGTCGGTATTCCTCGGCCGTCATCTCGTTCACGGGCGAGAAGACCGAGACCATGGCGTTGTTCACCCACACGTCGATCGGCCCGAACTCCTGCTCGACCGTGGTGGCCGCCGCCTCAATCGCCTCAGCATCCGCAACGTCTGCAGGCAGGACAAGGGCCTGTCCTCCGGCGGCCTCCACATCCCGCCGAGCGCCATCGAGCCCTTCGCGGCCTCGTGCGATCAAGCCCACGCGAGCCCCCCGTTGGCCGAACGCAACTGCCGTCGCGCGCCCCACGCCAGCGGAGGCGCCCGTGATCACGACTACCTCTGGATGCGAGACCCGCGCACTCGTGCTCTTCATCATGTTCCTCCTCGGCGGCTGCCTCGGTACCTAGATCGTCGGCGTCGACAGCATTCCCCGTCGGATCCCGCCAACTGCGTTCCGGCATTCAAGCGGACGATGAGCAGGCCCGGTCCATCGGGCTCACGCAACTGTCCCAAACGAGTCTCTCGACGAGACCATCGGGACGAGTGTGATCCGGGTCACATGCGCCCGAATCGTCACAGGGTCGCAAGCTCACCCTCGACACGCTGTCTCGAGCAGGCCGGCGCCGGTGGACCCAGCTCGTACCTCAGTCTCCCGGGCTAGCCGATGCAGCAGGCCATCACCGAAATGTCCCTGACGTAGGCCTGGGCGGCGAGCTTGATCCCCTCCGAGTGCGTAGGGAAGACGTGCACGGTGTCGATCAGGTCGTCGACCGTGAGTCCGAACTTCACCGCCAGCGTCGCCTCGTGGATCAGGTCGGCCGCCATCGGGGCGACCAAATGCGCGCCGACCAGCACGCTCGTCTCCGGGTGGGCGACGAGCTGGATCAGCCCGTAGCGATCGCCCACCGCCTGCGCCTTGGGGATGCGCAAGACCTCGACGTGGCGGCAGGAGCAG
>JBBDRR010000036.1:0-10410 GCA_040905395.1 Gemmatimonadota bacterium
GATCTGCCCGTCGGTGATCGAGATCACGTTCGTCGGGATGTAGGCGGAGACGTCGCCCGCCTGCGTCTCCACGATCGGCAGCGCCGTCAGCGAACCACCCCCCATCTCGTCGGAAAGCTTGGCGGCGCGCTCCAGCAGGCGCGAGTGCAGATAGAAGACGTCGCCCGGGTACGCCTCACGCCCAGGCGGTCGGCGCAGGACGAGGGACATCTGCCGATAGGCGACGGCCTGCTTGGAAAGGTCGTCGTAAACGCAGAGCGTCGCCTTGCCCTTGCCATTCTCGTCCTTGGTGTACATGAAGTACTCGGCCAGCGCCGTACCGGCGTAGGGGGCGATATACTGGAGCGGCGCGGGGTCCGACGCGGTGGCCGACACGATGATCGTGTAATCGAGCGAGCCGGCCTCTTCGAGGCGGTTCATCACGCCCGCGACGGTCGAAGCCTTCTGACCGATCGCCACGTAGACGCAGACGACGCCCTGTCCCTTCTGGTTGATGATCGCGTCGATCGCGATCGCCGTCTTGCCGGTGCCGCGGTCACCGATGATCAGCTCGCGTTGGCCACGACCGATGGGGATCAGCGAGTCGATCGCTTTGATGCCGGTTTGCAGGGGTTCGCCGACCGGTTGCCGGAGCACGATGCCGGGCGCGACGATGTCGACCTCGCGACGAGCGGCGTTCGCGATCGGGCCCTTGCCGTCGATCGGCTCGCCCAGCGGGTTCACGACGCGGCCGAGATACTCCGGGCCGACCGGGATGTCGAGCACGCGACCCGTGCGGCGCACCTGGTCACCCTCCTGAACGGCCGTCCAATCGCCCATGATGACGGCGCCGATGTTGTCCTCCTCGAGGTTCAGCGCGAGGGCGGTGATCTGCTGGCCGGATTCGCCCACGCTGATCTCGAGCATCTCGCTCGCCATGGTGCCGCGCAGCCCGTAGACGCGTGCCACGCCGTCCTTCACCTCGAGAATCCCACCCACCTCCTCGGCGTGCAGGTCCTCTTCATACCGCTCGATCTCATCGAGCAGGATGCTCTTGATCTCGCTTGCCCGGAGTTGGGATTCGACCGAAGCCATGTTTCTAAAGAATGTTGAATTTTTAATTTTGAATTTTGAATTACTGAACGATTTCGCGGCAGTCGTCAATCAATTCAGAATTCAAGATCCACAATCTACAATTCGGCGCCGCCCACCGAGGTTGCCGGAAGCGACGCGGTCAACAGGCGGCGCCGCAGTCCGACGACTCGCCGGCGGACGGAGCCGTCCAGAATCTCGCCACCGACACGGATCACGACGCCGCCGATCAGTGCGGGATCGATCCGGAAATCCGCGACGATGGTCTTCCTCAGGCGCCGCTCGAGGCTGGAGACGATCTCGTCTCGCAGCGCCTGATCGGCCTCTCGCGCGAGCACGATGTCCGCTCGGGCGCGCCCACGCACCTCGTCGACCAGCTCGTGGTACTGGGCTGCGATCTCGAGGAGGAGCGCCTGCCTCCGCTTCTCGACCACGATGAGGAGAAAGCGCAGGAAGATGTCCGGCACCCGTCCGCCGAAGGACTGCTCGAGCGCCTTCTTCTTCGCCTCGGGACTCACCCGCGGCGTCTCGAGGAACTCGCGGACGAGGGGTTCGCGCTGGAGCAGATCGGCCACCTCGTCGATCGCATCTCCGTACTCGTCGATCGTCGGATCGCCACCGTGACGTTGGGCCAGGGTGAGCAGCGTCTCCGCGTAATTCCGCGCGATGATCGTCGGGCCCATAGATCAGACTCCCGCGACGGCCGGGGCGGTCTGGCCACTCTCCAGGTCGGCCAGATAGTCACGGACGAGGCGTCGGTTATCCTCCGCATCGAGGTTCCGGTCGACCAGCTTGCTGGCCGCGGCGATAGCGAGCTCCACCGTCTCCCGCCTGAGCTCCTGCATGGCCGTGTCGAGCTCCTGCCGCACGTCACGGCGCCCACGGGCGAGGATCTCGTCCGCCTGGCTCCGGGCTTCGGCGATGATCTCCTCGCGGACGCGCTCGCCGGCGGTCCGGCCCTCGACGACCAGCTCCTGCATGCGTGCGCGCGTCTCCTCAAGCTGCTTGGTGTGCTCCGCAAGAGCGGCCTGCGCCGCCTCACGGTCGCGCGCAGCCTCTTCGAGCAACTCCCGGATCCTTGCCTCCCGCGCCTCTACCGCGCCGAGGATGTGCGGGAACGCCGCCTTGTACAGGATGCCGAGGACCAGCAGGAAGATCAGTACCGTCCAGACCATCAGACCGGTATTGATATCGAGCAGGCCGCCCTCCTGGGCAAAGGCCGGCTTCGCAGTGACCAGGAGCAGCAACGCGGTCAGGCGAAGAGATGTATGCATCGTCACTTTCAGGCGTGGTGCCGGACAAGATGTAAGGCCGGGGGTGGGACCGTCCCACCCCCGGGTCTGCGAAATCAGCTGGCGAAACCGATGACCTGCGTCTGAATCAGGAACATGATCACCAGGCCGAAAAGCGCCGCGCCCTCGACGAGGGCCGCGAGGATGATCGCAGCCGTCTGGATCGTTCCGGCCAGCTCGGGCTGACGGGCCATGCCCTCCATCGCGCGGCCGCCGATCAGGCCGATGCCGAGACCGGCACCGATCAGGATCAGGCCGGCGCCGATGCCCGCGCCGAGCAGTCCGTTCGAGAGAAATGCGTTCGCAACTTCCACTTGAGCCTGCATCGAATCCTCCTGAGGTCCGATATGTGTTTCATCCGGGCCTTCGCTCCGTTCGGCCGTGGCCGATGACGCTACCAGACCCTCGCGGGGTCACGCGCCTTCCCCGGGCGCCCATCTCCCGGGTACAGTACGACGCGGGGGGAGCACGGGACCCGCGCCGGGATGTGAAAAGAAGCTATCAGCTATCAGCTATCAGCTATCAGCTTTCGGCGACAGAGACCCCTGACCCCCGCCGTCCCCTCAGTGCGCGTGGCGGATCAGGCCGATGAACACACTCGCCAGGAGGGCGAAGATGTAGGCCTGGAGGAACGCCACGAAGATTTCCAGGAAGGTCAGGGCGATGGCCATCACGACGGGGGCGATGGCGATCGCGAAATTCCCGAAGAGGAAGATCAGGCTGATGATGGCTAGGAGCAGCACGTGGCCAGCGGTCATGTTGGCGAACAGCCGGATCGCGAGTGCGAAGGGCTTCGTCAGCTTACCCAGCAGCTCGACCGGGGTCATGATCAGCGCCATGACCGGCACGAGCGGCTTCGGGAGTCCGTGCGGGATGTAGACGATCGTTCCGATATAACCCCTGGCGCCGAGCGCTCTCATGCCGGCGACTTCGACAACGACGAGCGTCATGAGGGCCAGCGCGGCAGTCACCGACACATTGCCGGTGGCGGACGCACCCCACGGGACCAGCCCGAGCAGGTTCGCCACCAGGATGAAGAAGAACAGGGTGATCACGAAGGGCGCGAATTTCTCGCCTCCGTGACCGACGTTCGCCATGACCACCTTGTCGCGGAAGAAGAGGATCGCGGCCTCGATGGCGTTGTGGCCGCCCCGCGGAGACTCGGTGCGGGCGCGCCGCGCCGTCCGCGCAGCTCCCAGAAACAGCAGAAGCACGATCGCCCCCGTGAGCCACAGGAACACCACGTGCTTCGTCGGCGTCATGTCTACCGGCCCCACCATCCACGAGCCTGCGGGCGGAAGATGAATCGCGCCGCCGAAGGGGAGCTCGATCTCGCGAGCATCCATGATGTGGTGGAGGATGTCGAACCCGTGCTCCTCCTCGTGGGCCCCCTCCTCACCGTGCAGGGCTTCCTGTTGCGACTCGTCGAGGCCCTGGGCCGCCGGGGCCGCGTGATCCTGCACCACCGCAGTCGCCAGGCCCGAATCATGCCCGGACTGCGGTGCCAGGGCCATTCCCATGAGAACTGCTATCGTCGCGAACATTCAGAGATGCGTGCGAATCGTCGCCGCGCCGGCTCCCGTTTCCACGGAATCCTGGCGCTGAATGAACAGAGCCTCCAACAACGTGCTGCCGAAGAGGCAACCCACCATCGAAAAAAGCGTCGGCGCGAGCGGCAATCCCATTGCCGAGACACCCCCGAACGCCATCAACGCCACCGCCATGAACCTGACAAGCACGCCGATCCCGTAGGCCAACCCCCGCTGCGTTGGCAGCGCCCATACGAACAGCGTCCAGAAGATCGCCACCTGCAGCATCACCGCCACCGCCGTACCCCAGAGAACGCCCCTCATAGCGTCCCCGCCGGCGAGGAACACACCGCCGATCACCACCGCGATGGCCACGAGCACCGTGCCCGCCGTATATCGAACGCCGGCGGCGCTCACCTCGGCTGCCCCTCGCGCTTCCGCTCGCGCGGGAGAATCACCAGCTGCCGATACATCGAGTAGAAGCCGCCGACAGCTCCGATCAACACTCCAGCCAGCAGCAGCCACGGCTCCGTTCCCAGGCGCGCGTCCAACCAGCTGCCCAGAAGGAGAAAGAGAACGATCGCCCCCGCAAACTGCAGTCCGACACCTGCGAACTCACCCATCTGGTTCGTCGTCGACCCGCGATCGTCGCTCACTCCGGCCATCTCTCCACCTCCATGCCAGGGGCTCGGCAGATGGCCAATATAGGGGCTTGTGAAATTTTTCGCAAGCATCCGGTGGCGCCGCTTCGACCCGTTGCTTGACGCGCTTTCCGCCGGGCCTCTATCTTGCACTTTTCCACCGTTTCAGGCCGGCTCCGCGTACATTCGTCCGGGAGAACGATGAAGGGTGGAAGCATTGCGAAGATGATCGGAGGGGGTATTCCGGGGAGTCTTCTATCGGGTGCGGCAATCGTGCTGATGGTCGCCTGTGTACCTCAGCCGGCGGAGGTAGGGCCGGTGGAGGAAGACACGTTGCTCTCGTCGGTGCAGGTGCACACGACCCGTGATACGGTGAGCTTCGTTCTGCAGGTGACGAACACGTCGCGGTCTACGGTGGTGCTGACCTTTCCGACGGGTCAGACGTACGACTTCCTCGTGCGGCGGAACGGGCAGGAGGTGTGGCGCTGGTCGGCGGGTCAGATGTTCACCCAGGCGATGCAGGAGGTCAGGCTGTCGCCCGGGGAGACGGTAACGCACCAGGCCGCGTGGGCGGTTCCGGCGGCCGCCGACGGCGAGTACGAGGCGGTGGGGATCCTGCCTGCCATCGACGATCGCGTGGAGCAGGCTGCCCGCTTCGAGCTACCGTAGGTGATCTGACGGACCGCCCGGGTCCGTGTCTGTGCGCCGCGTCCGGCGTCGCCCGCAGCGAAAACCCAGGAACGAAAGTGGACAACGGCCCAAGTAGACGGCGTTCGGCGATCGAGGGGCCGACTTCTGGAGGAGTCGGGTGATCGGCGAAGCGCTTCTTCTCGTCCTCCTGCTCGCTCTTTCCGCCTTCTTCTCCGGATCGGAGATCGCTCTCTTCTCGCTGGGTGAAGCTCGCGTGCGCATGTTGCGCGAGGAAGGTCGGCAAGGTGCCCGGGCGCTCGCGCGGCTCAAATCGAATCCTGAGCGTCTGCTCGCGACGATCCTCATCGGCAACAACGTGGTAAACATCGGGGCGGCGTCGCTGGCGACGGCGATCGCCCTGGAAGCGTACGGCAGCCCGGGCGTCGCGTACGCTACCGGGGCGATGACGCTGCTGGTGCTGGTGTTCGGCGAGATCACACCGAAGGGATTGGCGACCGCGAACGCCGACAGCTTCGCGCTGTTCGTCGCGCCATCGATCCACCTGCTCGGACGGGTGCTCTTCCCGATCGTCGTGCCGCTCGAGAAGTTGACGCGCTGGTTCGTGCTCCGCAGCCAGCGCGAGGGGCGTCTGACGGTCACCGAGGGAGAGATCCGCGAGATGACCGCGATCGGGCACCGGGAGGGGGCGATCGACGAGCACGAGCGGCGGATCATCGAACGCGCATTCCGGCTCGATGAGACGCGCGCGTGGGACATCATGACACCGCGGGTGGATATCTTCGCGTGGTCCGCCGACCGGCCGCTCACATCCATCGCCGCGGAGCTGCCGACGCTGCGATTCTCGCGGATCCCCGTCTACCGGGAATCGGTGGACGACATCGTGGGCATCCTCTACACCCGCGACGCCTACCACGCGCTGGTGACGGGTCAGCGGGACGTCCCGATCGGCGATCTCGCGCGGGAGCCTTTCTTCGTGCCCGGCTCGATCCACCTGACCCGTCTCCTCGGCGATTTCCAGACACGCCGCATCCATATGGGCGTGGTGATCGACGAATACGGCGGGACGGACGGAGTGGTGACGCTGGAGGACATTCTCGAGGAGCTCGTCGGCGAGATCGTGGACGAGACCGATCTGGAGCATCAGCCACTGGTTCGGGTTTCCCGGAACGAGCTCCTGGTCGAGGGCGGCGCGGATCTGCGGGAGATCAACCACT
The DNA here is from genome assembly GCA_040905395.1 of Gemmatimonadota bacterium. GTDB lineage: Bacteria > Gemmatimonadota > Gemmatimonadetes > Longimicrobiales > Longimicrobiaceae > WHSP01. Next base: position 6,399 of record JBBDRR010000036.1, read on the forward strand.
TCTTCAACACCGCCTTCCCTCAGCTTGAGCACCGGTCGCTGAACGGATATCTGCTCGACGAGCTGGGCTACGTTCCGCGGCAGGGGGAAGAGATCGAGCGGGAGGGTGTGCTGATCCGCATTGCCGACGCGAGCGAAACACAGGTGCTCCGGGCACTGCTGATTCGCCGTCACGGCAGCGAGGACAGCGACGAATCCGCAGCGGGTGAGGACCCCCCGAGCGCCGAGCCCGGAGCGACGTCTCTCGAGGAGGAGAGCGCGACCCGGCCCGCGGAGTGACTGGCGCCGCGTCGGCGCTCGGTCAATCGCCCACCCTGAGCGACATCCACTCCGCCGCCCTCCGAATCGGCCCCCACATTCGCAGGACTCCCCTCGAGAGATCGCGGGAGCTGTCCTCGTCGCTGGGAGCCGACGTGTTCCTGAAGCTCGAATCGCTGCAGCGAACGGGCTCCTTCAAGCTGCGGGGTGCGCTGAATGCGCTCGCTCCCGGCGAGGAGGCGAGGTTCGGCGGGGGCGTCGTGACCGCCTCCGCGGGCAACCACGGGCTGGGCGTCGCCCATGCGGCTCGCATCTTCGGAATCCGCGCGACCATCTTCATTCCCGCAGGTGCCCCCGCCGTGAAGCGCGATCGGATACGGATGCTCGGAGCAGACGTGCGACTGGTGGATGGCGATTATGACGACGCGCACGCGGAGGCGCTCCGGCATGCACGGGACGCCGGTATTCCCTATCTTCACGCGTTCAGCGACCCGGCGGTGGTTGCCGGCCAGGGCACGGTGGGTCTAGAGATAGCGGAGGATCTTCCGGATGTCCGCACCGTGGTGGTGCCGATCGGCGGTGGCGGTCTGTCCGGAGGGATCGGCCTCGCTCTCGGGACGCGCGGAAGATCGACGCGGCTCATCGGAGTGCAGAGCGAGGCGACGGCGGCGATGCACGCGTCGCTTGCGGCGGGCGCCCCGACGCCGGTTCCGGCCGTCCCGACCCTCTGCGACGGACTGGCGGGCGACGTCGATCAGCGGAGCCTCGATCTCGCGCGCGCCGTTCTCGACGATTTGGTGCTGGTGAGCGAATCGGCAGTCCGTGATGCGATCCGGAGCCTCTTTTTCGAGGAGGGGCTCGTGGCCGAGGGCTCGGCCGCCGTCGGCCCGGCGGCGATACGGGAGGGTCGACTCTCGACAGCGGCGGGTCCGATCGCGATCGTCGTCACCGGCGGCAACATCGATGCGGCTCGGCTTGCCACCATCCTGAACGACGAGACGGAGCGTAGATGATTCTGGATTTCGAAGGCATGAAGCCGAAGATCCACCCGACCGCCTGGATCGCGCCGAACGCGACGGTGATCGGCAACGTGGAGATCGGTGCCGAGAGCAGCGTCTGGTTCGGTGCCGTGATCCGGGGTGATGAGCGCGAGCACGTGATCCGGATCGGCGCCCGAACCAGCATTCAGGACAACTGCGTGGTGCACGTCAGCGATCAGGGGCCGACGATGATCGCCGACGAGGTGACGATCGGTCACGGCGCGGTGCTCGAGAGTTGTGAGATCGGGCGGGCGGCCCTGATCGGGATGAACGCCGTTGTGCTGCAGCGGGCGAAGATCGGCGAGCAGGCGCTCATCGCCGCAGGCTCGGTGGTCGGCGAGGGTGCCGAGATCCCCGACCGGCATCTCGCGGCGGGGTCGCCCGCGAAGGTGAAGCGGGAGATCGAGGGTGCCGCGATGCGATGGGTGACGGGCAGCGCCGAACACTACGTGGAGCTCTCCAGACGTTACCTCGCTGACGAGGCCGCCCGGCCGGCGGGCGAGGATGGTGGAGCGGGACGATGAAATACGATGTCGCTGTCGTCGGCGCCGGGATCATCGGAGCGGCCGTTGCCCGCGAGGTCGCCCGCGCCGGCGCTACCGTCGTGGTCGTGGACCGGGAACAGCCGTGTAGCCGCACCACCTGGGCCGCGGCCGGCATGCTCTCGCCACAGGCGGAGTCCGATCGGCCGGGTGATTTCCTCCGTCTACTCCTGCGCGCGCGCGATGCCTTTCCGCCGCTGGTCCACGAGCTGGAGGAGGACACCGGAATCGCGCTGGGGTATCGCACGGAAGGCACGCTCCTCGTCGCCCTGACGGAAGAAGATGAAGCGGAGCTCGAGGAGCGTCTTGCGTGGCAGACGTCGGAAGGGCTGGACGTGGAGCGGCTCGATGGCGACGAAGTGCGCCGGCTGGAGCCGGCGCTCTCGCCGCTCGTGCGGTGGGCGTTGCGCTTCCCGGGCGACCACCAGATCGACAACCGCCAGCTCGGGAACGCCATCTGGTTTGCCGCGGCGGCGGCGGGCGCCGAGTTCCGGATCGGCGACCTCGTCCGCCGAATCGCGATGGAAGGAACGACGGCCCTCGTCCTCGATAGCGGCGAGCGCGTCGAGGCGAAGCGGATCGTCGTCGCCGGCGGGAGCTGGTCGGGGCTGCTCGAGGGGCTTCCGCGATCATTGCCCGTTGCGCCCGTCCACGGGCAGCTGATGAGCCTCACCGCCTCCCCGCCCCTCCTGCGTCACGTCACCGGCTCGCCGCGAGGTTACCTCGTTCCACGGTCGGACGGGCGGCTCATCGCCGGGACCACCGTGGAGAGCACCGGGTTCAGGACGAGCGTCACCCCTGCCGGGCTCCACCGCATCATCTCGATCGCACTGGAGATGGTACCCGGCCTCGCGCACCTCCCTGTCGGTTCGCACTGGTCGGGGTTGCGTCCGGGTACCCCGGACGGGCTGCCCATCCTCGGGGCCGATCCCATTCATCCCGAGCTGCTCTACGCCACCGGCCACTATCGCAACGGAATCCTACTCGGGCCGCTCACCGGCCAGCTCGTCGGAGCGCTGGCGCTCGGCAACGACCCGGGTTACGAGCTCGATCCGTTCCGCGTCGATCGCTTCTGACCATCCATCCTTCCCGAACGACCCAGCCGCTCAAAACCCCAGGACATTTCGCGTATACCACTCGACCAGCTGGCTCCCCCACACCTCGGTCGCCGCAGCGCCGACGGAGAGGAAGATCCCGAAGGGAACGAGCTTCCTGGTGCGGAGGGAAATCGGGAGGAAGATCAGGGTGCCGAAGAGAGCGCCGAGGAAGATGGTGAGGACGGCGCCGACCGGGCCCAGGAAGGCGCCCACCATCGCCATCATCTTGATGTCCCCGCCCCCCATCGCCGGCTTCTTCATCCACCACTCTCCGAGGAGGGCGGTCAGGTAGAGGAGCCCGAAGCCGAGCGCCGCACCGGCCGCTGACTGAACGACGGTGAGACCACCGGGCGCGATGGAGAAGAGCAGACCCAGGACGAGGCCGCCAAGCGAGAACTCGTCGGGAATGATGTACGTTCGTGCGTCGGTGACCGCGATCCCCAGTAGAAGCGTGAAGAAGACCGCGACGATGAGGGCCTGCGAGGACGCGCCGTAGCGAACTGCGGCGGCGACCCAGATGAGCGACGTCGCCAGCTCGACGGCCGGGTAGAGGGGAGAGATGGGCTCGCCGCACCCCCGGCAGCGCGCCCTCAGGGCGAGCCAGCTCAAAACCGGGATGTTCTCGACCCAGGTTATCTCGTGACCGCATCCGGGGCATCGGGATCGGGGTGCGACCACCGAATCCCCCTCGGGCCATCGGGTGATACATACGTTCAGGAAGGAGCCGAACGCCGCACCCAGCACGCCGGCATAGATCCAGATCAGAAGGTCGGGCATGGCGCTCACCGCGTCAGCTCGTAGAGAAGTATCGCCGCCGCAGCGGCCACGTTCAGAGACTCCGCCCGACCTCTGAGGGGGACGCCGACCAGATCGTCCACCGTCGCCTGCACGGCCCCGGAGAGGCCGGCCCCCTCGTTACCGACCACGATCGCCACCCGCTCCCCCCGCACCTCCCCGACCGGTCGTCCCTCCACTGCGGCTCCGTACAGCGCGAACCGCTCGTCTCGGAGGTACTCGCTCGCAGCAGTCCAATCGGACTGGACGACAGGCAGCCGGAACGACGAACCGGCCGCGGA
>JBBDRR010000037.1:0-1703 GCA_040905395.1 Gemmatimonadota bacterium
CTCCACGTGGATGTCGTCGACGAACGTCACCCCGGAGACGATCAACCCCGTGCTGCTGGCGGCCGATTCGGCACCGCTCAGCGAGTCCGTCCGGGTGAGCGCGCTGCTCCGGCGTCCGAACGTGTCGCTGATGGCGGTTCTCGAGGCGATCGGCGAGAACCCGCTGGAGGTCAGCGCGGCCCACGATCGGGACGAGGTGCTCGCCGGCGTCGAGATGGAGCTGCGATACGCCGGCTACCTGGAGCGGGAGCGGAAGCGGGCGGAGGCCCTGCGGCGACAGGACGACTTCGAGCTTCCCGAGGAGCTGGCGTACGCCGAGCTGAAGACGCTCTCCACCGAGGCCCGGCAGAAGCTGGAACGGGTGCGCCCCCGCACGCTCGGGCAGGCAGGCCGCGTGCCCGGCATCTCACCGAGCGACCTGCAGAACCTGGTGATGGAAGTTCGGAAGCGGCGCGGGCGGGCGGCAGCGGAGCGGGGCGGCTGAGACGTTGCTCCGGCCTGTTCCACGTGGAACAATTCCGTGGGCGGCACGCTGGACTCCGCCGTACGAGCGCGGTATATTCCGCCTCCCCGAAACCCTCGACCTCCAGCCGAAGGCGCGCGTGGCCCGCATCATCGCAATAGCAAACCAGAAGGGTGGCGTCGGCAAGACGACCACGGCGATCAATCTGGGCGCGTGTCTGGCCGTCGCCGAGCAGCGAACGCTCGTGGTCGACATCGACCCTCAGGCGAACGCCACGAGCGGCCTCGGCATCGCCAAGGAGAGCGTCGAGCGGTCGATCTACGACGTTCTCGTCGACGGGACGCCCGCGCGGGAGGTGATCGTGCACAAGGTTCACTTCCCCTTTCTCGACGTGCTGCCCGCTACGCGCGATCTGGTGGGCGTCGAGGTGGAGCTGGTCAACAGGAAGGGACGGGAAACGATCCTGCGCGATGCGCTCGGCTCGCTTCGGGAGGAGTACGATTTCATCCTGATCGACGCGCCTCCGTCTCTGGGGATGTTGACGCTGAACACGCTTGCTGCCGCGGACGCGGTGCTGATCCCGATCCAGTGTGAGTTCTATGCGCTGGAAGGGCTCTCCCAACTTCTCAACACGGTCCGCATCGTGCAGCGTAACCTCAATCCCGGATTGCAGATAGAGGGTGTGCTCCTGACCATGTTCGACAATCGCCTCAACCTCTCCCGCCAGGTCGCGGAGGAGGCGAAGGAGTACTTCGGTCCGAAGGTGTTCCGCACCGCGATCCCCCGCAACGTGCGAATCGCGGAGGCGCCGAGCTTCGGGGAGCCGATCGTGTTGTACGACATCGTCTCGGTCGGAGCGAAGAGCTATCTCGCGCTCGCTCAGGAAGTGATCGCACGGCAGAAGGCGGCGACGCCCGGGTCGGACGAGGTGCCGCTCGCGGCGGGAGGCGAGGGCTGATGCCGCGGGGAGAGGTCCATCCGGTGAACGGGGGGACGGACGCGAAGAAGAAGACGCGTCTCGGCAAGGGGCTCGGTGCCCTGCTCGGCGAGTACATGCCGGAGGATACGAACGAAGCGGAGGGGTACCGGAAGGTCGCGGTGGTCACGATCACACCGAATCCTCTCCAGCCGCGGCGTGAATTCGCGGTCGAGCAGCTCGCGGAGCTGGAGGCGTCCATCCGCGCGAACGGCCTGCTGCAGCCGCTGGTGGTGCGGCCGGCGAGCCAGGCGGCGCCCGCGG
>JBBDRR010000038.1:0-1695 GCA_040905395.1 Gemmatimonadota bacterium
GTCTCGGAGGTACTCGCTCGCAGCAGTCCAATCGGACTGGACGACAGGCAGCCGTAACGACGAGCCGGCCGCGGAGCGGACCGCCTTGGGATTCCATGGGTCCACGGTGCCGCCGAGCGCGACGACACAGGCGGCGCCCAATGCCTCCGCAGAGCGCGTCAGGGTGCCGAAGTTGCCAGGGTCCTGAACTGCGTCGAGCATCAGCACGACGGCGGGCGCGCTGTTCAGATCGATGTCCTCGAGCCGGACGGAGGGGATACCCACCACCGCCAGAATACCCTGCGGCGATTCGGTGAGCGCCAGGGGTGCGAAGTCGCGCTCGCTGAGGACGCGGGTCGGAACCTCCCGCTCCCGCAGGGCCGTGAGCAGCGCCGAACCCCGGTCACTGTCTCCCAGAGTGGACGAGCATGCTACCCAGAGAAGCGCGAGATCGGACGCCAGGAGGTCCTCCATCACCCGTACACCCTCGGCAATGAAACGTCCGGACTCCTGCCTTCCCCTGCGCGACCTGAGGGCCCGCAACTCCTTGGCGTCACGCGTGGTTAGCAAGGTACGTACATGGTCCGAGTCTTGCTCGACCGTGGAGGCTCGAGCACCATTTTCGATACCGAACCCGAAGCCGGAGACGCCATATGCTTTCCTTCCTCTCAGATGCGGGGCGGACCGTGGGCGCGGTCGCGCTGGCCGGCGCCGTTTCGTTGAGCGCCGGATGCGCTCCGAATATCACCACCCAGCAGGAAGTTCAGCTAGGGGACGAGTACGCGGCCGAGCTCGCCAGGCAACTGCCGCTGGTCAGGGACCAGTCGGTGGTCAACTACATCAACGCGCTGGGGAACGAGATCTCGCAGCGCGCCGATCCGCGCGGGATTCGCTACAACTTCTACGTGGTGAACGCCCCCGAGGTCAACGCCTTCGCCGTCCCCGGCGGGCACATCTACGTGAACCGTGGTCTCATCGAGCGGACCGCGAACATGTCGGAGCTCGCCGGCGTGCTGGCACACGAGATCGGGCACGTGGTACATCGGCACGGGATCGAGCAGGTCCAGCGCGCGCAGAACGCCAACGTCGGTCTGGCGGTGATCTATGGCGTTCTTCTCGGCCGGAACCCCTCGGGAATCGAACAGGTGGGGACGCAGGTCATCGGCACGGCCGTGTTCGCCGGGTACAGCCGTGACGCGGAGAGGCAGGCGGACGAGACTGCGATCCAGTATCTTATCGCCAGTGGAATCCACCCCAGCGGACTGGTGACGATGTTCGAGACGCTCATGGCCGAGCGGGAGCGGAATCCGGGTAGCGTCGAACAGTGGTTCTCGACTCACCCGACGACGCAGGAGCGGATCGACAACACCCGTGCGGCGATCGCGCAGATCCCGGCGTCGACGCTTCAGCGACTGACGACCACGAGTCAGTCGTATGCGCAGTTCAGGACTCGGGTGAGCCAGCTTCCGGCAGCGCCCAACCGTTGACGCTGCGCACGTCGGTCCGTCGGAGAGTCGCGGCATCCGCTTCGGTACGGGTGCCGCGGTTGCGTTCGTCCGAAGTTCTGCCGCGCGTCATGGTGCTGCTCACGCTCGTGCCGCTCACCCTGGTGGGGTGCATCTCGGAGGATCGCGAGCGCGAGATCGGCGACACGATGGCTTCGGAGATCAACCCGCATCTCCCCCTGGTCCGCGAGCCTCTGCTCAACGCGTACGT
>JBBDRR010000039.1:0-8613 GCA_040905395.1 Gemmatimonadota bacterium
GAGGCCGCGCTCTACACCGGCGCGACGTTGGGCGTCTTCGGAGAGCATTTCTGCGAGATGACGATCGACGCTGGTCCGCTCATGACGCCGACGCAGACGCTGGATCTGGCGTTGGAGTGGATCGGCCGGGCGCAGACGCATTTCGCGCAGACGGGTGACTACGCCCTCACGGTCGATCAGGGTACCATCACGCCCAGCGTCCGACAGATGGCGCTCGGGCTGAGCGCTCGGATAAAGTGGTCGAAGGGCGATCTGGCGGGCGCGGCCGCTGATGCGGCCCAGGTGCCCGACGGCTTCATGGCCTGGGTACTGCGCGAGGAGGGCGAGGACCGCCGGAACAGCGTCGCTGCATTCCAGGGCGGAGCGCAGCAGGCGGCTGGGTTTCTCCAGGGCCCCGTTCGGCTGAAGACGCAGGACGTGCCGTACGGGATCACTTCGCTGGGCAACAATCCGGTTACCGGTGCTCCATGGCCGGATCCGGTTCCCTTCACGGGCTACCTCGATCTCGCCATCGACGCGTCCACCGGCCGAGCCGTGACGGACGCGGGATACCCGCTCACCACGGCGGACCCTGGAACGGTCGAGGACACGAGGGTGCAGCACAGGATCGGGAACACCGCGGGTGGGCCCGCCCCCATCGTCAACAAGTTCACCGCGTTCGCCGACGACATCCCTCTCGTCAACTGGCTCGAGATGCGCCTGATCCAGGCGCAGCACGCGAACGAGACGAACAACGACCAGGCTGCCGCCATCGCATTCGTCAACGAAGTCCGCGACGCGGCGGGCCTTCCCCGCGTTCAGGGGGCTTATGCGGCCGGTGCGACACAGTCGACCGTCGAAGACATGATTATCGAGGAGCGTCGTCGGGCCCTCTGGCTCGAGGGGCGCTTCTGGTCGACGAAGATCCAGAACCCGGACAAGCTCTGGTTCCCGCGATTGCAGGGTGATTGGATCAACGAGAACGCCACCTACGTCCTCGGAGGCGCCGTCCGCGTGCTCCTGCCGAGTGACGAGTACAATATCAACGAGAACCTGAGTCTCGAGTCTCGGGGGACCGGCTGCGCAGCGGCGCAGGCTCCGGTGTTCAACTGATCGAAGTTCGGTAGGGACCGGAAGGGGGACGGCGCCTCGATCGGGTCGGAACCCGCCGGTGAAGTCGAGACGAACCGGGTCCAGGTTTACATTCCCTGGGCCCGGTTCTTTTCTTCCGGATGTGAGCCGTTTTCCGTCATTCCGGCGCGGCGGGAATCTAGAGTCGGTACTCGGAAGATCGCGGCGGGTCGCTGGATTCCGGCTTGCGCCGCGGGAAATTCAGCGGGTGCGTCGGTTGCGTCGACTCATCGGCAGGCCGCCCTTCCGTGGCGGATCAGGCTGGAGCCGGGACTCGGCACCGGTGGGCGGAAGCTCGTCGAATCCCTCGAAGGTGGCCCCTTCCTCGGTGCGGAAGGTGCGCTTGACGCCGACGACGAAGAGAAAGAGGCTGGCGGCTCCAATCGCGAGCTTTACCTTCGAGATGCCTGGCTCTTCGCTCTCCTTCACGAAGGACTCCACTAGCTGGCGGCGCTCTGAACCGTCCCACCGGGCGACTCTGGCGCGAGCATCATCGTAAGCTGACGCGACTCGATCCGGCCGCTCCGGCTCTCGACGACCGCGAGATCGTCCAGTTCGTCGGCGATCTGGTTGAGCATTTCGAATCCCAGCTCCGGCCGGCGCATCTCGCGGCCGCGGTACCGGACGGTCACCTTGACCTTCTTGCCCGCATCCAGAAAGCGGCGGGCATGCCGCAGCTTCACCTGGAGGTCGTGAGATTCGGTTGCCGGGCGTAGCTTGACCTCCTTGACGTCGACGGTGTGCTGTCGGCGCTTCGCTTCCTTCGAGCGCTTGTTCTCCTCGTACTGGAACTTGCCCCAGTCCATGAGGCGAACGACGGGCGGCCGCGCATTCGGCGCGACTTCGACCATGTCGAGGCCACTTTCCTGGGCGTTTTCACGGGCGACTTCGAGGGGGACGACACCGAGCTGGGCTCCTTCGGCGTCGATGAGGCGGACGGGGCTGATGCGGATCTGATCGTTGACTCGGGTTCTCTGTGCGGCGATGATGTCCCTCCGATTTCGGGTTCGGTGTGATGTGCCCCTGCGGGGCGTTATGACTTCCCGTCACCTTACCCCGCACTGCAAGGAAAGCTCCAGTGAATTGGCGGTCCGACAGGGAAAACGATGGTTGAGCGGGGACCCACGGCGGGTTTGCCGGAAGCCTTGGCGCTTCTCGCCGCGGACGCCCCGGAGCTCGTGGAATTCGTCGAGGCCGTGTTCGTCCACCTCACGGGCCCTGCGGCAGGGGTTGCCGCGGAGGCGGCGACGATCCGGATCTCCGCCATTCTCCAGCCCCTGCTCGATGAGGACTCCGACGGAGCGGCGAGGCTGCTGCTCGATGATCCGTCCGTTCTGGCCAGCTTCTTCCAGAACGCCGACCTGCTCGACGCTGCCGCGCCCGCGAGCGCCCTCGTCTCGGGGATGGTGATGCGGGTGCTCGAAAGGGCGTGGAGCGTGAATCCGAGATGACCACGCGACCACCGCCTGCCATCGCGGGCGTTCTGGAGACCTGCCTCTACGCGCGCGAGCTGGCGGCCGCGGCCAGCTTCTACGAAGAGGTGCTCGGCCTCGAGCCGTTCAGCCGGGCGGATGAGCGGCACGTCTTCTTCCGGTGCGGCAGCGGGGTGTTCCTACTGTTCAATCCGGATCAGACCAACCTGCCTGGCGGAGATGTCCCTCCTCACGGTGCCTCGGGCGCTGGCCACGTCGCGTTCTCCGTTCCGGGCGACGAGCTGCCGGCGTGGAGAGCGCGCCTCGATGTCTGCGGTGTAGCCGTCGAGGCCGAGATCGCCTGGCCGTCGGGTGGATCGTCGCTGTACCTTCGGGATCCGGCCGGGAACAGCGTCGAGCTGGCAAACCCCTCGATCTGGGGACTCGATCGGTCCGGAGACGGCCGTACGTAGGCCGACGAGCCGCGGCAGCGAGCAGGGGCGCCCTCGCGGTTCACCGGCACACGATGAGGGTATCCGGTCGCCCGCGGTTCGGGAAGGACCGCCGAAGGAGGCTGTACAGAAGTACCATCACCGCGCTGATACGCGCATTCATCTCACGAACCGAGGAGGTCGCGATGCCGACACGTAAAGCGAGCGCTACATGGGAGGGCGGACTGCAAGCGGGGAAGGGAAGCTTCAAAGGAGAGAGCGGAGCCGTCGACGGGGCGTACACGGCCGGCTCGCGGTTCGCGGAGGACGCGGGTTCCAATCCCGAGGAGCTTCTCGCGGCGGCCCACGCCGCTTGCTTCAGCATGGCACTCTCGCTGTTCATCGAAAAAGCCGGTCACTCGCCGCAGAGAGTGCGCACGGATGCGGCGTGCACCGTCGAAAAGGTCGGCGAGGGCTTCACCATCACCAGGATGAAGCTGACCACCCGAGCGGAGGTGCCCGGGATGGACTCCGCCAAGTTTCAGGAGGCGGCGAATGGCGCCAAGGAGGGATGTCCGGTCTCGCGCGCTCTGACGGGGTTGGAGGTCGAGCTCGACGCTGCGCTCGAATAGTCTCGTACGGATGGGAGCGTCGGCTCCCATCCGTGCCCCCTATCCGACCGCGATTGCCTCCGCACGGGAACGTTTCTTGACGATGGAGGGTTTCATATCGAAGAGCCTTCTCCTTTCCGCAGTTCCTGAGCCGGTCCGCCGGTCCTCCACTGGTGGCGGCGTTCTCTCCCCGGGAGCCCATCATGAATCTCTCCCTCGTCGACCGGGCACTCTTCCTCATTTCCCGACGGTCCGCTGACGAAGTCGATACCGACACACGCCCTCTCAGGCTCACCAGGCAGGAAGCACTGCTGCGTTGGGAGGAAGACCCATCGAGCCTCGCCGGCGTGGACCTGACCGGGATCGACCTCAGCGGCGCGAGCCTGCCGGGTGTCGATCTCACGGGTGCGATCCTTCGCGACACGAGCTTCGTGGGCGCGGACCTTCGCGGCGCCCGCTTGATCGAGGCGAACCTCTCCGCCTGCGATCTGAGCGGCGCCAACCTTACCGGCGCCGACCTGCGGGATGCGAACTGCCTCCGTAGCGGGGGTGACCACCGGCCGGTCAGGATGCGCAGGACCACTCTCGTGGGAGCGGGCCTCCTCGGATGCAATCTCTCCCATGCGGATCTTCGCCAGGCCGACCTCGAGGACGCGGTGCTGCGGGAAGCCAACCTGCACTGCGCCGATCTCACCGAGGCGAGACTCGACAGCTGCGACCTGCGAGGTGCCAACCTTCGCCACGCCTGCCTTCAGGGCGCCGTCGCCGAGAATGCCGATTTCGGGACTGCCGACCTGTCGCGCGCACGCGCGGCGCGCATCGACCTGACGGGAGCCGATCTCGGGCGGGCGAATCTCATCCAGGCTGATCTATCGGCCGCCAACCTCAGCGGCGCCCGACTCAGCGAGGCGTTTCTGATCGAGGCGGATCTCCGCGGGGCGCAACTCGCCGGTGCGGACTTCACCGACGCCGACCTCGACGCCGTCCGCATCGCCGGGCTCGACCTCACGAACGTCGACTTCAGCCGCAGCAGAAACCTACCCGCCCACGTTGTCATGCGTTGAATCTGGTGTGACAACCCACCGCCGCGGTCTCGCGAATCAGAGCCGCGGATGTCGCTCGCGATCGAGAGTATCCGGATCCCGATTGCCCGGGTTCGCCTCGGGAGTGTTCTCCGTCAGGGTCTGCTGCTTTCCTTCCCGTTTCTGGTCGATTCGCTCCTGATGAGACGCGCCGTCCGGCGCCTCCGTGCGCTGCTTGCTGGCACCCAGGGTCGCCCCGATCTCACTCGGCTTCTTTCCCTCCTCGCGGGCTTCCTTCGCGATCTTCCGTCGCTCCCGGTTGTCGCCTTCCATCTGCTTGCCCATGATAACTCCTCCGCTGGGTCTAAAGTCTTGTCCCGTTAGAGGATGGGCAACGGCCGTGCCGCGGGCGCCGCGTCGAGGACACACCGCACCGCCTGGTACGAGGTACCGCCCACGAACAGTATGGATGGACGCCGCCGGGCTCCCGGAGTAGCTTGGCCGAGCGGCATGGGAAGCCCGGGCGAAGGCCCGGCCGTCCCCGTCAGCCGCTGTCCCGTACCCTGGCAGATGATGCGAGAGATCAGAGAGCTGATCCACCCGGTCCCGGACTTTCCCTCGAAGGGGATCGTCTTTCGCGACATCACGCCATTGCTGCTCGAACCGGCGGCGCTCCAGGAAGTTGTGGACGTACTCGCCGAACGGTACGGAGGCCGGGGCATCGACTGCGTCGCAGCGATCGAGTCGCGCGGCTTTATCTTCGGCGCGCCGCTCGCGCTCGCGCTGGGAGCCGGCCTGGCGCCCGTCCGGAAGCTCGGGAAGCTCCCGCGCGAGACGCGGTCCCGCGAGTATCAGCTCGAATACGGATCGAATCACCTCGAGATGCACCTCGACTCGGTCGCGAGGGGCGAGCGTGTGCTCATCGTCGACGACGTGCTCGCCACCGGCGGGACGGCCCGGGCCACCGTCGACATCGTGGAGGAGCTCGGCGGCACGGTCGTTGGGGTCGCCTTCCTGATCGAGATCGCCGCGCTCGGCGGAAGGAGCCGCCTTCACGGGAGGGAGCCGTTCGCGCTCCTGGAGTTCTGAGGGGCGCGTGTTTCTGAGGACCCGCGGCCACGTCATCCCGGCGCACGCCGGGATCCAGTGGATGCCGAGCGCGGCCCGGGTCCCGGCTTTCGCCGGGATGACGAGTGGAGATGGGTAGGAAGGACGACGGTGGGTCCGGAGGCATGACTTCGCGACAGGCCGAACGCCCATCGCGCAGATGTCACAGCTGTCGCGCTCGGTGCTCGCGCTTCTGATCCTTGTGCTTGCGGCGTTCGGCCGCTTTTTCCTTCGCCTTACGCGCCTCGCTCGGCTTCTCGTAGAAGCGCTTCCGCCGCATGTCCTTGAAGAGGCCCGAGCGGATCATGCGACGGCGAAACTGCTTCAGTGCCCAATCCAGCCGATCGTTTTCGCTGATCTGAATCTCAACCACGACGACCCTCCCGAGGAGCCGAAGTCGAAAAAAGGAGACCTCGAGATCTGTCTCGGGGTCCCGACGAGCGCATCCGGTACGGCGGTGCAGAACGCGAATACCAGTGTAGTAAGTGGACCCGAAAAGTCAATGAGAATCGATGGCTGGAGCCGTCATGGCGACTCTCCTTCGGCCTGAGTGACCGCGAGGGTTTCGGGTTCGGTGTCGATCCCGCGCCGGTCGTGGGCGTAGCGCGCCTCGCTCGGCTCCACGTACAGAATCCGGCCCGCCACGGCGACGACGGCGAGCAGTGGCGTGGCGACGAAGAGGCCGAGGAGGCCGAATCCGACGGCGAGCATCAGCTGCCAGATGAGGAGCGCCGCGGGGGGGATGTTCACGGCCCGTCTCTCGACCAGGGGCACGGTGAGCGCGCTCTGGATCTGCTGGAGCACGAAGTAGAAGATCGCCACCCAAAAAGCCGTCGCGGGAGAGATTAGGAAGGCTGCGACGATCGCCGGGGCCGCGGCGATCGTGGGTCCGAGGTTCGGGATGAACTCGAGGATGGCGGCCAGCGCCGCCAGCGCGAGCGCCCCGGGAATGCCGAAGAGGGCGAGCCCGATCCATACGGCGATGCCCACCGCCACCATCGACAGCGATTTCCCCAGCACCCACATCCGCAGACTTCCGCCTGCCTCGTCGTAAACCCGCGCGACGCTCGGCCGACTGGTCGGCGGACTGATCCGGATCACCAGGTCGCGGTAGACTCGAGGCTCGTAGGCGAGAAAGATCGCGAGGATCAGGATCGCGGTGGAGCCGATGATCGCGGTGATGAAGTTGAACGCGAGGGGCACGAAGCGTCCGATGAACTCGCCGAGCTGCTCGTTCGCCGTCTGGACGAGCTCGGCGTTGCGCTCGATGCCCGTCCGTACGGACAGCCACTCGCCCGCCTGGTTCAGAGCGTTCGGCAGCTGCCGCGCAAGCTGCCCGACCTGGTCCAGGATCTGTGGAATGATCGCCACCAGCAGCCCCGCCATCGTGACGAGGAACAGCGTGACCACCAGACCGAAGCTGAGTTTGTAGGGGATCCAGCGGGCGAGATACTTCGCCGGCGCGTGCAGCACGATCGCGAGCAGGATGGCGATCAGCGCGATGAAGATCGCCGTGTACACCATCCAGAAAAAACGCCACAGAAAGAAGAAGAAGAGGGCCAGCACGATGAGCTGCGCGGCGTCCGCGGTGCGCCAGGTGACTCTTCTTACGACGCTGTCTGCCATTCTCTGATGCCGGCGGGAAGCAGGTACTCCCTCTGCGGGAGCCGACGCGGCCGACGTCCGGCCCGTGCGTCGCGGCTCAACTGCGCTTCAATGCACGACTTCGGCCGGGTGCGGCGAAAGCCGGTGAAGGGGCGCGAGGCGGCGAGGGGAACCCGCTCACGGTCGCCATACCGAGTCGACCATGCGGCGGGCCGCTTCGGCTGCCGAACCGAAGGTAGCACGAGCGCTGTCGGCGTACGAGCGCCCCGCCGCCGCCAGGTCGTCGAAGTATGCCGGCTCGGGTTCCCCACGCCGGTGATACTCGCCGCCCAGGATCCGCTCGTAAGAGCCGCTCTGGAACCAGTCACGCATCTCCGCGACGCGAAGCACCGGAAACGGGTGGTTGGCGCCGAGCAGGTTCAGAACCTTGAACACCTGATCGGCGAGATCGCCCGTATCCCGGTACTCGTCCGCCTGGCGGATGAATTCCGGGAGGTTGCTGTCCGACACGTTGCCGCCGCCCGCGAGCTTGAGCATCGCCCGCATTCCGACTTCGGGATCCTGTACCGAGAGAATTCCGGCCCGGTCACTGGAGAGCTCCGCCTTGCGATACCACTCGAGGAGGCCCATGAGAACCGCGCGTGCCGCCAGGCCGACGATGGGGAACCCGCGCTCGGCGAGCTGCAGGAGGATCACCATCATCGTCGTGTAGAGCACATGGCCGCTCATGATGTGGCCGATCTCGTGACCGAGCACGAACTGGAGCTCGTCGTCGTCCATCAGCAGGAGCATCCCGGAATTGATGATGATGAACGGCTTCTCCATCCCGTAGGCACCGGCATTCACCATCGGCGTCTGCGACACGTAGACCGGGTACGGCGCGGGGGCGTCCAGCGCTGCTGCGGCCTGCTCGTAGAGTCGATGCACACGCGCGAACTGCGTCGGCGAGGCTTTGACGGCGTTCGCCTGAAACGCGAGCCGGACGGGCTTCTCGCCGAAGAACCCGAAGAGCTTCTTCAGGATTTCGTCGAAGCCGGGCAACTTCCGCAGCGCGTTCAGGGCGGCCCGATCGGCCGGATGTTCCCAGGTCCTCGGATCGATCGCGAGCAGCGGCTTGGGTGTCTTTTCGGGCATCGGAGGCGTGGGGGGTAATAGTGGGGGTGACGTGCGCCGGCCGGAGCGCCTGCCTGTACCTTACGCCGACGACGAAGCTCCGGTTTCAATCCCTTCGATGAGCCACGGGCTACCTGCGCTCCCTCCGTTCCGGGTGAGGAACCCCATCGAGCGGAGGTACAGGGAGCAGCGAAGGACAGGG
>JBBDRR010000039.1:8623-10269 GCA_040905395.1 Gemmatimonadota bacterium
AGGGGCCGGCACGGGACTCCCAGGCATCGAACTCCTCCGCGTACTCAAAACCCCAGCGCGACCCGGTATCCTTCAGCCGCCGCTCGAGCCACTCGGGGTCACCGAACCCGACGCCGTGGAAGTAGAGCTCGGCAAGCTCCGAGATGCGGTCACGATGCGGAGCTACGTCGACGCCCACCGCGGGAATACCTGAATGTACGTCGCGAATGGTGAAGACCGGAACGGCCCTGCGATGCGGCGGAAGAGGGTCCACCACCTTCGCGATCCTGGCCAGGGTTATCGCGTCCCTGAAGATGCCCCCGCACGCCTGATGGTCTGGATGCCGCATCCCGCGAACCCAGGCATCGCCCCACGTGAGCAACCCATCCGGCCGGAGCTCGCAGAGCAGCTTCGCGATCCGGATCGTGTTGTCCCTGTCGTGGACGATCCCGGTGTCCGGGAAGTCGAGGAAGATCGTCTCGGCGTCGAGTAACTCGCCGGCGCGGTGTCCCTGCTCCTCGCGGCGTTTGCCGACTTCGGCAATGGGGAGCGGACCGAACGCCTCGGTCTGTTCGCCCCGGCTCAGCCAGACGATCACGACGCGGTCGCCACGTGCCCTCTGAGCTCGAATCGCCCCCGCGGCGCCCAGCTCGTCGTCCGGATGGGCAAGGCCGACGAGTAGCGTCTGCCCGCTCAACTTTCGCTCTTACGCGGCGTCTCTTCCGGCTTCCCCGCGAGCCTGGAAGAATGATTGGAGGATCTGTCCTCAGCGCTCGTCATCCGACTCTCCCGCGTGACTGCGAATGATGTCGCTCGGGCGTGGACGGGTGCAAGAGGTATTCCCGGGAGTGGTTCGATCCGTGCACCGGGAAGGCGTCGAGCGATGCCCGGGGAACGAGCGAAGGAGAGGACCAGATGTCGACTCAGAAGCTCCATGTGAGGGGCCTCTCGCGAGAGGACGAAGGGCGCGTCGAATCGGCGTTGCGTTCCGTCTCGGGGGTGCTGTATGCTGCTGCGAACCATGTCGACGAATGTGCGGAGGTCGAGTTCGAGGACGACATGGTGACCATCGCCGAGCTCCGGGAGAGGCTGCGGGAGCTCGGGTTCGAGAGCCGAGCCGCGGGGTGACGGCGGCAAGCGGGCGGCGGCCGGCTGCGGAACGCGCGCTCGACCTTGGCACGCTGGTTGAGGTGGCCGGACGGCTTTGTTTGCCCCAACTGCCAACACCACACCTGTTGGCGCATTGGTGATGGTCGCCTGAAGTGCGCTGGGTGTCTATTGCGGACCTCCGTTACAGCTGGAACGATATTCGACCGAACGCGCACGTCACCGACCGTCTGGTTCACTGCCTGCTGGCTGTTTGCGACAGGCAAGGACGGCATCTCTGCGCTGAGTCTCGAACGCACACTGGAGATCGGGTCCTATCAGACCGCGTGGGCAATGCTCCACCGGTTCAGGTCGGTACCGGTTCGGCCCGGGCGCGAGCGGCTGGCGGGCCGGGTCCAAGTCGACGAAACCTACATTGGTGGCCTGGAACCAGGACTGAAAGGTGGCCGGGCGAAGGGCAAAAAGGTTCTGGTCGGGATCGCTGTGGAAGTTGAGGAGCCTACTGGCATCGGACGATGCAGGCTCGCTCTGTTGAAAAGCGTGTCGGGCACGACCCGGTT
>JBBDRR010000040.1:0-10090 GCA_040905395.1 Gemmatimonadota bacterium
CGGATCCTCGTGGACGGCGGGATCGTCGACAACGTGCCGACCGGTCTGGCGAGGGCGCTCGGCGCAAGTCGGGTGATCGCCGTCGACGTGGGCAGGCCGCCTGTCGAGATCCACGATCAGTCTCCGCTGGCGGTGATCGAGAGGGCGATCGACCTGATGCAGGAGAATACGCAGCGCGATCCGACCCCGCCCGACGCACTCGTGCTTCCGGAGCTCGAGCCGGGATTCAGCGCCACGACGTTCCCCGACGATCCTTCGCGGCTGATGCGGATCGGCCTCGAAGCGGTGCGGCACGGTCTCCCACCCGCCTCGGGGGTCGGAGGCCGTGGCGAGCGCCCCCTCCCGCTTCCGCCGGACAGCTTCGCCGTCCTGCGCGTCGAGGCTCCCGACTCCGCCCTGGCGAGGCTCGCGCGGGCGATGATGAGCGCCGCGGCGCCCGGCCGGTACGATCCGGCCGAGGTACTCCGAGCCGTCGACCGCCTGTACACTTCAGGACTGTTCGAGGCGGTCTGGCCGCGCGTGGAGGAAGACCCGCTTACCGGCGGGAGCGCGCTGATCGTGCGCCTGGATACGCCGCCGCAGACGTCGCTCTCCGCCGGGGCGGGATACGAGAACGATCGCGGTGCGCGCGCATGGGCCGCCCTCCTTCGCCAATCCACGCTCCTGCCACGTCCCACCACGCTCACCGTCTCCGGGTCGATCGACGGGATCGATCGCTGGGTGGCGATGTCTGCGCGGATACAGACGCTGCGGCGATCCGCCCTCGCATGGAGCGTTGGTCTCCACGCGCGGGAGCGCGACGTGCGCTTCTTCCTGGAGGATGCGATCGGCAACTTCGATGTCGTCCGGCTCGGCGGATGGGCCGCGCTGGAACTGCCGTACATCCTGAGCGATCAGTTCGTCACCGCCGCCGCACGGACGGAGTGGGTGAGCGTCGAGGACGGTCCTCGCGGCCTGTCGTACGGTCCCCTCGTCCGCTTCTCCCGGCTCAACCCCGAGGCCTCGACCGTCGGCTCTCCCTTCATGCTGGAGGGAGAGCTCCGGTGGGGATCGGTTTCATACGCGACGGCCGCGTTGCGCGCGTCGCGTACCCATCCCCTGGCTGCTGTCCAGCTGGCGGTGACGGGGGATCTGCGCTGGAGCAGCCCCGACGCGCCGGCCGACGTGCAGCCCGCGCTCGGCGACGAGCACGCCGTGCCGGGGCTACGGTGGGGAGAGCAGCGGGGACACGTCCGCGCCGTCCTCGGCGCCGAAGCGGCGTATCCCATCCTGAGCGGCCACGCCAGATTGCGGGTGCGGACCGGTGCGGTGGCCGACGATCCGCACGGTATCGAGGACTCCAGATGGCTTACCGGCGCTCAGATCGACGGCGTCTGGCGAAGCCCCATGGGCATCGCCGAAGCGGGCTTCGGAGTGAACCTCGATGGCGGGAGACGGCTCCACGTCAGCATCGGGCGGAGCTTCTGAGGGAGCGCGAATTCGGACCGGCTGGATCCCGGCTTCTGTCGGGATGACGACTGGGGCTCACTCCCCCCGTTTCTTCAGCTCCCGCGCGATCACCACCTGCTGGATCTGGCTCGTGCCCTCGTACAGGCGGAAGATCCGCACGTCCCGGTAGAATCGCTCGATCCCGTAATCGGCGACGTAGCCGGCCCCGCCGAAGATCTGCACCGCGTGGTCGGCGACCCGACCGACCATTTCGGAGGCATAGTACTTGGAAGCGGCAGCCTCGAGTGTGACGTTCCTGCCCGCGTCGCGCTTCCGAGCCGTCTCGAGCACGAGCGCGCGCGCGGCCATCGCCTCGGTCTTCATGTCGGCCAGCATGCCCTGGACGAGCTGGAAGTCGAAGATGGGGCGGTCGAACTGCTTCCGCTCACTGGCGTAGGCGACGGAGTCGGCGATCAGGCGCTCGGCGGCGCCGACGCAGATCGCCGAGATGTGCAGGCGGCCGCGGTCGAGCACCGTCATCGCCAGCTTGAAGCCCTGCCCCTCCTCACCCAGCCGGTTCTCCGCGGGCACCCGCACGTCGTCGAAGAACACGTCGCAGACGTGGGTGCCCTGCTGTCCCATCTTCTTCTCCGGCGCGCCTACGGACAGCCCCGGTGAGTCGCGCTCCACGACGAACGCCGAGACTCCCCGCGCACCCTGCACGGCCGGGTCGGTCCGCGCCATCACGGTGAAGAGCTGCGCCCGGTCGGCGTTGGTGATGAACCGCTTCACTCCGTTCAGCACGTACTCGTCGCCGTCGCGGACCGCGCGGGTCTGGACCGCGCCGGCGTCCGACCCGGCGTCGGGCTCCGAGAGGGCGAAGGACGTGACCAGCTCGCCCGAGGCGATGCCGGGTAGCCACCGCTCCTTCTGCTCCTCGGTACCGAACATCACCACGCCCTGGCTCCCGATCCCGACGTTCGTCCCGAACGCGGAGCGGAACGCGGGGGAGGTGCGGCCGAGCTCAATCGCGACGAGACACTCCTCCTCCATCGTCAGCTCCAGCCCGCCGTACTCCTCCGGGATCGAGAGCCCGTAGAGCCCGAGCTCTCGCATCTCCTGATGCACGTCCTCGGGGATCGCGTCCTCCTCGGCTACCTTCGCCTCGAGCGGGCGGAGGCGCGTGGTGACGAAGTCGCGGACGGTGTCGAGGAGCTGATCGAGGACTTCCGGGTCGAGGGCCATGATGTCTCGGAGCGGGAGCTGGCTAGGCGACGGATGCGAAAAACTCACGGATCTCGAGCGAAGTTACTCCTTTTCTCCGATGGGGGCACTCGATGCGGAGACCGCGCTCCCGGACCGCGCCGCCGCTCGGTCCTTCTGCGCGACGATCTCACTCGTCGAGTGTACGAACACGATCGGCCGTGACTCATCGCACCCGGAGGCGTATGCGATCGCACACTCCCCAGACGCTCGGCGGCCTTCTCGCGATAGGGCCACACGGCCTCGACGCGCAGATAGAGGCACTCACGGCGTACGCTGTGCGCACCCGGCAGCCGCTCGACGTTTTCCTGGCCATCCTGCCTGGAGAGGATCCCGCGCACCATGGTCCCCGTTCCGGCTTCCCGATCCTCGTCTTCGATGACGAGATCGCGGGCTTCACCCCGGAAGAACACGAGCTGTCGACATCTCCGGAGGATCCGTTGGATGACCAGGTCACGGAATGGCACGTAGCGCATGCGACTCCACGCCCCAAGCGTCCGACGGCCCACCTGCCCGTCTACGGCCCAGCCGCGGAAGGGGAGGCCTCCGCAGACGCTATCCTCCGGGTGGGCACTGAATCGCTCGATCGGCAGATCGCGCGCATCGAGGCGTATGCCATGCGCTCGGC
Source organism: Gemmatimonadota bacterium (assembly GCA_040905395.1). Lineage (GTDB taxonomy): Bacteria > Gemmatimonadota > Gemmatimonadetes > Longimicrobiales > Longimicrobiaceae > WHSP01. The sequence goes on from JBBDRR010000040.1 coordinate 3,320, forward strand.
GATCCGCCTGCGCGGCGTCTACATTGCGACCGGGGCGGACAACCTGCGGGTGCTGCTCCGCGACTTCAGCGTCTCGAAGAAGGCGCACGCTGCGGGGCCGACGCTGACGGTCGATGACCAGGGTGCGGTCGAAGTCCACTTCTGAACGGAGGAAGCTCCCCGGTCGGGCCGATCAGCGATCGAGGGGCACCTCCAGCCAGGCGGTCGTCCCGCTCCCCAGCGCGCTCTCCAGCCATAATCGCCCGCCGTGCGCATCGGCGATCCCCTTGGTGATCGCGAGGCCGAGCCCGGCGCCGCGCCGATCGCCCGGCCTTGCCTGCCAGAATCGGTCGAAAACGTGCGCGAGCTGAGTCGCGTCCATCCCCGGGCCGCTGTCGCGGACCGCGATCCGAACGCTGCCCGACTCGACCACCGTCTCGACGCGCACTTCGCCGCCCTCGGGAGTGAACTTCATCGCGTTCCCCGCCAGGTTGCCGAGCGCCTGCAGCAGCCGGCCCTCGTCCGCCCGGAACCGAAGTCCCTCGGCAGGTCGCTCGACCCGCCATTCCAGTGACCTCTCGCCGGCAGCGGGCGCGTGCGCCTCGTGGAGCCGATCCAGAAGCTCCAGCAGCTCGACCGGCGCGGGCTCGAGCGACAGCGTCCCCGCCTCGATCCGGGCGACGTCCAGCAGGTCCCCAATGAGCCGCGTCATCTCGTCCGCGGCGCGGATCACGATGCCGAGCGTGCGCCGCGCTCCTTCCTGCACCTGGTCTGTCTCGATCAGCATCTGGGCCGCGAGGCGCACGCGCCCGACCGGATTGCGCAGGTCGTGCGAGACGACGGCGAGCACCTCGTCGCGAGACGCGATCGCCTGCTCCGCGCGCCGGTAGAGCCGCGCGTTCTCGAGCGCGAGGCCCGCGCTACGGGCCAGCTCGCGCGCCAGGGACAGGTCGGCGTCCCCATAGTAGCGGTCCGTGCGCGTCGACCCGAACGTCAGCGCCCCGAACGTCTCGCCACGCGCCTTCAGTGGCACGATGATCAACGAGCGTCCGTCCAGGCGTCGCAGCCGCTCGAGCACTTCGTCGCTTCCGCTCCAGTCGCGCTCGACCCGCTCGATCATCATCCCGACGCCCTCGTCCAGCACCTGCTGGATCGGCAGCAGCCCCTCCGGCCCCGGCCTGAACGGCTCGGGCCGCGCGAGGAGCGGCTCCCTGGATTTGTCGATATGGCTGAAGGCGACCCGCTCGACCAGCCCGTCCTCACGCGCGAGGTCGATGATCGCGAAGCAGGCGACACGCGGTACGGCGAGCTGCACGAGCCGCTTCAGCGTCTGGTCGGGGTCGAGCGAGGTCGAGAGCGCCCTGCCCGCCCGGGTGAGGAAGCGGAGCGCCTCGCGCGAGCTGACGCGTGCCTCGGTTTCCACTACTTCGTCGAAGTCGCCTGCACGGCGCCTGGATCCCTGGCCGGAAGATTCGTTCACCATCGGCGATTGCCCTTCGGGTTGGCGCCGCGGGGCTCCAGCGGCTCTCCCAGCCACAGTACAGATCCATCTTCGGCCGCGCGAGCCCGGCCGTGCGAACCACGCCGGAGGGCAGCTCCGGAGCCCCGTGACGGATACCCGCAACTGCCGTCGAACGGCCCCCGAACAACGCCGATTTCGGATCGATTTCAGCCAGGAATGGCCTTCGCGGACGAAATTGAGTATAATCCTTGCACCCTGCTTCACCGCTCGGAGTAGGATGAACGCACACACGGCACAAGGACGGCGGCAAATGGCTCGCGTAACAGGCACAGTAGAACGCTTCATGGACGACAAGGGCTTCGGCTTCATCAAGCCCGACGAAGGTGACAAGGACGTCTTCGTTCACCACTCGGCGATCGGAGGCAGCGGATTCAAGTCGCTCGCCCAGGGTCAGCGAGTCGAGTTCGACCTGGTTCAGGATCCGAAGGGACCCCGAGCCGAGAACGTCGAGCCCCTGAACGAGTAGGACGACCGTTTCGTTCGACGTAGGGGTACACTGTACCCCATGAGCTACGCGCCGGCTGAAGCATCAACTCAGTCGGCGCGTTGCATTCATGCCGCCAGACCGGCGAGCGGCTGTCGAATTCCGACTGGGCGGCTCCGTATTTCCATCGTACGTGCACCGTTCGCGCACCATAACGAGGTCGAGTTCTGGAGAGGTTCGTAGATCGCCCTGCACCGTCACGCCGGATCGAGCTGGACCCGGCGCTCCGCGCACGACTCACCGCGCTGATCGAGGAGGGCCACGAGATCTGGCACCGCTTCGACTCCGAGGTCCGTCAGCAGCAGTGGCACCCCTTTGTCGCGGCCGATTACGAGCGGGTGCTGCAGGCGCTGCTGCCACTGCGGGCGCCGGGTCTCCGCTTTCTCGAGTGGGGCTCCGCGACGGGCGTGATCACGATCATGGCCGACCTGATCGGCTTCGAAGCCTACGGCATCGAGCTCGATCCCGCGCTCGTCCACGTGGCCTGCGACCTCGCGGTGAGGTACGACTCGAAGGCACGCTTCGCCGCGGGCAGCTTCCTGCCCACCGGCTACGACTGGCGCCCCAGCACCGGCGATGGCCGGCACGGCACCATCGGCCACGGCAACTCGGCGTACCCCGAGCTCGGGCATCCGCTCGACGATTTCGACGTCGTCTACTCCTATCCCTGGGGCGGGGAAGAGCCGATGATGCTCGATCTGATGCGCTGCTACGGACAGCCTGGCGGGCTGCTGATCCTTCACGGGGGCACCGACGGGATCCAGGTCCATCCGAACGGTCGACGCCCGAGCTGAAAGGCGGGCCGCAACCGCTTGGGTCATCCCGAAATACCCTCGACGTCCATCCCGAGCGCAGCGAGGAATCCGCACCCTGCCATGTCGAAGGTGCTGCGCCCGGCCCCGGCGGCGGCGAGCATCACGATGCCGGGCGACGGCACGACGGTCGAGTTCGCGGCGCTCTTCGTCCGGCTGGTGCGAGCGCGGCTGCTCGGACGCGACCGCCTGCGCCGCTCATGACGTGTCCGCCCTCTCCAATGCGCCTGGCGCCCCGTCAGGGCTGGCGGCGGGCGGGTAGCTCGAGCGCCGCCCCGACGAAGTAGCGCAACGCGAAGTCCGCACCCGCGGGGTGGTACCGCTCCGGCGCCTGCAATGCGTTCGCGACGATCAGCTGGGTTCGCAGCCGTCCGCTCCAGAACCACTTTTCGATCGACAGGTCCAGCCGCGAGATCGGGTCCAGCCCGGCGGCGCCCGGTCGCCGGTACGCTTCGGCTGGCCATTCGACCGCCGACTTCAGCAGCAGCCCCGCGCCGAGCCTGAAGCTCGGGTGCAGGCGATAGGCCAGGCGCCCGCTGAGCCGGTGGCGGGGGGCGGTCTCGAGCACGGCGGCGAGCGCGGTCGCACCGCCGAGGTGCCTCGTGCCGCGGTAGGCAAGCCGGCCGTGAACGCGCCCGTTCGACGAAGACTCGAGCGTGGCGTGGATTCCGAAATGGTCCGCGGGCCCGGAGAGTGCCGCGCCCGAGCCGGGCTCCTCGTCACCCGCGAGGCCGGACAGCCGTCCTGCGACCGCGGCTACGTCGAGGGAGAGGATCGGTCCAAGCCGTTGCTCGAGGCCGATCGAGCCGCGCATGATCCGTCGCGGCGAGGGGCGCGAGCCAAACGGGACGGACGGCCGCGTCGGGTCGGCGAGGCCGTCGCCGACCGGATCCGCCAGGCTGAGCGAGCCGCTCAGCGTTCGGTCGCCCCCGAGCCGCCAGCGCACGTATGCGGCGAGCTGTGTCGCCACGCCCCACTCGTTTCGGCGCAGACCCATAAGGAGCTGCTCGGACCGCTCGCCCGAGCGGTGCTCGAGGGAGGCGAGGGCCGCTGGGAACGCCCGACGAAGACCACGTGTAGGCTCCGTCGGCGACCCCAGCTCGAGCGACGCGAGGTCCACCGCGAGCCCGCCCATCAGCGACCACGAGCCGATCGGGAGTCGTAGTTCGGCCGACGCATGTGAGCGAGCGATGTCGTGCAGCTGGTGTGACTCGGTACGGACATGGGAGGCGATCAATCCGTGGGTCAGCCGGTACCCGATCGCGCCTGCCCCCGCCGCCATGCCGCCTGCAAGTCCGGCGTGGTAGCGGTCGGTTCGCGGGTGCTCCAGATCGGCCAGACCCGGCAGGTAGCTGTTGCCGACCTGGATGTGGCGCGCAAGGAGCACCTCGTGGCGACCGCCGAGCGCCTCGGCGCCGATCCGGAAGCTGGCTCCCCTCGCGTAGCTCCAGATCCGCGCGCTCTCGCCATAGATCGCCCAGAGGATCGAGTCGCTCACCGCCGTACGGATGCGTCGGCCGCTTACCTCGACGTCCCAGCCGCGGCCACCGTACGCGGCGACCCCCGCGCGGTCCGGGCCCGACCGGTCGATGTTCGGAGTCGCGCGGGGGGTGAACGCATACGGACCCGGATCGCCCGTTTCGGCGCCGTGGCTCCACGAGCCGCTGGCGGATGCCCCCGCCCGGACTTCGGCGGTGTGAAAGTGCACGACCCCGCGCTCGGCGAAGCGGCCCGCCACGATCGCCGCGGACCGGATCACCACCACGCTGTCGATCTGCTGTAGGGTGACGGGGATCAGCTCGGGGAGGACGGCACCGTGTGTCGCGACATTCACCGGCTGTCCGTCGACGACGATCGCCCAGTCGGGCTGGCTCTCGCCGAGCAGGTGCGCCGGCGGCAGCCCGTCTATGCTCGCGATCCACGTGAGCCCTTCGACTGCACCAGCCGCGGTGGCGATCCATGGCATCAGATCGACCACGCGCAGGATGCCCGCGGCCTCGAGATCGTCGCGGGTGATGACCTCGCGGTCGCCTCCGGCCAATCCGCTCTGCGCCGAAACTTCGGAAGGGCCGAAGGAATGGAGGGACAGGATGCACGCCGCACCCCTCAGGAGGCGTCTCACTCGAGGAAAGCGCGCAGGGCGCGCGGAGTAGCGAAGGAGTAGCCTAGCCCGAGGGTCAGGAACGTGAGCCGGAGCGGATGCCTGGTGAACACCTTTCGATGGGAGGCTATCGCCGTGGCTGCGAGGCCACCGCTCAGCCGGAGGCTCGCACCCCCCTGTATCCCGGCGACGAATTCGTTCTCCTCCGTGTTGTCGCTGAGGTGCTCCGCATCCAGAAAGCTCATCCCGGTAGAGCCCGCGTGAACTCCGGCGAAGCCACGGACGCCGCGGGAGAACTGGCCGTCCACGTTCCATTCGGCCGTGGCCGTCCGCATCCGGAAGTCGGGCCGGTCCGGTCGGCGCCCCCCGAAGCCCGTTTGCTGGACCGCGATGGCGCCGGTGCCGATGTAGAACGGGGTCGCCAGCCGCACGAGGAAGCCGTGCCTCGAGCGCCAGAGGTCGCCCAGTTCGCCGGAGTCGACGTTCAGCACTCCAGCCGCCTGAACGTCGAGAATCGAGAAAGCCTCCGCCGGCTGCCCCGCGAGCGGGCGCAAACAGAGTAGCAGCAGTGCCGCCGTGAAAGCCGCGGTGTTGCGCGTCATATGTCCGCGTTCATCGATTGTCCCATCGATGCGTCCGAGAATGCGGGTTGGCCGAGAGCGAAGCACAACCGGGGCCGCTCCTGTCGTGTGCTCCATGGCGCAAAGCCGACGGACCCTTCGGTCGCGGCTCTGTGTTATCATGTGGTGTGTTCACGACCGATCGACGCGCGTTGGGCGGCCGCAGCCGAAGGCCTGATCCCTGGCGCCCGGCGGCGTGATCCAGTGAGGCCTCGTATGGACGGCTGTACCGGGAGTCAGCGCGGGATAGAGGGAGAAACGATGAATGATCGAGACGAAATCGAAGCCGAGACCGAATACGGAATCGCGCCCGTGGGCTTCCGGCTTCCGGCCGCGACGCGACCGGGCCGGGTGCGGCTGCAGGTGGCTGACCTGGAAAAATCCCTCGCCTTCTACCAGCAAGTGCTCGGCCTGCGGGTGCTCGAGAAGTTGGGATCGGCGGTCAGCTTGGGAGCGCACGAGGCCGAGCCGCCGGTCGTCGAGCTCCTCGAGCGTCCCGGTGCAGCCGCGGTGCCCCGGCGCGGACGCCTGGGCCTCTTCCATTTCGCGATCCTCCTTCCGGACCGCGCGGCGTTGGGGCGCTTCGTCGCCCATCTCACGTCCATCGCCGTCCGTGCGGGTGCGTCGGATCATCTCGTCAGCGAGGCGCTGTATCTCCAGGATCCGGACGGCCTCGGCATCGAGGTGTACGCCGATCGGCCCCGTTCGACGTGGCGGCACGAGGACCGGCAGCTGGTGATGGCGACCGAGCCGCTCGACCTGTCCAGCGTCGTCGCGGCGGGCGGCGGCGAACCGTGGTCCGGCATGCCTGCGGGAACCGCCATCGGCCACGTACATCTTCACGTCGGTCGCCTCGACGAGGCTTCGGCGTTCTACCACGAGGCGCTGGGCCTGGACAGGGTCGTCTGGAACTACCCGGGCGCGCTCTTCCTCTCGGCGGGGGGATATCATCACCACCTCGGGCTGAACACGTGGGCCGCGGGGGCTGAGCCGGCCGCAGACGACGAGGCGCGGCTGCTCGAGTGGGAGCTTCTCGTCCCCTCCGCTCGCGACGCGGAACGAGCGCTCGACAGCCTCGCCGCGGTGGACCACCCGGTGCAGCGAGACGCCGAAGGCGGCGTGGCCAGAGACCCCTGGGGAACGGTGCTGCGCATTCGTGCGGCCGCTCCACGGTCGGCGGAGTGACGTACAGGATCCGAGCCGATACCTCGTGCCTGGTTCGAGAGAGAGCCCCGGCTGCATCCGCAGCCGGG
>JBBDRR010000041.1:0-1655 GCA_040905395.1 Gemmatimonadota bacterium
GCCCTCGCGACGCACACGATCAAACTTTTCGGCACCGAGGACCAGGTCGAGCGCTTCGTAGGCCCGGTCGCGCGGGGCGAGATCAAGGCTGCGTTCTGCCTCACGGAGCCGGAGGCCGGCTCGGACGTCGCCGGTCTCCAGGCGCGCGCCGAGCGCGACGGCGACGAGTGGGTGATCACAGCGCAGAAGCAGTACATCTCCGGCGGCCCCGTCGCCGATCAGGTAGTCGTATTCGCGAAGACTGAGGCCGGGAACCCTCGGTCGATCGCGGCGTTCGTCGTGGACACGAAGAGCCCGGGGTTCGAGGTCACCTCCGTGGATCGCAAGATGGGCGTCCGAGGTCTCCCGACGGGTGTCCTCACGTTCGACCGTGTGCGCGTGCCGCATGACCAGATGGTGGGCGGCGAGCCGCTCGGGATGAAGGCGGCGCTCGCCACCCTGAACTCGCTCCGCCCGTGCGTCGGCGCCCGTGGCGTGGGCCTCGCGATGGGCGCGACGGAGTACGCGCTGAACTACGCGCGAGAGCGTCGCGCCTTCGGCGGGCCGCTCACGGACCTGCAGGCGATCCAGATGAAGTTGGCGAACATGGCCATCGAGATCGAGGCCGCCAAGTTGCTGGTCTACCAGGGCTGCTGGCTCGTGGATCAGAACAGGTACGGCCCGGCCGAGGGCCACATGCTCTCCGTGGCGAAGGCGTTCGCGACGGAGATGGCGAACCGGGTCGCCTCAGAGGCGATCCAGATCCTCGGCGGGCAGGGGTACATGCAAGACCACCCGCTGGAGCGCCACTACCGCGACGCACGTCAGTTGATGATCGTCGAGGGCACGTCCGAGATTCAGCGCAACATCATCGCGAAGGCGCTGATCGACCGGAACCTCTCCTACGCGTAGCGCCCTCACGATGGGGGGAGAGGCCGGCGGTCGCTAGCGGAACACGACCGTGCGGTTGCCGTGCACGAACACGCGGTCCTCGAGGTGCCACTGCACCGCCCGAGCGAGCACGGAGCGCTCCACCTCGCGGCCGACCCGCACGAGGTCGCCGCGGCCCTCGCGGTGGGTCACGCGCTCGACGTCCTGCTCGATGATCGGGCCTTCGTCGAGGTCTTCCGTGGCGTAGTGGGCGGTCGCGCCGATGATCTTCACCCCTCGGTCGAAGGCGCGGCCGTACGGATCGGCGCCGGCGAATGCCGGCAGGAACGAGTGGTGGATGTTGATAATCCGGTTGGGGTACTCATCGATGAACTCGCCGCTCAGGATCTGCATGTAGCGCGCGAGCACCACCAGGTCGATGTCGTGCTCGACGAGGAGCGCGCGGATGGCTGCCTCCTGCTCGGGACGCTTGCCTTTCGCGACTGGCAGATAGTGGTACGGGATCCCGAAGGTCGCGACGTCGTCCGCCAGGTTGTCGTGGTTCGAGATGACGAGGGGGATATCGACGTCAAGTTCGCCTCGACGCCAGCGCCACAGCAGGTCGAGGAGGCAGTGGTCCGTCCTCGACGCGAGGAGCGCGGCGCGTTTGCGCCGGCCGGAGAGCCGCCAGTCCATCTCGAAGCGCTCGGCGATCTCGGTGGCGAAGAGCACTTCGAGCTCGTCGTGCGAGACATCAAGCGCCTCGGTCTGGAACTCGACACGGAGAAAGAAGCGTCCGGCTCCGT
>JBBDRR010000042.1:0-8065 GCA_040905395.1 Gemmatimonadota bacterium
CTCGACCGCTCGTCTGAAGGCCTCCAGCCCGATGCTCGTCTGCACATAGGAGAATACGGTCCAGAAATCCCCGGCCGAGCCCTCGGCGCCGAAGCGCTCCTGCACGTCCATCAGGGCGTCCATGCCGGGCACGTCCTCGCCCCAGTACGGCAGGCCCATCACCCAGTAAAAGTCGGAGAATACGGCGGGCGGAATGACCTCCGGATCGAAGAAGCCGTCGATCCAGGCGGGTGTCTGGCCGATCCAGGTGGGCGAGTAGCCGAGCTGCGCGGCCGTCCCCAGGACGGGTCCGGAGGTGCTCGGCAGCGTCGTCAGCAGGACGTAGTTGGCACCCTGCTGGCGAAGAGTGGAGATCACCGCCGTCATATCCGTCTGGCCGGGTGCCACCGGCTGTTCCGCGACGATGTTGACGCCGTGCTGCTCGGCCGCCGCCCGCCAGCCCTCGAGACCGTCCTGCCCGTAATCATCCTGCTGATAGACGATCCCGGCCTGGACCGCGTCGGCGCCGCCGGCATCCTCGACCGCCCAGTCCATCGCCCGCTGCGCCTCGATGAAGTAGGAGGGCGCGATCGGGGGGGTGTAGCGGTGCTCGGCCATCTGCGAGGAGAGCGAGGCCGGGAAGGCGACGACGTTGTCGCGCTCGAGCATCGGCTGCAGCGGTAGCGTATTGGGCGTCCCGAAGCTTACGGCGAAGAAGAGCACCTCGTCCTCGATCTCGTTGTACGCCTGCACGGAGCGCTGCGGATTGTACGCATGGTCCCTCTCCACCAGCTCCACCTGCCATCCCTCCGGAAGGATTCCCAGCTCCCCGGAATTCGCGTGCTGAATCGCCAGGCGGACTCCCTCCGCGAACGGACGCCCGATCGAGGCGGCGGGACCACTCTCGTCGTTCAGCGCACCCACGCGGACGATCCGATTTTCCAGATCCACTCCGGGCGCCGTCGCGTCCGTCGTCGAACCGTCGTCCGGCTCGCAGCCCGAGAGGAGGGTGACGGCGGACAGGAGCAGTGCATACAGGAAAGCGCGAATCCCGATCGGCATGACTGGCACTCCGAGCTTAACATGTGAGACGAGCACGAGATGCTGCTGCGATTGAGCGAACCGAGCTCCACAGGGGATTCGCGTCCGGTTCGTCGACGCGGTGTCCGGCCGGAGCCCTGTATACGGGAGAATTGCTGCGTGGGACAGACCGGCGCCCTTCGCTCGATGGACCCGAACGAGCCTGCGAAAGGAATGGAGACTGGCTCATGCGCCGGCAGTCAAATTGAGACCGTAGCTATCCGGAGGCAAGCCCCGCTCGGGCCGCTCGGGCCGGAGCGGAATGGTTCTGTGCACGTGCGCCGGTACATGCTAGCTTCTGGAGGCGCATCCCCCGCCTTTCCCCTTCCCCGGAGATGATGACTGGTGATCGACTCATCCGTCGGCCCCGCTGCTCGCTCCGCCATCCCCACGCTCGTGTTCGCGGTGCTGATCACCGGGTGTGGAGCGCTGCGCGGGAGCCCTGCCGCGCCGGGTCTTCCGGCCGCGCAGCCGATCGCCGTGGAATCGGACGATCGCCTCCTGCCGATCCGATACGAGGAAAATACCGGGAAGGTCTTCCTCACCATCCCGCGAATGGGCGAGGAGGTGCTCTACCTGAACACCCTCGCGGCGGGACTCGGCACCGCGGGGCTCGACAGGGGGCAGCTCGGGCCCAGCGGCGTAGTCCACTTCGAGCGTCATGGCGAGAGGGTGCACATGGTGCTTCGGAACCACCGCCACCGTGCGGGCTCGGCTGACCGAGCCGCCAGTGCCGCCGTCGAAGAGTCGTTTCCCATCTCCGTGATCGCCGCGTTCCCGGTGGAGAGCGAGGGCCAGGAGGGCGTGGTCGTCGACGCCACGCCGTACTTTCTGAGCGACGTGTACGACGTGGTGGGTAGCTTGGGGGGTGCCGGCGCCGCCACGATCCGCCCCGACGCGAGCCGGAGCTACATCGACCCGCAGAACACACGGTCTTTCCCGATCAACACCGAGATCCGGTCCGTCATTACGTATGTGAGCGACGCGCCCGGCGTGGAGCTTCGGCGGCACGCTCCCGACGGGCGCTCGATCACTCTTCAGCAGCACCACAGCTTCGTTCGCCTGCCCGACCCGCCGCTTCACGAGCGCCCGTTCGACCCGCGGTCCGGCAACTTCTCGAATTCCTTCTTCGACTTCACGCAGCCGTTCGACTCGGACTACCGGCAGCGGAGCGTTGCGCGCTGGCGCCTGGAGCCGTCGGACACGGCGGCGTACCTGCGCGGCGAGTTGGTGGCGCCGGTCGAGCCGATCGTCTACTACCTCGACAGGGCCATCCCCGAGCCGTACCGGAGCGCCTTCCTGGAAGGAGGCAGCTGGTGGAACGGCGTGCTGGAGGCCGCCGGCTGGCGCGACGCGTTCCGCGTCGAGCTGATGCCCGAGGGCGTCGATCCGCTGGACGCGCGGTATCCGGCGATCTACTGGGTGCACCGGCAGCAGCGGGGGCCCTCCGTCGGCCCCTCGTACCGTGATCCCAGGACCGGGGAGATCCTCACGACGGTCGTGCGCATGGACTCCTATCGATCGCTGGTGGATCACGACATCTACATGGGTCTGGTACCTGCCGCCGGACCGGAGGGGCTGTCGCTGAGCGCCGAGGAGTTTGCGATGGCGCGGCGGCGCCAGCACACGGCGCACGAGATCGGCCACACGCTGGGCCTGGCGCACAACTTCGCCGCGGCCACCCAGGATCGCGCCTCGGTGATGGACTACCCCTACCCGCTCATCCGGCTGGGTGAGAACGGCGGCATCGACATATCCGAAGCGTACCGCCCGAGTGCCGGTGCCCACGATACGCTCGCGATCCGCTACGCGTACACCTGGTTCCCGGATGCCTCGTCCGAGGCGGAAGGCCTGAAGGCGCTCGTACGTGACGCGGAGGCGCGCGGGCTGCTCTTCGTCGCCGACAGCCACGCCGCAATCAGCGGTTCGTATCCCGAGGCGACGCAGTGGGTCGAGGGCACCGACATGATCGCGGCGCTCGAGCGGACGGCGGCGGTCCGTCGGAGGCTCATCGAACGCTTCGATACCCGCGCCGCACAGGAAGGCGAGCCGCTGGCCGTGCTGAACCGCCGCTTCGCCCATGTCTATCTCCACCACCGCTATGCCCTGCATGGAGCGACGAAGGCGATCGGCGGAATGCGTTTCGGGTACGCGCTGGCGGGCGAGGGGACCGTGCCGACGCGCATCGTCCCGCCACAGGAGCAGCGGCGCGCGCTGGAGCTCGTCCTGGCCAGCCTGCAGCCGGAAGAGCTGCGGGTACCGGGGCGGATCGCCTCACTCATTCCGCCGGTTCCTTTCGGATTCGACGGGGACCTCGCGCCGATCGCGTCCCGGGCGGGTACGGCGTTCGACCCCATCGGCACCGCCCACACCCTGGCCCAGGAGATCGTCGACAACCTCCTGCATCCGGAGCGCGCCGCCCGACTGTCCACGTTCCACGCGCAGAACCGCTCCTACCCCGGCCTCGACGAGGTGGTCACGAGCCTCGTCCGAACGACGTGGGACCGCTCCTCAACCGCCGACGGCGACCCGCAGGACCCCGCGCTCCGCCGGGTCGCCCAGCGCGCCGTTCTGGACGCGCTGCTCGACCTGGCCGGCAGCGAGGAGGCAACGACCGACGTACGCGCGGTCACGGAACTACACCTGACGCGGCTTCGCGACCGTCTGGAGATGGACGCCGGCACCTCCAACGAGGACATCGGCCACCGCGTGGCCGCGCTCCGCGACATCGAACGCTTCTTCGCCGGCGAGGACGACCCTGAGGAGCGGCCGCGCCCGGCCCCGATTCCGCTGCCGTGGCCGTAACCAGAGGGGCGCTGGTTTTCGTCAACCGTCATCCCTCGCTCCGCTCGGGATGACGAGGGTTCGGTCGCTGTCCAACGGCTGGCTGGCTGTCGCTCCCGATGCAGGCTACTGAAACCCTGACCGTTCTTGGATCATGACACGTTTCCTGAAGGTGACGCTCCTGGTGGCCGCGCTCGCCGTGCCGGTCGTATACGCCGCCGTGAGGCAGCCCGCCGCCGGCGCGCAGGAAGGGAGCGCGCCGACGTACCAGGTCGACCCGTTCTGGCCGAACGTGCCGGCGCAGTGGACGCTCGGTCAGGTGGCGGGGGTGGCGGTCGACTCGCGCGACCACGTCTGGATCGTCCAGCGGCCGTGGTCGCTCGGCAGCGACGAGGTCGCCGGGAACGACGAGGCGGAATGCTGCCGGCCCGCGCCACCGGTGATGGAATTCACGCCGGAAGGCGAGTACGTGCAGGGGTGGGGCGGACCGGGCGAGGGATACGAGTGGCCGGCCGACGAGCACGGGATCCACGTCGACTACATGGACAATGTCTGGATCTCCTCCGCGGGCGGGCCGCGGCTACGGGACCGGACGGAGAACCAGCTCCTGAAGTTCACCCGGGACGGCCGATTCCTGCTCCAGATCGGCAGGCGCGGCGCCAGCGGCGGCAGCCTCGACACGGCGAACCTCAACAACGCCGCGGACATGTACGTCCACCCCGCAACGAACGAGCTCTTCGTCGCCGATGGCTACATCAACCGTCGCGTGATCGTCTTCGATGCCGATACGGGCGAGTTCAAGCGGATGTGGGGAGCCTACGGCAATCAGCCGGACGACGAGGCGCCGAACGCGCCGCTGTACGAGGGGCCGGGCGCGCAGCAGTTCAACACCGTTCACGGGATCCGGGTAGCGAACGACGGCAGGGTCTACGTCGCCGACCGTCGCAACAACCGGGTGCAGATCTTCGGGATCGACGGCACGTACGAACGCGAGGTTTTCATCGACCGACCGACGCGCCTTCTGGGTACCGCCTTCTCGATCGCCTTCTCACCGGATCCCGCGCAGCAGCACGTGTTCGTCGCCGACGCCGGCAACGGCGAGGTGCACATCCTCGATCGGGAGACGCTCGAAGAGGTGGGAAGCTTCGGCAGGATCGGTCGCTACGCCGGGCAGTTCGTCTTCCTCCACAACGTGGCGGTGGATTCACGCGGGAACGTGTACACGGCGGAGGTCGGCGGCGGGCGACGGGTCCAGAAGTTCAACCGCGACTGAGGTCGGGCTTCGAGGTGCCTCCGCGCGGCCGTGCGTCGGGCACCGGCTCGGCCACGAACCGGTGTCGGAGCCTTACAGTCGCGCGAGGGGCCCGATGAAGAGCTGGCAGATGATCGCGCCGACCACCGACATCGCCAGGCCCCAGACGAGCAACTGACGAAACAGCCTGGCGGCGGCCGCCGTGTCCGCTACGGCGGCGACGCAGAGCGCGCCGAGCGTCGAGAGGGGGGACACGTCGACGAGCGAGGAGCCCACGTTGATGCTCAGCGCCACCGCGAGGGGATCCCCACCACCGAGCTGCGCCACGATGCCGGGAGAGGTGGGCAGGAACGCGGGCAGCACCACGCCCGACGTGCTGCTGAAGATGGAGATCGCGCCCGTGACGAAGGCGATGACGCCGTTCACCGTCGTGGGCGTTGCGAGGCGGGACAGCAGCGCAGTGAACAGCTCCATCCCGCCGGTGGCCTCGAGCACGCCCACGAGCAGGCTGACACCGCTCACCATCAGGATCGCCCCCCACGGCATGCCCTTGATCGCCAGACTCTCGTCGACCGTCCGGAACGCGACCAGGAGGACGGCCGCGAAGAACGCGCTGAAGCCGAGATTCAGGTCGAGCAGCAGGACTCCCGCGATCCACAGCACGATCACCGCGACGGTGGTCTGCTCCGCTCGACTCAGCCCCACGGACGTATCGCGCGCCTCCACGTAGCTGTCACCTCGAAGCCGCCAACCGCCGAGGATCAGATACGCTGCCATCGCTACCACGGCGTGGGCTACGAGGTTGGCGAACCAGACCTTCCCCTCGTGCCCCGTCATCCCGGCGCTGGCCATGCTCGAGTTCGCGATCACGCCGACGGCGCTGATGGGCGACAGGTTCCCCGCGTTCGCCCCGTTCGCGACCATCAGCGCCGTCAGGAAGTGCGGAATCCCAGCCCGCGAGCCGATCGCCATCGCCACCGGAACGACCAGCGCGACCGATGCGATTGCGCCCGGGCCGACGGTGGAGACGAGAAAGGCGATTGCGAAGAAGACGATCGGCAGGAGGCGGGCGTTGCCTCGCGCCAGCCCTACCGCGCGCAACGCGAGCTGCTCGAGCGTGCCGTTCTGCTGCGCGATCGCGAAGAGGAGGGTGACGCCCGTCAGCGTCAGGAAGAGCGAGGAGGGAAACGCGTCGAGGACGGTCGCGCTCCCCACGCCCTCTACGTAGGCGGCGATCACGCCCGCGAACGCGATCGCCACCAGCCCGACGTTGATCCGCGAGACGACCGACAGGACGATCGCGGCCGCCAGCGCGATCCCGGAGAGGGCGGCCGGGCTCATGCCGTTCGTTCCGCCGGGCTGCGTCCTGCCGACAGCACCTCTATCGTGCCACCCAGGGCGGGTCGATCAGCAGCGCGGGGTCGGCTCCCGGCCTGGGCACCCACTTCAGCGACCGACCGTTCTGGTTGTCGCCGCCGTACAGATTGCCTTCCGAATCCACCGAGATCGTGTGCACCTCGAGGAATCCGTTCGGCGGATCGCTCGGCACCATCCACGTGTAGAGCTGGTTCCCCTGGAAGTCGTACTTGATGAAGCGCAAAGGCGAGAGGTCCGTGATCCAGAGACTCTCGTCGTTGACGATGATGTCCAGCGGAATGCTCAACCCGTCCCACACGTCCACGAACTCGAACTCCGCCGGGTCGTCCGTGGTCCGGAAGACGTTGATGCGCCCACCGGAGCGATCGAGGGCGAAGATCCTGCCGCCGGGACCCGTGGCCACGGCGTGGATTCCGTTGAACTGGCCGGGCCCATCGCCGAACTCGCCGATCTCCGTCAGGTAGTTTCCCGCGGCATCGAGAACCACCAGCCGATGGTTGTCGAGGCCGTCGGCGATGAGCACGCGCCCGTCCGGCAGGAATGCCACGTCCTGCGGCCTGGCGAAGTGAGTCTCGTCGTCTCCGGCGACGTGCTTCTCACCAAAGGTCCGCAGCAGCTCGCTGCCATCGTTGGAGAAGACGTAGATCTGATGGAAGGTCTCGTTGACGACCCACACGCTGCGGTCCGGATCGTACGGGTTGATCCGAACCCGGTGAGGCCCGGGTCCGTCGGAGTTCTCGCAGAGGATGTCCCACTTGTTCCACTGCTCGATCACGTTGCCGTCTCCATCGAGGACGTACAGGCAGTTGCGCCAGACACGGCGATCGGCTTCCATGAGGACGTTGATGCCGACGGATCCGGCGTATCCCTCGTACCCGGGAGGCACAGGCGTCGGCAGCCGGGCTTCACCACGCTGGAGGACGAAGATCCGGTCCGGTGACTCGGCGAATACACCAGAATTGCCGCCGAATGCGAATCCGGCCTGGGAGAATGGCTTATGCCAGCCCGTCACGGGTTCGTAGGGACTCGGGCCGACCGGCCCCCGCGGGGTCGCCTGCGCCAGGAGGGGCGAACCGAGTCCGGAAAGTGCCAGAACGGCGACCGGAATCATCATTCTGCTCATCGCATCGGACATCGTTTCCTGCCGGGTGGGTGTGGAAGGGGCTCGGGCACTCGGATCAGTGGGAGAGGCGCGGCATCTGATCTCTGGCAAGCTCGAACACGAGCACCCGCAGCACAAGAGGCCGCCTCGATCGTGCGTCGCCTCGCAACGAGCGATCGGCGGGCGGAGGACGCTACCGGGGTCGTATTCCGGTCTGCGCCGAGCCGATCTCCTTGGCCTGCTCCGCTGCGGCGTGTAGCTTGCTCTCCGCTGCGCCCGGCCCGTATTCCAACCATAGCCGGGTACCCGATGAGTCGGCCACCCGCCCGGCCCGCTCCCCTACCACGGAAACCATGATCGCCTCAGCCTTCCGCATCCTCGCGGCCATTCTGCTTCTGATGCCGGCGGCGCCCCTCGCTGTCGGGGCGCAGACCGCGCGGCCGCACATCCTGGTGGTGAACGACGATGGGATCGAATCGGAGGGGATCGCA
>JBBDRR010000042.1:8165-9971 GCA_040905395.1 Gemmatimonadota bacterium
ATCGGAGGGGATCGCAGTGATCGCGGCCGAGCTCGGGAGCTTCGCCGACATCGTCGTCGTCGCGCCAGCGGAGAACCAATCGGGATCCAGCCACTCCACCATCGCGCGGCAGATCCAGCTCGAGGTCGAGCCATTCTATCGGGACGGCGAGCTCTTCGGCTACGGGATCAACGCCACTCCGGCCGACGCGGCGAAGTTCGGCATCCTGCAGCTCGGCGCCGAGCGGCCGTTCGACCTGGTCGTCTCGGGGATCAACGACGGAGCGAACACGGGAGAGATAGCCCACTACTCCGGGACGGTCGGCGCGGCCATGGAGGCGCTCTACCATCGAATCCCGGCGATCGCTTCCTCGCAGAACGGCGCCCAGGATTTCGCTCTCTCCGCTCGCATCACCGCAAGGATCGTGAGGCAAGTGCTGCGGGAAGGGCTGCCCGAAGGTGTGCTCCTGTCCATCAACATTCCCCAGGGCGAACTCCAGGGGATTCGCGCCCTCCCGATGGGCGGCTCCTACTTCGGCGTCGGCGCCTTCGAGGAGGTGGCGTCGAGCCCCGAATCGGTGTCCTACCGCGCCGTGATTCGCGGGGTCGAGCACCGGGGCGACGATACGGACACCCGTGCCTACCTGGATGGATACGTGACGATCACCCCCCTACGCTTCGACTGGACGGATGCCGAGACGCTGGACCGGGTCCGGAGTTGGAACCTCTCGCTGGAGCCCTGAGCTCGCTGGATCAGCCACTGTAGCGTCGCGCCAAGGCGATAGCCGGCAGACCGGCATCCTTCCCTCCGTACGCCCGTCGAAGCGATTCGAATCTGGCCTCTCGTCATGATAGCTGCCAGACCAGCCATGCGCTGGGAAGCACGAAGATGGCGCTCATCGCCACGGCGCGAAAAAAAGATCGCAGGTGGAAGCTCAGGTCGCGGTAACCCTCGGCACCGGCGGTTCCGGGAATCGGAGGTCGCGCGGGGTCCATCAGGAGGGCGTACCCGAAGTCGATAACGATCAGGTCCCATAGGTGGACGATGATCCAGATCGAGTAGATGTGCGGCGTGGCGCCCATGAACGAGAGGTCGACATTCGGCCTGCTGGCGGCGACGAGCGCCGAGGCGACGGACAGACCCGGAAGAATCAGGAGGCAGGGGATGAGCAGCAGCCGCGTCCGACGCTGCTCCAGAGCCGTCTTCGGGCCCGCCATCTCCTGGATGTCGACGGGCAGACTGTGAAGCCAGAGCCGCGGCCAGCGCGTGAACGTCCCGTAGACGAACAACGAGAACGGAATGCAGATCAGGAGTCCGTGGGCCAGTGTGGTGGTGAACGGGATCACGGCTGATCGACTCCCGAAGCGCGCGCCAGAAGCGCCGGCAGCTGCCGCATATCGTCGAACACGACCGTGCCCGGACCCGCCAGCTTCGCCGCTGGAGTGACCCCGCCCGCATACGCGAACACCCTCATGCCCGCCGCACGAGCGGCCCGGACCCCGAGCGCGCTGTCCTCCACGACCACGCAGCTCGCGGGGTCGGCGCCCATGCTCTCCGCCGCGTGGAGGAAGAGGTCCGGCGCCGGCTTTCCGCGAGCGACGTCCGTCGCGCTGAAGATACGCCCGGCGAAGCGTTCGCGGAGTCCGGTCAGACCGAGCGTCAGGTCCATCTTCTCGTGCGCCCCGCTCGACGCGACGCAGATGCGATGGTCGATCCGATCGAGTGCTTCGATGATCCCATCGACCGGCTTCAGCTCCGACTCGAATACAGACCGGTACAGCGGCTGAAACGCCGCTTCCCAATCATGGGCCAGCGAGCGGCCGAGGT
>JBBDRR010000043.1:0-9955 GCA_040905395.1 Gemmatimonadota bacterium
GCGCCCACCATCGTGGGGGACGCGGCCGGTGGCTGGTGCGCTCGCTGCCTCAGTCCGCAGGGGCGGTGGCCGGTGCGGACGCGACCTCGCGCGACTGCGGGAGGAGAGGCGCGGGGAACTCATCGTACTGGCCCCACATGGTATATCCGGATTCGTACCGCTCGATCAGCGTCGGCTGCGGATCGAAGGGCACGCCGTGCTTTCGGCTCAGGTAGTTTTCGATCACCTTCGCGACAAGGGGGGACACGTCGCTGCCGTGTAGCCCGTGCTCGATGACCGAGGCGACGACGATCTCGGGGCTGCCGCCGGGCTTCCCGGAGAAGCCGACAAAGAGCCCGTGGTCGGCCCCCTGCGGATTCTGCGCGGTTCCCGTCTTCCCGTAGATCTGCCACTTCTCGAGGGACGAGAGCCATGCGGTGCCACCGGGCTGAATGACCATCGCGAGGCCGCCCCAGAGGTCGGCGAGCCCCTCGGGTGACAGGCCCAGGTCGATCGCTCCCTCTCGGTCCTCCGCCTGATCCGCGAGCTCGACCAGATACGGGGCGGGCGCAGTGCCGTTACCGGCGACGGCCGAGTAAAAGTGGGCCATGCGCAGGACCGTCTGGTCGTTCGGCCCCTGTCCGATCGCGACGCTCATCACCTCCGAGGGCTGGGGGGCGTAGCCGAACCGCTCGCGCCACCACTCCGCGCTCCGCGGGTAGGTGCCGCTCTGCTCGCCCGGCAGATCGATGCCGGTGCGCCGACCGAAGCCGGTCCGCGTTCCGTATTCGATCAGATTATTGAGCCCGAGCTGGATGCCGAGCTGATAGAAGTAGACGTTGCACGACTTCTCCAGCGCACTGGCGAGATTGAGGGAGCCGTGCCCCGCGGAATACCAGCAGCGTGCGTAGCGGCCCGCGTACGCCATTCCGCCCGTGCAGGCGATGGGCATCCGACTGCTGGCGTCCACGAGACCCGCTGCCACGCCTGCCGCGGCCGTCACGGTCTTGAAGGTGGATGCCGGCGCATAGGTCGCCACCATCGATCGGTCGAAGAGCGGCAGTGCCTCGTCCCGGTTGAGCGCGCCCCAGAGCGTGCCCGATATGCCGCCGACGAAGTCGTTCGGATCGTAAGGCGGGTTCGAGTACATCGCGAGGATCTCCCCGGTGGAGGGTACCATCGCGACGACCGACCCCTTCATCGTGTCGGGGAAGATCTGATGGATGTAACGCTGGAGCTCGATGTCCAGCGTCGTCTGTACGTCCTGCCCGGGAGTGGGAGGCATGACGCCGATCGTCGAGCGCGGATTCACGATGCGACCCATCGCGTCGACCTCGACGAAGCGGGCGCCGTCCTGGCCGCTCAGCGCGAGCTCGTACTCCCGCTCGATGCCGGCCTTGCCGATCCACCGCCCCTGTCGATAGCCCGCTTCCCGGTAGACGGGCAGCTCGAGCTCCTCGCGGCTGATCTCGGCGACGTACCCGATGATATGCCCGATCGCTTCACCTTCCGGATAGAATCGCTTCGGTCGATCGACGACGAGCAGGTTCGGGAAGCTGGAGCGGCGCTCCTCGATCGTCGCGACCTGAGCGTACGTGGCGTCCTCGGTGATCATCAGCAGGTCGTGGGGCCGGCGACTCCGCTGTGCCATCAAGCGCTCGATATCGGACGGCGCAAGGCCGAGGAACGGAGAGAGGTCGATGAGGGTGGCCTCGACCGTCTCCGGCTCGCCGGGCAGCAGGGTCAGCGAGTAGCCGGGGATGCTCGTGGCCACGATCTCGCCGTACCGGTCGACGATGGTACCTCGGGGCGCCGGGATGGTCACCGGTCGCAACCGGTTCTCCTCCGAGCGGACGGCGAATTGCTCGCCGCGAACCACCTGCGTCTGGAAGAATGCGGTGAGCAGAACGGTCACCACGAATGTTATGGCGAAGAGCGCACCCATCAGGCGCCGCTCGCGAGGATCGGGTTGAAAGAGCCTCATCGATTGCTACTCCGGTCCGATTTTCGTGTCTGCTGTGTCCACTCGAGGCGTGCAAGAGGGATGCCCCATCTGATTATACCTGCGGGCCCGGATCTGTTCCGAAAACCTTCTCGCGGGACGCGGAACGACAAATCGGAAGCGGGCGGTCGCGCGGGATGGTCACTACGGGTCGAGGGCGCAGCCCGAGGTCTCGGAGCGAAGCCGTTCGATCTCGACTGCGACGAAGCCGACGAGCTCGTCTACCGTCTCGCAGAGATCGTAGGCGGCAACCGGGGGTGGAGAGATGGGGGACTCGTCGTCGCGCCCCCCGGTCCCGTAGGAGACCCTGACCCACTCGGCGAGCCGAGCGAGGCTGCGGCGGTTCGGGGGAGGAAGCAAGTTTCGCCGCAGACACTCGTCGAGCGCGTCCGCCCGCCGAGGGCGCGTCGTACCGCGGAGCAGCAGGAGTGCCGTGCAGAGCCTCACGATGTCGTCACGCCCGCGCCGGGCGGCCTCCTCGAGCCGACCGGCCTCTAGGCTGTCCCTGAACTCGACACCGCCTTCGGCCACCCGTTGCAGGAGAGCCTGCCCGCAACGCACCGCATCGGCCGGAGTGAAGGTCACGGGGGGGAGCGGCTCGGGAAAGGACCAGAGCGGTATCGCGTCCTGGAGCGCGTCGACGAGCATCGGAGTGCGCCAGCCGGGCCTGAGGTCGTCGAGGGATACGCTCCAGACGGTGACCGGCACGCCGGTCATCCGAGCGACCTCTTCGGCGATGGCTTCCGCCTGGCCAGCGTGAGGCTCCCGGTCCGGTGGGAGTTCGCGGAAGACGAGGAGCAGGTCGAGATCGGAGTCCGGCCTCGCCTCACCGCGGGCCTTGGAGCCGAAGACAGCGGCCTGCATGAGCGTGACCCCGACCTCGTCGACCACCCGCGCGACGAAGAGCTCCGCCGCGCTGGACTCCCGGGCCGTGAGCGCATCGTCCAGGCGCGCGGGCGGAATACGTCGATGGGGGCGCTGCCGCGAGGCGCCGTCCGGGTTGGGGTCGGGGGGCGTCAGTCCGTCGCGAGTGCGAGGCGGTTCCCGAAGGCTTCCTCCAGCTTCACAACGACCGGGGCGTTCTGTCCACGCGCACCCTCGACCAGGCTCCTGACGTCGTCGTGATCGACGGTCGAGACGTCGTAGCCAGCGGCGATCAGGGCCTGATACACGTTTTCCGTGTGGATGGCGTTCCGACGGTAGATGTCCGGATAGACGAAGATCTCGGTGCGGTCGACCACGATCGGATCGTAGCGGATGACGACGTCGACTTCGTTACGGAAGTTGACCCGCCGGGTCGTGCTCGGCCGCGCGAGAATCGCGTCGATCTCGCTGCTCGAGACGTTCGGCGCGGCGTACTCGTGCAGCAGCCTGGCCAGTTCGACCACGTCGCTGTTGAGCATCCGGACGCATCCGTGTGAAGCAGGCGTTCCGATGCTCGCTCCCTCCGGCGTACCGTGGATGAAGTAGAGCGGGAGGAAGAAGAGCTTCACGCGGCCCATCGGGTTGTTCGGCCCCGGTGGGGTGCGAACGTCGTTTCGGGCCCACTCGCGGTGCGTCGGGGGATTCCACCAGGGATTCCACTCCGCGTGGCTGATCGCGAAGGTACCGGTCGGCGTGTCGAACCCCGGCATGCCCACGGCGATCGGATAGGTCTCGAGAACCCGATCCCCCTGGTAGACCACCAGCTTGTGCGCAGGGACGTTGAGGTCGATGCGCAAGGCATCCTGGGCCAACGTCGGTGCGACGGTCGCCAGCAGGAGGGCCGCTGTCAGCAACGAGCGGAACATGGTGGTTGGTCTTCGCTGGGGAATGAAGGGGACGAACCGTCCCGGTTTTCGGCGGCGAGAGTGCAATCAGTGTGCCCGACAAAGTTATGCAGTGCCGGCGACGAACGCCAGGGGTACGACCGCGGAACCTCGTGGGGCGCATCGAGTTCGGGCAGGCGACCCTTCGCGCCGCCACGGCTCGGTATGGCGGCGCTGGTCCGGCGCTCGCGCCCTCACCGTGGTAGTATCGGCCGACTGAAACGGAAAGTGGCGGCCGGCGGGCGCGTCGGGTATTTTCAGATTCGACTTCTGTCCGACGCGACTCTCTCGAGACGCGGCTCCGAGATGCCTCTCGGCAACCGATTCTTCCCTTCCATGTGAGGCCAGGTGAACGAAAGCTCCCGTCGTATGCTCGGTTTGGCGATGGTTCTCGGAATTGCCGCCGCGTGCTCCGCGGTGGATGGAGATAGCGCGTCCGGGACCGGCGCGGCGGTCGTGGACGACGAAGCGCTGCGCAATGCCGACGAACGGGTGGGCGAGTGGCTCACCTACGGTGGCAACTACGCGGAGACGCGGTTCAGCCGGCTCGACCAGGTCGACGATGAGAACGTCGACCAGCTGGGGTTGGCGTGGTCCTTCGCCACCGACACGGACCGCGGCCTCGAAGCGACCCCGCTGGTGGTGGACGGCACCATTTACACGACCGGGAGCTGGAGCACGGTCTTCGCGCTGGACGCGAGAACCGGCCTGTTGCTCTGGGACTGGGACCCCGAGGTCGACCGAGCGGTGGGTAGGCTGGCCTGTTGCGACGTGGTCAACCGCGGGGCCGCGTTCTACGACGGGAAGGTGTACGTCGGCGTTCTGGATGGTCGCCTGGCGGCTCTGGACGCAGCGACCGGCGAGGTCGTGTGGGAGACGGTCACGGTCGACCAGAGCCAACCATACACGATCACGGGAGCGCCTCGCATCGTCGACGGGAAGGTGATCATCGGCAACGGGGGCGCCGAGTACGGTGTGCGAGGATATGTATCGGCCTACGACGCGGACACCGGCGAGCTGGTCTGGCGCTTTTACACGGTTCCCGGGGACCCGTCCCAGCCGTTCGAGTCGGAAGCGATGGCCCTGGCGGCGGAGACGTGGTCGGGCGAGTGGTGGGAGTACGGCGGCGGCGGGACCGTGTGGGACGCGATGGCGTACGACCCGGATCTGGACCTGCTGTACATCGGCACCGGCAACGGCTCGCCGTGGAACTGGCACATCCGCAGCAACGGCGAGGGGGACAATCTCTATCTCTCGTCGATCGTCGCGGTCAGGCCCGACACGGGCGAGATGGTCTGGTACTATCAGACCACGCCGGCGGATACCTGGGATTTCACGGCGACGCAGCACCTGATGCTGGCCGATCTGGAGATCGGCGGTGAAACGCGACAGGTGATCATGCAGGCGCCGAAGAACGGCTTCTTCTACGTAATCGACCGGGCGACGGGTGAGTTCATCTCGGCCGAGCCGTATACGGAGGTGACGTGGGCGACCGGCGTGGATCCGCAGACCGGTCGGCCGATCGAGGTTCCGGGCGCCCGCTACGAGGAGCAGCTCGTGGTGATGAAACCGGGGGCATACGGCGGTCACAACTGGCACCCGATGTCGTTCAACCCGGACCTCGGGCTCGTGTACATTCCCGTTCACGACGCTCAGTTCGTCTACGCGCGGACGGAGGAGTTCGAGTACAGGCCGGGGTTCTGGAACACCGGGACGAATCTCGGCGCGATGGGGCGGACCGGGGTACCTACGGAGCCGCCGACCGGGAGTCTACTGGCGTGGGATCCGGTCGCACAGGAGGAGCGCTGGCGCGTCTCCTACCCGGACATGTGGAACGGCGGAACGCTGGCCACCGCGGGGAACCTGGTGTTCCAGGGTACCTCCGACGGCCGGCTCGTCGCCTACACGGCGGATACGGGCGAGGAGCGCTGGGTGGCGGAGGTGGGGGCTGGGATAATCGCGCCTCCGGTCACGTATGAGGTCGACGGCGTACAGTACGTCGCCGTGATGGCCGGATGGGGCGGTTCGTACGGGCTCCAGTCCCGAGGGCGTGACTTCATACCGGGGCGGATGCTGGTATTCGCCCTCGGCGGGAGCGAGAGCGTGCTGCCGGCGGGGGTCGAAGAGCGCGAGCCTCCCGCGCCGATCGCGTCGGACGCGACACCAGCGACGATCGCCGAAGGAGGCACCTTGTTCGCCCAGCGATGCGCCGTATGTCACGGGGTCGAGGCCGAAGCAGGGGGCGGGATTCCGGACCTGCGCTACGCAAGTTCCGAGACGATCGAGCAGTTCCACGAGATCGTCCTCGGCGGCACACGCCTCGAGCAGGGCATGCCATCCTTCGCGAACTCGCTCACGGAGGGGGAAGTCGACGCGATCCGCGCATACGTCCTGGATCGTCGATCCGAACTGACCGGCCAGTGAGCTCTCAGCCGCCTCAGTAGTTCCGCGAACCGCAGAACCAGGCTGAAACGATGAACCGACAGTCCAGAGTGCGCGCCGCATCAACGCTGTCCCTGCTGGTCATCGGCGCTCTCCTCGGAGCGCAGGAGGCTCGATCTCAGGCGCCGGCGAGCATGGAGAGCGTTCAGGAGGCGATGGAGGAAGCCGCCGCCGCCCTGCTGGAGTCCCTCAACGGCTCGCGGCGTGCTCGGGCGCAGTTGCCGTTCACCGATTCGGTGCGCTTGGAGTGGGCGTACATCCCAACCGTCCGCGAGGGTCTCCTGCTCGCGGACATGACCGCGGAGCAGCGGCTGCGGACCCACGCTCTCCTGCGCAGCGCGTTGAGCGGGGCCGGCTATCTGAAGGTGACTGCCATCATGCAGCTCGAGGAGGTTCTGCGGGCGATCGAGACATCGGGGTTCGCCAGGAGCGTCGAGGGCTACGTGGTGGCGATCCACGGTGACCCCTCCTCGGACGAGCCGTGGGGGTGGCGGTTCGAAGGTCATCACGTCTCCCTCAACTTCACCTCCGTCTCACCCGAGGGTCTCTCGGCGACACCGCTCTTTCTGGGAAGCAATCCGGCCGAGGTTCGGGCTGGCTCGTGGACGGGGCTGCGGGTCCTGGCGGAAGAGGAAGATCTCGCGAGAGCACTCCTCGGCAGACTCTCGCCGGCGCAGCGGGAGCGAGCGATCTTCTCGGACGAGGCGCCGGGGGACATCGTGACGCGTAACGATCCCATCGCCCGCGAGGTCTCCCGAGAGGGGCTGCCGGCATCGGAGATGACCAGCGAGCAGCGGCTCATGCTGGTCGCGCTCCTGGAGCTGTACGCGGGCACTCTGGAGAACGAAATCGCGCAGACCCGGCTGGCGGCGATCCGCTCCGCCGGCCTCGACGACCTGTACTTCGGATGGGCTGGAGGGGTAGGCCGGGGCGAACCGCACTACTACCGGATCCACGGACCTACGGTCCTGATCGAGTACGACAACGTGCAGAACGGCGCGAACCACATCCATGCGGTGTGGCGCGATCTGCAGAACGATTTCGGCGCCGACCTGCTGCGGCTGCACTACGAGAACTCGCCACACCATCAGGATCCCTGAGAGTCATCGCGGGCGGAACGAAACCGCGCTCGCGCTGTACCAAGCAGCAGCAGAGTTCCTGCTCCTTCTCCGCCACTTTTTCTGCGCTCTCCTGAGCACCTCTTGACGCGATCCTGGCTCGTCGTACTCCTCATGTCGCTCGGCTGGGCGTTCGACACGCTGGCGCACCCGGAAGGGGCGCCACGCGTGGAGGTCGCGGCGGTCGCGAGCGCGAGCGAAGCCGGTATCGTGGAACCGGGCGGGCCGAAGCGCGTGCAAGTCGTCGGGGATCGTTCGGATGGGCGCGCGAGCAGCGTGACGCCGGGGATCACGCAATCGCGCTCGACTCCGCGGCGCAGCATCATCGTCTCCACCATCCTGCCCGTTGCGTGTGCCGACGAAACCGTCTCGCCGCACTGCGAGTGCCTCCCGTACGACGCCACAGCCCCACCCAGCTCCCTCTAGACCCCGGCTGCCCCGCGCCGCCGTTCGGTCATCCGCGAGCGACCCCACTTCGAAGCCGCACCGGTCAGAGCAGCAGAAGAAGTGACGCTCTCCAGATCGTCGATTCCGTTTCGCATAACCGCTTCGGCGCATCCGCCGAAGATCGATCAACGTCGCTGCGGCTGACGCCGCGGAGAGGAGCAATTGCGGATGAGCGCAATCGTGCTGGCGGTCCTCGGACTGCTCGGCTTCATCACCGGCTACCAGGTCTACTCGCGATTCGTCGCGGAGAAGGTGTACCGGCTCGATCCCAACTTCCGGACACCTGCCCACGAATTCGAGGACGGCGTGGACTTCGTGCCCACGAACAGGTTCGTGCTGTGGGGGCACCACTTCACCTCGGTCGCCGGCGCTGCACCGATCGTGGGACCCGCGATCGCCGTGATCTGGGGCTGGCTGCCCGCTTTCCTGTGGGTGGTGCTCGGAACGGTCTTCTTCGCGGGCGTGCACGACGCCGGCGCGCTCTGGGCGAGCTCGCGCAATCGGGCGAAGTCGATCGGGGCGCTCACGGAGGACGTGATCGGGAAGCGGGCGCGCAGCATCTTCATGATCGTCATCTTCCTGCTGCTGCTGATGGTGAACGCGGTCTTCGCGATCGTGATCTCCAACCTGTTCGTCAGCACGCCGTCGAGCGTCTTCCCATCGTGGATCGTAATGCCGATCGCGGCGGCGATCGGAATTCTCGTCTACCGGCGAGGAGTGAATCTGCTCTGGCCGACGCTGATCGGAATAACGCTGCTGTACGCCGCGATGTGGGCGGGCGAGTTCATCCCGCTGTCCCTGCCGGCGCAGGTCGCCGGGCTCAGCGCTCCGGTCGTATGGGTGCTGATCCTCTTCCTGTACGCCGCGATCGCGTCCGTGCTTCCGGTGTGGCTGCTGCTCCAGCCGCGAGACTACATCAACGGGATGCAGCTCGTCGTCGCGCTGGGCGTCATCTACGCGGCGATTCTACTCGGGAACCCGACCGTGGTGGCGCCCGCCTGGAACGGGACGGCCGCGACGGATCTCGGCGCCCCGCCGCTGATTCCGCTGCTCTTCGTGACGATCGCGTGCGGCGCGATCTCCGGCTTCCATGGGCTGGTCGCCTCGGGCACCACCTCGAAGCAGATCAACAAGGAGACCGACGTCCGCTTCGTCGGCTATCTCGGGGCCGTCGGCGAGGGGACGCTCGCGCTCGCGGCGATCATCGTGTGTACGGCCGGCTTCGCGACGCGTGGCGAGTGGCAGGCGTACTACAGCTCCTTCACCGCGGACGGGATGACCGCTTACATCACCGGCGGCGCGCGGATCGTCAACGATGCCCTGGGCCTACCGGTCGCTTTCTCGACGACGCTCCTGGCGACGATGGCCGTGCTCTTCGCGGCGACGACGATGGATACGGGTGTCCGGCTCCAGCGCTACATCGTGCAGGAGTGGGGCGAGATCTACAACATCAAGGCCCTCAAGGGCCGCTACACGGCGACTGCGATCGCCGTCGGTTCCTGCTTCGTGCTGGCGTTCGGCGCGGGCGGCGGTGCCGGGACCGGCGGGATGATCATCTGGCCGCTCTTCGGGACGACGAATCAGCTCCTGGCGTCACTCACTCTCCTCGTGATCAGCGTGATCCTGATGAGGCTCGGCCGCAACGTCCTCGTGACGCTGATCCCGCTCAGCTTCGTGCTCGTGATGGCGACCTGGGCGCTGGTGATCCAGCTCATCGGCTTCTGGAATCAGGGCAACTACTTCCTGATGGGGATGGACCTGCTGATCCTGGGGGCGACGATCCTCGTGGGGCTCGAGGCGATCGGAGCGCTACAGAAGGCGAGGAAGGACCGTGACAGCGGAGGCGGTCCAGGAAGCGGTGAGGCCGAGCGGGTCACGATGGAAACGGTCGGCTGAAGTCGGGGAGCCGGAATGTCGGAAGGGGCGTCCCGCATCGGGACGTCCCTTTTTGTTGTTCTTCAGAAAATCCTGTTAGGGGAGATAGCTCACCCCGGGCGTCGCGCTCGGTCAGAAGCCGGGCGCGGAGGTCGACTTCCTCGTCATTCCGGCGAACGCCTGACAAACTCCTGAATCCAGCGGCTGGATACCGGCTTTCGCCGGTATGACGGCGAGGGGTGTGACGGCGAGGGGTGTGACGGAGAAGGGTGTGACGGCGAGGG
>JBBDRR010000044.1:0-16653 GCA_040905395.1 Gemmatimonadota bacterium
TATCCGCGATTGGCGGGCGCGGTGCAAAGAAGGACTTCATTGACGTCTACGCCCTCGGCCGTGCAGGGTTTGGCCTCGCGAGAATGATCGATCTTTACAGGCAGAAGTTTGAGGTTCAGGATGTCGGCCACCTTCTGATGAGCTTGACCTATTTTGATGATGCAGAACATGAGGAGATGCCAGAGATGCTGTGGCAGGTAGAATGGTCCGAGATCAAGCAGACGATCGAGGGCTGGGTCAGCGATCTTGTTCGTCGACCTTCTTCCACCCGACAGGGGCCAACGCTCTAACACCCTCCAACTCCTTTCCCAGAAAACAGCCAGCTTCTCCAGAGCCTTGCGTTGGCCATCTGGGGCCGCGTTCAAAGCAACCGGCCTGATCCAAATCTTCCTCCTCAGTGAGCGGGTATCTTGCCGAAACGATTCGTCTACGGATAGACCGGTCTGATTTGCCCGAGTTACGTCAGACCCCCCCGGTGGATGAGGACCACCATATGTGTTGTGGTGCCCGTCGGCGCGTGAGCCACGCGATCTGACGCCAACCCGGATTCGCCCGCCAATACCTCTCAGGTACGTTGCCGGCGACGAGCCACACAGCCCTCGGCTCGCGAGCCGCTACATCCCACAGGAGGGCCGGGAGAATGTCGCTGTGAGCATGAAAAGCATGCCCCGCGCGGGAATCGACTATCCGCGAGACCTGACGGAGTTCGATAGGTTCTTTCCCGATGAGGGCGCATGCCGACGCTATCTGGAGCGCCTGCGCTGGCCGGGCGGCTTCGTGTGCCCGAAGTGCGGGCGCTCAGCCGAGGGATGGCGCACCGACCGCGGCCTCATCTGCCCCGGGTGCCGCGCACGCACCTCCGTCACGGCGGGCACGATCTTCGAGGGAACGCGCAAACCGCTCAAGCTGTGGTTCATTGCCGCATGGGAGATCACAGGCCACAAGTATGGTGCGAACGCCCTGAACGTGAAGCGCATGCTGGGGGTCGGCAGTTACAAGACCGCATGGGCTTGGCTTCACAAGTTCCGTCGAGCGATGGTCCGCCCCGGACGCGGGAGGCTCTCAGGCGTGGTGGAAGTCGATGAGACGTACGTGGGCGGCGAGGAAGAGGGCGGACGAGGGCGCCACACGGAGCGCAAGGCGATCGTGGCGGTGGCAGTGGAGCGGAAGGAGCGCGGCTACGGCCGCGTGCGCCTGCGGCGCATCTCAAACGTGCAGACGGCCACGCTTGAGGCGTTCGTCACGGGCACGATTGAGCCGGGCTCCGTCGTCCACACGGATGCGTGGACCGGCTACCGGAACCTTTCCAGCCTCGGTTACCAGCACGAGGTCACGAACCAGTCGAATTCGCCGGACCCGGCCCATGTCCTGATGCCGGGGGTGCATCGCGTGGCTTCCCTGCTGAAACGCTGGATCCTTGGCACGTATCAGGGATCGGTCAGCAACACCCACCTCGCCTACTACCTGGACGAGTGGGCCTTCCGCTTCAATCGACGCGGCTCCAAGTCGCGCGGTCTGCTGTTTCATCGCCTTCTTGAGCAGGCAGTGCAAACGGAACACATCACCACGGATGCGCTCTCCGGAGGAGTGTTGCCCGAGGTCCAAGTCAATGGTGAGTGATTCGATCGGTGAGCGGGGCCCTGTGCCACATGCGCTCCTTGACTTGGGTCGCGCGGGAGATCATTATACATCACAGTTATCGAAAACTGATAACTATAACTTATAATGGGTCTGCTTCTGTCACCGGTTGCCGCACGCGAAGTCGTCCACCTGCTGATCCTCCAGGAGCTATCCGGAGTCCGTGGGGGTGACGTAGTGACCGTCAAGGGTGGGGTGAACCTGCGCCTATTCTTCCAGAGCGTGCGGTACTCCGAAGACATCGACCTCGACGGCATCCCTGACGCCTCGAGCGCCATCCGCGGGTGCATCAAGGGGATCTTCAGGGATCGCGCCCTCCTGCTGAGGCTCCGGCGCATGGGCATCCGCGGGCTTGATCCAGGCGAGGGTCCCAACAAGGACACGGAGACGACCTTCCGCTACAAATTCGGGGTCCTCGTGGGCGGCGTTCGCCACCCAACCAAGGTGGAGGTATCCTACCGTGATCCGTACCCCGGGGATCGGGCCGTTCTGGAAGCAACGGACGCGAGGCTCGTCAGTCGCTATGGGATGGAGCCGATTCCCGCACGCCGCTATGTGCGAGAGGCGGCCATCCGACAGAAGATCGACGCACTGGGTGGCCGGAACCAGGTGCAGGCACGCGATGTGTTCGACTTGCATGCTCTGGGAGCCGGGGCCGCGGACGTTGATCTGCTCTCGTTTCTTGCCGGAGGCCTCGGCCGTAGCCGTCTTGAGGAGTCCTACAAGCGAGCGCTGGAGATCACCTACGGGGAGTATGAGGGTCAGGTCCTGGAGTTCCTGGAAGCGGATGCGAGGGCACGCTACGGGTCGGAGTCGGCATGGGACGAGATTCGACTTGAGGCCGCCGATTTGATCGAGCGAGTCATGAAGCACGGTGAGGAGGCCGAATGAAGCAGGTCGCGCAGGCAATCTGGCGGGAACTCCTGCCCTACGCCCCGGTCTTCACCACCTCTGAGGTGGCCGACGTCGCGGGAGTGTCCCTTCCGAACGCATCACGCGACTTGGGGAATCTCGTCGAGGACGGGATGGTGGCGCGCGTCCGGCGTGGCCTCTGGGCGGTTCCGTCGCACCCTGATTTCTCACCATACGCGGTCATCCCTCATCTGTTCGGCGATCAGCAGGAGGGATACCTGTCGGTTCTCTCCGCGCTGAACCTCCATGGCATGATCGACCAGATCCCACGGGTCGTGCAGATCGTCACGACCGGACAGCGGTCGCGGCTGGAGACGCCCGTGGGGACGTTCGAGTTCCATCAGCTTCACCCGGCGCTGTTCGGTGGCTTCGGCCCATATCGCGACATGGGGAACTTCGACATCGCGACCCCCGAGAAGGCGCTCTTCGACACCCTGTACCTGTCTGCACGCAAGGGTCGGCGTTTCTCCCACCTGCCGGAAATGGAGATCCCCACCGGCTTCTCCCCAGCCCTTCTGGAGGAATGGATTGCCAAGGTGGAGTATGAACCGTTGCGCCTCGCGGTCTACGAGCGCTGGAAGCGACTCGACGAGAGGGCAGGTCTCGACCTCACCCGTTGAGGGTCGACCACAATATGTTGTGGTCGGTGAAACGAAGGGGATATCCTTTGGCGCCATTCCCGCGGTGACCCGGGGTGGCGCCGCTCCACGCACCGCACAATCGTCAACATTGGTTGTATCGGCAGCAGTAGCTAACTTGGGACAGCGCCGTCAGATCCGTTGTGCCGATAGCCGATAGCCGCAGTCCCCCTATGCCTTTAACCGCCGAGAAGTCCGACTCCGCCCGCGCCACCGCCCAGGCGGTCCTGCCGCCGAGCCTCTTCGCGAAGCTCGACTCGTATTCGGATCGACTCGATCTGGACCTCATCGCGCGCGCGTACGAGTTCAGCAAAGCCGCCCACGTAGGCCAGAAACGGCACTCCGGCGAGAACTTCATCGTCCACTGCCAGGAAGTGACGGAGATCCTCGCGGAGCTGCACCTCGACACCATCACGCTCACCTGCGCGCTCATTCACGACGTCGTCGAGGACACGGACACGAGCCCCGAGGACGTACGTGCGGCGTTCGGCGACGAGGTCGCCCGGGTCGTCGATGGGCTCACCAAGATCGCCCGGGTACAGTTCCGCACGAACACCGAGCAGCAGGTCGAGAACTACCGCAAGCTGCTGCTGTCGATGGCCCAGGATGCCCGGGTGATCCTGATCAAGCTCGCCGACCGGCTACACAACATGCGGACTCTCGAGCACCTGCGCGACGAGAAGCGTCGCCGGATCGCCCTGGAGACCCGCGAGATCTACGCGCCCCTCGCTCACCGTCTCGGCGTCGCGACGATCAAGTGGGAGCTGGAGGACCTCGCCTTCAAGTTCATCGAGCCCGAAGCGTACCGGGAGCTGGCGAAGAAGATCTCCGACAAGCGGCACGAGCGCGAGGAGCAGCTGGAGCGGCTGAGGAAACCGCTCGCCGATGACCTGAAGGCGGCGGGGATCGACTGCGACGTGACCGGCAGGCCGAAGCACATCTGGTCGATCCATCGGAAGATGACGAAGCGCGACAAACCGTACGAGGAGATCTACGACCTCATGGCGATCCGGGTGGTCGTCGAGACGGTGGCCGACTGCTACCACTCGCTCGGCATCATCCACAACAAGTGGACGCCTCTCCAGGAGCGCTTCCACGACTACATCGCCACGCCGAAGTCGAACCTGTATCGGTCGCTGCACACGACGATCTTCGGACCCGGCGGGCGGTTGTACGAGATCCAGATCCGCACCCGTGAGATGCATCGCACGGCCGAGTACGGCATCGCCGCGCACTGGAAGTACAAGGAGGGGGCGAAGGACGGCAGCGAGGTGGACGAGACGCTCACCTGGTTCAGGCAGGTCCTCGAGTGGCAGCAGGAGACCCGTGAACCCGAAGAGTTCATGGAGTTCCTGAAGATCGACCTCTTCCAGGACGAGATCTTCGTCTTCACGCCTCAGGGTGACGTCAAGCAGCTACCCCGCGGCGCCACGCCGATCGACTTCGCCTTCGCGGTGCACACCGACGTCGGCCTGCGCTGCGCCGGCGCGAAGGTGAACGGCCGGATCACCCCGCTGTCGCGTGAGCTGAAGAACGGGGACACGGTCGAGGTCATGACCGACCCCAAGCAGCGGCCTTCCCGTGACTGGCTCGCCTTCGTCAAGACGGCGCGGGCGCGTAACAAGATCAGGCAGTGGATCCGCGAGGAAGAGTTCGACAGCTCCGTGCGGCTCGGCAAGGAGTTCATCGAGCGCGAGATCCGCAAGACACGTCGCGGGAAGGTCGGGGAGGATCGATTCGAGGACGTCGCGCACGCGCTCGAGTTTCCGGACAGGAACCACCTCTTCGCGGCGCTCGGCCGGGGAGACGTGGGCCCGATCCAGATCTTCCGCGAGCTTTGGCCGGACGCGCCCGAGGCGCAGGAGGCAGCGAAGCCCGCGTCGGCGTTCGAGCGGCTGGTCTCGCGGGTCCGCGGCAAGTCGCCCGGAGTCCGCATCCAGGGGATGGAGAACCTGATGGTTCGCTACTCCCAGTGCTGCCAGCCGGTGCCCGGCGACGAAGTGATCGGCTACATCACGCGCGGCCGCGGTGTCTCCATCCACCGGAACGATTGCCCGAACGTCCTCAACCTCGCCGATCATCCCGAGCGCAGAGTCGAGATCGAATGGGAGGCGGAGAGCGGCGAGCGCTTCTACGTACGGCTCGAGCTCGAGGGCACCGACCGCCGCGGACTGGTCGCCGACATCGCCAGCACGATCACCACAGCGCAGACGAACATCAAGAGCGTGAACATCCAGGCGGAGGAGATGGGGATGCGCGGAGAGTTCGTCGTCGAGGTCGAGAACCTCGATCACCTCAAACGGGTGATGAACTCGATAAGGAAGGTGAAGGGGGTGCTCAGCGTGGAGCGAAGGGAGCATTTCGGGTCGAGTGATCTGACGACGGAGGGGTAAGACGACAGGTTGCCAGTTGCCAGTTGCCAGTTTGTTCGGAGTAGGGTCGGCTGCGTTGGTTTTCCTACCTAGTGTTCTGCGTTGGATTTCCCATCAAAAAGGAGTTCCCACCATGGGCGACTATCGAAAGTTGCTGGTGTGGCAGCGTGCGCACGCGTTGGTTCTCGCAGTGTATCAGGTGACGACCGCCTTGCCGAAGGACGAGATGTACGGGCTCACCTCACAGACTCGGAGAGCAGCGGTCTCGGTGGCCGCGAATATCGCGGAAGGTTCGGGCCGTGGTACACAGCCGGAGCTGGCTCGATTTTGCCGTATCGCCCATGGCTCCCTCAATGAATTGGAGTACCACCTCCTGCTCACACGCGACCTGTCGTATGTTGCGGACGATACATTCCAGGAGTTGGCGCGTACCATCAGCGGCCTCCGCCGTATGCTTACGAAATTCGTCAAATCGCTGTGATGCTCAGCGAGCGTTGTGTTAACTGGCAACTGGTAACTGGCAACCCGTTTACATATCTGGCAACCCGTTTATCGTGTCCACCACTTCCGCATTCGACCTCGTCTCCCCCTTCTCCCCGGCAGGAGACCAACCCAAGGCCATCCGCGAGCTCGTCGCCGGCATCGGCTCCGGCATGCGCTTCCAGACCCTCCTCGGCGCCACCGGCACCGGGAAGACGCTGACGATGGCGCACGTCATCGCCCAGCACGGCCGCCCGGCGCTGGTGATGAGCCACAACAAGACGCTGGCGGCGCAGTTGTATGGCGAGCTGAAGCAGTTCTTCCCAAAGAACGCCGTCGAGTACTTCATCTCCTACTACGACTACTATCAGCCGGAGGCGTACGTACCCTCGACGGACACCTACATCGAGAAGGACTCGTCGATCAACGAGGACATCGAGAGGTTGCGGCTGCGGTCGACCTCGTCGCTCATGGAACGCGACGACGTGGTGATCGTCTCCTCCGTCTCCTCGATCTACGGCCTCGGCGACCCGCAGGAGTACAGGGCGCAGATGCTGACGCTCGACGTCGGCCAGGAGATCCGGCGGAAGGAGATCCTCGCCGCCCTCGTGAACATCCAATACAGCCGGAACGACGTCGCCTTCGAGCGAGGCACCTTCCGCGTCCGCGGGGACACGGTCGAGGTCTTTCCCGCGTACGACGAGCAGGGGGTCCGGATCGAGCTGTGGGGTGACGAGATCGAGCGGATCTCGCGCTTCGATCCCGTTACCGGCGACACGATCGTGACACTGGAGCGTGCGGCGATCTACCCGGCGACGCACTTCGTCACGCAGAGGCCGACGGTCGAGCGGGCGGTGGTGAAGATCCGCCAGGAGCTGGAGGAGCGGCTTCGGGACCTGCTCGGGCAGAATCGGCTGCTGGAGGCGCAGAGGCTGGAGTCGCGCACGAACTTCGACATCGAGATGATGATGGAGATCGGCACCTGCTCCGGCATCGAGAACTATTCCCGGCACCTCACCGGCCGCAGGGAAGGCGAACGGCCGGCCTGCCTGCTCGACTACTTTCCGGAGGACTTCCTCGTCATCGTCGACGAGAGCCATGTGAGCATCCCGCAGATCGGGGCGATGTTCAACGGCGACCGCGCCCGCAAGACGGTCCTCGTCGAGCACGGCTTCCGCCTGCCGTCCGCGCTCGACAACCGCCCGCTCCGGTTCGACGAATGGGAGCAGATGGTGCCGAAGGTCGTCTTCGTGTCGGCGACGCCCGGCCAGTACGAGCTGGCGAAGAGCGGCGGCGTCGTGGTCGAGCAGATCATCCGCCCGACCGGGCTGCTCGACCCGATCGTGGACGTGCGCCCGGTCAAAGGGCAGGTCGACGATCTGCTCGCGGAGATCCGCGAGCGGACGGAGCGGAACGAGCGGGTCCTCGTGACCACGCTGACCAAGCGGATGTCGGAGGACCTCACGGATTTCTTCCAGGGCGTCGGCGTCCGCGTCCGCTATCTGCACTCCGACATCGACGCGCTGCAGCGGGTGGAGATCCTCCGCGACCTCCGCCTCGGCCGCTTCGACGTGCTCGTTGGGATCAACCTGCTCCGCGAGGGACTCGACCTGCCGGAGGTGTCTCTGGTGGCGATCCTCGACGCCGACAAGGAGGGATTCCTCCGCTCCGACCGCTCGCTGATCCAGACGGTCGGCCGGGCAGCGCGGAACGTGCAGGGCCGCGCGATCCTGTACGCCGACCGGATCACCGGCTCGATGCAGCGGATGATGGAGGAGACCGATCGCCGGCGCACGATCCAGGAAGAATACAACCGCGAGCACGGCATCATCCCCACCACGATCATC
Organism: Gemmatimonadota bacterium; assembly: GCA_040905395.1. Taxonomy (GTDB): domain Bacteria; phylum Gemmatimonadota; class Gemmatimonadetes; order Longimicrobiales; family Longimicrobiaceae; genus WHSP01. The sequence continues at coordinate 7,888 of JBBDRR010000044.1, forward strand.
AAGTCGATCGAGGAGATCGAGCTCACGACCCGGGTCGCCGACGCGCGCGAGCGGCCGCTGGCCAAGGTCGCCGAAGCGCGCGCCGCCTACGGCCCGGACGGCAAGGGAAAGAGCCCCGAGGAAGTCGTCGCCGAGCTGGAGCGCGAGATGCGCGACGCGGCCGCCCAGCTCGACTTCGAACGTGCCGCACTGCTGCGCGATCAACTGCTCGAGGTGAAAGCCGCGATGGACGGCGTCAAGAAGACGAGAGGTGGCTCGGCCGGGGTGCGGGCGATCCGGCGGTGAGGACGTAGAAGATGCTGGCGTCGAGTAACGCCAGCGGTCTAGCTTGGTTGCATGGAGACCGAAGAATACGATTTCTCCAACGGCGTTCGGGGTAAGTACGCGGAGCGATACGCCCGCGGTACAAATGTCGTGCTCCTAGATGATGACGTTGCCGAGGTCTTTCCCGATTCCGCCGCCGTTAATCGAGCACTTCGCGCGCTCGCAAGCATCATCAGAGAGCGGTCGCGCAACTCGGCGGCATAGTCCCGGCCCCGAGCCAGCACGGCCGCCGGCCCCTGAAGCCTGGACGCTCGCAAAGGTGCACGAGAACCGAACACCGACGACTCCACTGCCTGCTTCGCCGCGCCTTACCGAATCCGAGCTGGTCGCCTGGGGCGAACGCATCGGCCGTGAGGCCGAACCTCCGCTGGTGATTGCCCTGCGTGGGGATCTCGGTGCGGGAAAGACGACGCTGGCTCGCGCGATCGCACGTGGGGCGGGCGTGGTCGGCAACATCCCGTCGCCGACGTACAACCTGATGTTCCGCTACGACGCCGAACGGGATCGACGGGTGGTCCACGCCGACCTGTACCGCCTCGAGGACGAGTCGGAGGTCTGGGCGATCGGGTGGTCCGAGCTGCCGGCCGATGACGAGCTCGTGTTGATCGAGTGGCCGGAGCGCGCCGAGGGCCGCCTGCCCTCGCCGCGGTGGGAGATCACGCTGGGGGAAGGTGCGGACCCCGAATCGAGGGCGATCCAGATCGTCCCGGTCGGTGACCCCGCAGCGATCCCGACCCCGGAGTGGGCCGGGTGAACACGCCTGAACGCCCCCTGCTGGCGATCGATTCGTCAACGAGCCTGGCGTCGATCGCGATCGGGGGCCGCAACGGAGTTCTGGCCGAAGTATCGTTGAGCAGTCCGGTCGGCGGGAAGAAGCGGGGTACTCGGCGTAGCGGCGGACACTCGTCGGTCCTGCTTCCGTCCATCGAATTCGCAATCCGCTCGGTCGGTCTCGAGCCGGCGGACCTGGGGGGAGTCGTCGTCGGCGAGGGGCCGGGTTCCTTCACTGGGCTTCGCATCGCCGGCGCGACCGCCAAGGGCATCGTGGCGGCGCGAGGTATCCCCCTCTTCGCCTTCTCGAGCCTGCTCGCGGTCGCTACCCAGGCGTGGGCCTCCGACGGACCGGTGTACGCGATATTCGACGCCAGGGGGAGAGACGTCTACGCCGCCTGCTATCGATTCCACTGTGATACCGTGGAGACGATCCGTGATCCCGCGGCGACTACCGTCGACGAGATAATCGAGGATCTGGGGAGCCTTGCGAAAACCCTCCTCCTCGGCGACGGCGCCGTACGGCACCGGTCCGAGCTGGAGGCGGCCGGCGGGGTCGTGGGCGCGGCGCAGCATGGCACGCCACGAGCCGTCGGGCTGCTCTGGCTCGTAACGCGCGCACCGGATGCCGGCCGCGTAGAGGACGCCGCCGCGTGGGAGCCGGTGTACCTGCGAGCGTCGGGGGCAGAGCGCATCGCCGCCGATAAGGGCCGAAAAGCATCCGCATGAGCGCCGCACGAGAAGACGTACCCGGAGAGATCCTCGTCCGGGAGTTGTCCCTGGCCGATCTTCCGGCGATCATGGCGATCGAACGGGAAGCCTTCAGCACGCCGTGGCGGGAAGCGACCTTCAGGGGGCTGCTTCTGCGTCCGGACACGGACCTGCTGGGAGCCTTCAGGGAGGGCAGGCTCCTCGGATACGCGGTCTGCTGGACCGTCGGCGACCAGGCGGAGCTCGGCAACGTCGCCGTGGCGGCGGAGGAGCGGGGGCAGGGGATCGGGAAACGTCTCATCGAGGGCGCGATCGACCTGATCCGCGCGCGTGGCGCACGCGAGTGCTTCCTCGAGGTGAGGGAGTCGAACGCGCTGGCGCGTGCACTCTACGAAGAGTGCGAGTTCCGCGAGGTCGGCCGCCGAAGGAAGTATTACTCGAAGCCCACGGAAGACGCATTCGTGATGCGTCGGGATCTGTTTTGACAGGGAGGTCACCCCGCGTTGCCCGGGCCGGATTTTGGCCTACATTGCAACCTGGCAGGACCCCACCTACTTCATCCGCACCTCTCCAACCGCAGGAGGAACCGTGTCCCGCAGCGTAAACAAGGCCATCATACTCGGTAATCTGGGCGCCGACCCGGAGATCCGGAGCACCTCGGGCGGTGCGCGAGTCGCCAACATCTCGGTCGCCACGAGCCGCCGCTGGAACGACCGGTCCGGCCAGCAGCAGGAGAAGACGGAGTGGCACCGCATCGTCATGTGGGAGAAGCTCGCCGACATCGCCGAGAAGTACCTGAAGAAGGGCGATTCCGTCTACATCGAGGGTGAGATCGAGTACCGCTCCTACGAGGACAAGGACGGCGTCACGAAGTACTCGACCGAGATCCGCGCACGCGAGCTCGTGATGCTGGGCGGACGCGATGGCAACTCTTCCGGTGGCGGCGGCTTCCAGTCCCGGGCGAAGGAGCCCGCGGCGGCCGGTCAGCAGGGGAAGAAGGACGAGCCGACGTACGACGACTTCTCCTCGGATTTCCCCGAGGAGGGGGACGATCTGCCGTTCTAGGACCCCCGAGAATCCCGGATGTCGTTTTTTGTAAGCGATAAATAGAGATGACATCGAGAGATCCCGCCCCTGGAACACTCCAGGGGCGGGATCTTTTGGGGGTGGCTACGGCTGCCTCGGCCGCCATCTAAATATCGGAGGACGAGTCACGGCCGCTCCTGGTACATGCGCTCCGCCCACGCGCAGAACTCCTCGACCCTTCCGAACAGTCGAACGGCCTCTTCGGCCGTGTAGTACTGACCCTGATATGAGACCCGGTCTTTCAGCGTCAGGAGCGAGCGCAGGAGTTTGACCATCTCCGGAGGAGCACGTGGGCCGAGGGCGCTCTGAAGCACGTCGGCCGCTCGAGCATGCTCACCTTCGGTGGACTTGACTCCGGCGAACGCTACGGTGAGTGCATCATTATAGGCGATCATGGCGTGCACGCACACGATGGCAATCGCATTGCCGTAGTACCGGTCCAGGTCCGAAAGCTCGACCATGGCACCGGCACTTCGCAGCAAGGCTTCTCCCACCGACCGATATCGGATCGCGTGTGCCGGATCCACGCTCTTCGACCGGGTGCGCTTAGCCATCGACCAGCGCTTCGGGCCTCTCGCCCATAATCAGCCTGGCGTCCCGCACCACGTTTGAGACGAGAGGCTCTCCGTTCCGCCCCATCTCCCGAAACCGAGACAGGGGCAGCACCACAGGCGATAGGTCCAGGCCGAACTCCTTCTCCAGCTGCGGAGCGGCGTCCGAGAGCCACCGGTGCAGCCGCTCTACGTCCGATTCGTTCTTCGCAACGACCAGCACGTCGAAGTCGCTCTCCGGCTCATCTTCACTGCGCGCAGCACTCCCGAAGACCGCCGCACTGGCAATGTCATCGGCGGAGTCTGCCAGGACCGCGCGCAGAGAGTCCAGAATCCGATGGATGCGCTCCTGCTCGGCCCGAAATAGCGGCTCCAATCCCTCTCGCACCAGTTGATGTGCCCGATTCACCTCGTATAGGTGCTGGCTGGACGTCTCGGTGCGGCTGAGGACTCCCAGCTTGACCAGGTCGTCCAGGGCGCGGAGCGCCGGCGTCTGGGAGAGCCGAGCTAGCTTTGCCGCCTCGCGGCCGGACACGGACCGCGAAAGCGGCATCAGGGCGCGGAGCAAGCGCACCTTGCCCCGGTTCGTGAGGATTTGATCAAGTGGACGGAGGAAAGTGCTCATAGGTGGTCCAATAATGAGTTCACGTGAACCCAATTATGGACCACTCCACGTCGAAGTCGCAAGGGAGGGCTATGCGACTGGTCCTCGGCTCCGTCGCAGGTCCACCCTATTCGCGAATAGACGCCGAATTTTATGCACATAATTGGTCTCTGCCAAATTTGACACAGGTCAGTAGTGTCCCGTTAGAAGTCGAAGAGTAGCAACTGGTTATGATTGTGGCCGATTGTCGGAGCGTCGGCCGACGCGAAAAGTGCTTCTTGGATGGGCACTTTCTCGAAAAGGGTGACGCTCAGGATCTGTAGAATTGTGTAGAGGCTGTGCTCCAGTTCGAGCCGCTTCTTCAGGATCGCCACCAGCAGGTACGTCGAGATCGCGATCCAGATCTGTGTCTTCACCGCGTTCTCCGAGGTGCCGAAGAAGGCTTTGATTCGCAGGTGCTGCTTGACCCATTTGAAGAAGAGCAGCGCGTCCATCGTCGTCGTAGACTCCTTCGTTTCGCTGATGGGAGCCACGCGGGCCGGTACCGTCGCGCCACCCGATCTTCGTGCCTTCGTGCAGCGCCTCGCGCTCCATCTCACAGGTGAGCAGTGGTCCTGCGGCCGAGGTCGCGGGCTATGGCGAGCTTCTCGATGACCTGAAGGCGAGGATCCGTGCCGCCCAAGCGCGCGCCACGCTCGCGGTAAACCGAGATCTCCTGAGTCTCTTCTGGCAGATTGGGCGGGAGATCCTCTCACGTCAGGATGCGGAGGGGTGGGGAGCGAAGGTGATCGACCGCCTCGCGGCCGACCTCCGGCGTGAGTTCCCGGAGATGACTGGCCTGTCGCCCCGTAATCTCAAGTACATGAGGGCCTTCGCTGAGGCATACCCTGACGATTCATTTGTGCAACGGCCTGTTGCACAAATTCCGTGGGGCACAACATCACCTTGCTGGACAAGCTGGATGACCGGACGGAAAGGCTGTGGTAGGCGGCACAGGCGGTGCGCAACGGCTGGAGTAGAGCGGTTCTCGTGCACCAAATCGAGAACGGGCTCCACTCAAGGCAGGGGCGTGCGATCACGAACTTCGACAGGGCTCTTCCTGGCCCACAGTCCGATCTCGCGAGGGACCTGCTCAAGGACCCGTAAGGCGCTCGACCAGTTTGTCCAGTTACGATTTCCCGCCGTCATGATCGGCCGTGTCCATTCGTTGAATCAAGAACCCCCCGAGATGGATTTTCCAATGCGCGAAGGACCTGTATGAGCTTCGCTCGACGATGGAAGTGGACACTGTTGCTTGCAGGAGCCATGACCGGGGGTGCGTGTTCATCGATCCTCAATCCCGGCCAACTGCGGGTGACAGTTTCCGCAGACGATACGATCGCCTCTTCGGCCGACCCCGTTACCGTTGCTGTGACGGCCGCGAACGTTGGTGGTGCGCGTGTCACCTGGGGACCGGGGGCTCGACCTGCCAATTCCACCTGTTCGTGCGAGTGGGAGACGCAGATCTCTTCGTCCCCGCAGATCGCGTCTGCACGGCGGATTTAAGGGGATATGGGCTCGATCCCGGCGAATCGCGTACGGATGCACTGAAGTGGAGCGGGCGGGCGCAGCAAGGCAATTCGGTTGTGCTTGTCGATCCTGGACTCTACGAGCTTCGTGCTGTGCTTCTTGCGGGTGCCAGAAGAGTGGCGGAAAGTGAGCCAGTCGTCGTTGAGCTTCGGCCCAACTCCTAGGCTCCGCCGCGCCGGAGCTACTGGTTAAACCTTGAGACGCCAGCCGGCTGGGCCGCCGGTGCGAGGGGGTGATGTTGGTGGTCTGCGTATCCAAATACGTTTGTTGCCAACTACACTTGTTGCCAGGTACAGTTAGCAATTATGGGCGGGGGCTGTTCGATGATTATTGATCGAGAGAAAGGGCGCCGCCGAGTCGGCAGAACAGCAGCAGACCTCGATCACCCTCTCATTTTGTGGAGCGCGGAGGATCTGTTCTGAATGAACAGGCGGAGTGCGTAACTGAACGAGAGATGTTACCCGGACGCCGCCGGACCGGAGGGCGCCTCTCCGCTCGAAGCCGCCTTCGATCGTCATCGGAGGCGGCTCCGATGTATACGTGGGCCGAAACGCACGGGGTCGTCTCGGAGTTGCGACCCGTCACGCTTCGGCTGCTCGCGTCGCCAGCACGACACGCCTAGAATCATCGCCGCGAGTGGGAAACGTGCACAGCGCGGGTGAGCGCAGATCCCGTGCTTGGCCACCGAACATCGTGAGGAAGAGCTTGTTTCGCGAGGAAGCGCTGGCAGGTTGGGGGCGGTATCCGGTGGAAGTATGCCACGTCTACAGACCGGAGCGCCGATCCGAGCTGAAGTCTCTCCTGCTGTCGGGGCGTGAGGGCAGCTTCATCTCTCGCGGGCTCGGCCGGAGCTACGGCGATGCGGCGCTGAACGCCGACGCCGGCGTCGTCTCGCATCTGCGAATGAATCGCATGCTCGGGTTCGACGACGCCGCGGGAGTGCTCGAATGCGAAGCCGGAGTGAGCTTCGAGGAGATCCTCCGGACCTTTCTGCCTCGCGGGTTCTTTCTGCCGGTCACACCGGGAACGAAGTTCGTGACAGTGGGCGGCGCCATCGCGAACGACGTGCACGGGAAGAATCACCATGGCGATGGTACGTTCGCCGAGTCGCTCCTCGAGATCCTCCTGCTGACACCCGCCGATGGGCTCCGGGTCTGCTCTCGGGAGAAGGATGCGGAGCTTTTCTGGGCGACGGTTGGCGGACTCGGGCTCACAGGTGCCATCGTCTCGGCCACGTTCCGACTGCGGCGCGTCGAGTCGGCGTATCTGCGGGTCAGCTACCGGCGCACCACGGATCTGGCCGAGACTCTCGCGGTCCTCGGGGAGGAAGACGGGATGCATCGGTATTCCGTCGCCTGGATCGATTGTCTCGCGAAGGATGGGCGGTTGGGCCGCTCCGTCGGGATGTTCGCGGACCATGCCGCCCTGACGGACCTCCCGCTGTCGATCCGGAGCCCACTGGCGCCGCCGTCCAAGAGAGCGCCGCGGGTGCCATTCGATCTTCCGGCCGCCGCTCTCAATCGATATTCCGTACGCGCCTTCAACGAAGTGTACTACCGGCGCCATCCTGATCGTGAGGAAGTGGTGGACGTCGACCGGTTCTTCTATCCGCTCGATGCGGTCCGTGACTGGAACCGGATCTACGGCCGACGGGGGTTCCTCCAGTACCAGGTCGTGTTGCCGGAGCCCGACGGCGAGGCGGGTCTGCGGATCCTACTGGAGCGGTTGAGCCGATCGGGACGGCCTTCCTTTCTCGCCGTGCTCAAGCGTTTCGGAGAGCAGAACGCAGGAATGCTCTCCTTTCCGAGGAAGGGGTACACGCTGGCGCTCGACCTGCCCGCCGACGATGGAGCCGCGGAATTTCTGCGGACGCTCGACGAGATCGTCGTCCGATACGGTGGGCGAGTGTACCTCGGCAAGGACGCCGTGCTCCTGCCGGAACACTTCCGCGCGATGTATCCGCGTGCCGCTGAGTTCCAGGAGGTGAAGGCGAGGGTGGACCCCGACGGCGTGTTGGCATCGTCGCTGGCCCGCAGACTCGGGCTGGTCGACCGATGACGGATGCTCACGGGTCCACGGACGGTATGGTCCTGCTCGTGGGCGCGACGTCCGCGATCATGCGGGCCCTCGCCCACGAGCTGGCGGCGGACGGTCACGCCCTCCTCCTGACCGCGCGGGATGGAGAGGAGTTGCAGGCGATAGCGGCGGACCTCCGGATCCGCCACGACGTCGAGGTCGAGATCCGCACGCTCGACGTGCAGGGGCTCATCGGCGACCCGGAGCCGCTGGCGGACCTGCTCGACCTTGCGGGCGACCGATTGGCTGGGGCGGTGCTGGGAGTCGGCTACCTCGGAGAGCAGGATGAGGCGCAGCGCGATTGGAGCGAAGCCCGCCGCGTCCTGGAGGTCAACTTCGTGGGCGCCGTGGCGGCGCTGGAGCCGATCGCGCGTCACCTGTCGGAGCTCGGTCGCGGCTTCATCGCCGTCTTCTCCTCGGTTGCGGGGGATCGCGGCCGGCAGAGCAACTACCTCTACGGGAGCGCCAAAGCGGGTTTGAGCGCGTATCTTTCCGGGCTACGGAATCGTTTGCATCCGGCCGGAATCGCTGTGGTGACGGTTCTCCCCGGCTTCGTCGATACGCAGATGACGTACGGCAAACCAGGGCTCTTCCTGGTCGCGTCGCCGGGTGAGATCGCCCGCGGCGTTCACAAGGCGATCCGCAAGCGTGCGGACGTCGTATATCTTCCCCGGTTCTGGCGCTGGATCATGCTGATCATCCGCACGATCCCGGAACCTCTCTTCAAGAGACTCAAGCTGTGATTGGATCCGCGGAGCGGAGCAGGGACGAGCGAGACGCCGCGGCGGTCGGCGGCGGCGTCCAGTCGGCGCGCGAGCCGCGGTCATCGCCGCGCGGTACGCTGCGCTCGGTCGTTCAGCTCCTGAGGCCGAAGCACTACATCAAGAACGTCTTCGTCCTCGCGCCGCTGATCTTCGCCCAGCGTCTCGCGGATCCCGCCTCGGTGATTGCGGCGCTCGCTGCGGCGGTCCTGTTCTCGGTCGCCGCGTCCACGGTCTATCTGCTCAACGACCTCGTCGACGCCGACCGGGATCGAAGCCACCCGACGAAAGCGCACCGGCCCATCGCATCCGG
>JBBDRR010000044.1:16753-21537 GCA_040905395.1 Gemmatimonadota bacterium
GCGGCGACGAAGCGCCGTCAGGAGCTCGCGGCCCGCGGCCATGCATCCCGAGCGGTCCTGGCGGTCTACTCGCTCCCCCTGCTGGATCGGTACGCCGAGATGTCGGGGATCGGTGCGATCGTCTTCTACGGGCTCTATGTCACCGAAGTTCAGCCTGCGCTGGCGATCACCGTCCCGCTGGTGATCTTCGGGTTATTCCGCTACTGGTACGTGGTCGAGGGAGGCGGTGGCGAATCGCCGACCGACGTGGTATGGGCGGACGTCCCGCTCGTGCTGACGGTGATTGTCTGGGCGGTCCTTTCGATCGTCATGATCGGCAGCGTACCCGTTCCGGTCGGCTGACGGGAAGCCGATATCCTCGGCGTTTGGGGCGTCCGCTTTTCCGAATAATTCACCGCTGATCAGAGAACGCCCGCAGCGGCCTCGCCGCGACCGGCGGCGCTCATCACTGCCGTACCCCCGGGTCGTATCCACGATCGGGCAGAGCCGTCGGAGCGAGTTGCAGCGTCTCGCGGAGCAGCAGCCGGTCGACGCCGTCGCTGTCCGTCCGAACGTACACGTCGGACCAGCCGCCGTCCCACCCCAGGTACTCATAGCCGGCGTCGAGGATCAGCTGCCTCTCGGCAGCCGTCGGGTACTGGAGCTGAAGAACCAGATCCGGCTGGAGTGTGGCTATGCTGTAGCTGTAATCCCACTTGTTATGCCCGGGGTTGAAAGCGACACGAGGTTCACTCCTGGCGATCACCGGATCGCTCTTCCCGAGGAGGTCCACGCTCGTGCGACGCGCGAAGTAGGGTAAGGCGCCCGCCTGGACCACCGCGATCGTCGCATCTTCACCAGTGGCGAAGCGTGTTGCGACTCCCGTCCGCGTCATACCGACGTCGTTCCGGAAGTTCGCCGCGGACGATCCGTGCAGGAACGCCCATCCGAAGAGCGGCCCTCCCGCAGTCTGCATCAGCACCAGCAGCGCGAGCGCCCAGAAGGCGGCCGTCCGACGCTGGAACAGTCGGAGCTTGCGTAACGCCAGCAGCAAGCCCAGCGAAGCGGTCAGGAACAGAATCGCCGCGGCCAGTCGCGGTGCGCTGTACCGACCGAGGAGCGTCGCATCCGAATTTGACCCGAGGGCGAAGACGAAGAACAGCACCGCTGCAGCCGAGGCGCCGCCGAGTATCAGGTTTCTCGACGTGGTGTCGCTCAGTCGGGACTTCCCCTCCCCTAGAGCCACCAGACCACAGGCGCTGACGACCAGAAGTGCGGGCACCCCGACCGAGATGTATCGGTTGGCGTAGTTCATCCACTCCCAGGCGTCGCCGCCGACGTATGCCGAGTACGCGCATTGAATGAGAAAGACTCCGGAGAGCAGGAGGAATCGCGGGTCGAGCAATCGGCGTCCGAGAGCCAGGGTTAGGAATATCGGGATGCCCAGGTGCAGGAAGGCGGTCGAGCTCAGGGCGTCCAACCCGACTTGAAGTCGCTCCAGCGTCGAGGCGCCGTCGATCTTGAGGTAGTAGGTGTTCGGGACGGGAGAGCCGTAGTAGACGAGCCGGAACGCGGTCAGCAGACCGGTCGCACCGAGGAAGGTCGCCGCGAAGGAGAGCCCTACGAGGATCCGCCTGGCCGGCCCTGCGGTCATCACGACGAAGCCACCGATCGCCGCGAACGGGATGAAGCCGTCCGGCCGGACGAGGATGGCGGCGACGAAGAGCGCCAGAAGCGCGGCGAGTCGATCGGTGCGAAATTCACGGTCCATCGCCAGCGAGACGAGGATCCCGCCGTTGACGATCAAGGTCAGCAACCCGACCTCCATCCCACGGAGGGTCCAGAATACGAGCGGGTAATAGAGCGCCACAAAGGTCAGCGCGATCGCCGCGGCCAGCCGGGATCCGTCCGAGACAGCCAAAGTAATTCGGTAGACCACCCACAGATTCGCTGCCAGGATCACGATCCCGGACAGCATCACGAGGAGCGACACTTTCGAGTCCGGGACCGGCAGCAGGTGGAGCACCGCCATCCAGAGCGTCCACAGGAAATTCGTAAACCCTTCGACTGGCGGTTCTCCGATATTCCAGCGCAGGCCGTGGCCCTCCGCAAGGTTTCGGGCGTAGCGCATCGAGATCATGGCATCGTCGAAGAGAGAGAAATACGTCTCTTCGCCTATCCTGAAAGCGCTGCGCAGAACAGCCGCCGCGTAGATGAGAACGGCGCCTGAAATGAGAGCCGCAGGCATGCGATCCGCCGCACGCTCAGCCCAGCCGCTGTTGCTGCTTCGATTCGGTTGACCGGAGTTCAACAGTCTTCGGAGTCGATCGTGTGGTTGTTCGATTTTTCGGGGCCCGAAGATACGTCCCCAGTGTCGGGACAACCAGATCTCTGCCGCCGGTATGCCCGGGCGCGCAGGGAAGGGAGCGACGGGATTTCCTCGCGGTCCGCAGGGTCACGGTCCGCAGATTCGAAATTAAGCAGCTCCCGCCTCTCCCCCGCCGCCCCCGCCCAACTCACGCTCCGAGCGCTAGTTAGGATGCGCTGGTTGCTCTACTTCCGGCTTGACCAAACACCCGCTGAGTGGTATATGTGGGTGTCCAGTCCCCCAAGGCACATCGATTGAGCGGTTTCGCCACACTTCCCTCGAACTACGCGCGGTTCGTGCGGCGGCGCTACCGGCGAATGCCGGCGGCGTCAGGCACCCACCGCGCACTGGTGCCGCAATGAAAAGAATCGCTACGCTCCTCGTCGCCATGGCCGTTGCGGCGGGTCCTCTCGCGGCTCAGCAGCCGGCGGACAGTGGGCGGGTCCACGTCGTCGACGAGGGCGATACGCTGTGGGACCTCGCCAGGCAGTATCTCAGCGACCCCTTCCTCTGGCCGCGGATCTTCTCGGCCAACCAGCAGACGGTCTTCGATCCGGACCTCATCTTTCCGAGGTCGCGATTGCTCATTCCGGGTATCGGTCCCGCGCCGGCGGGAGAGCCGATCGGCGGGACGCTCTCGCAGGCTCCGACCGCCGCACCCTCCCGCACGGTGTTCTTCGTCGGCGAACCCGATCGAACGGCCCAGGGCAGCACCGTGCGCCTGACTGCGCGAGAGGAAGTTCCGGTGGTGCCGTCCGGCATCTTCTTCGGGGCCGGCCTGCTGGCGGCCGACGCCGAGCTGGCGCCCGTGGGGCAGCTCGTCGAGGTGATCAGCCCGACCGTGGTGGACCGTAGCGCACCCCCGCAGATCCAGCCGTACGACAGGGTCAACGTCGCGCTCAGCGGGGCGGGCGTCGCCATCGGCGAGCGTGTGCACCTGGTGCGGCCGGGGCGCGAGCTCCTGCCGTACGGGCGCATCTACATCCCGACAGGCAGCGCGCTCGTCCTGAGCGTCGAGGCCGGAACGGCGACCCTGGAGGTCGATCGGTTCTACGAGCGGATCGACGTCGGCGACCTGGTCTTCCCGATGCCGAACTACGAGGTGGCCAGCGGGGTCACGCCGGTACCCGCGATGGGGCTCGAGGGCGAGCTGCTGGCATTCCGCTCACCGCAGCCGGTCGCGTCGACGGAAGACGTCGCATTCGTGAACCTCGGCGGCGCCTCCGGGGTCGTAGTAGGGGACGAATTCGAGGCGTACCTGCCCGCGGTACAGCAGGAGTGGGGCAGGCGCCCCGAAGTCGTCGTCGCGCGGCTCCAGGTCATCCGCGTCGCGAGGCTCACCTCCGCGGTGCGCGTCACCGCACTGGAGCAGCCGGCGCTGGAGGAGGGGATTCCGGTGAGATTGGTCGCGCGGATGCCGTGAGGGCAACTGGCAACTGGTAATCCTTGTTCCCCTGGCAGCCCGTAACCGAAACCCGCAATCGGCATCCGGCAACCTTTCGCTCCCGACATTGAAGCAGCATCGAGATCGAGCATGATCGGCATCCTTCACATCGGATCGTTCGCGCTCTACGGCATCGCGGGGGCGTTGCTGGGCGTCTCGCTCGCGCGGGAGGTCCGGCGGCTGACGGTCTTCGCGAGCTTCGTCGTGGCGATCGGCCTGGTGACGCATGCCGTCGGTCTGGCGGATTATGCGTCCAGGTGGAGTCAGCTTCCGCTGGTGGGGCTCGGCCCGTCGCTGTCGACGATCGCGTTCCTGATCGGCCTCGGCTTCCTGATGGCGGCGACGCTCGGGCACGCTTCGACCCTGGGGATCGTGCTGGTTCCCATCATGGCGGTCATCACCGCCGTCGCCACGGTCGTCGGGATCGCTCCCGGACAGGAAGCGACGACCTTCCGCGCCGGATGGTTCTTCCTGCACATCATCTTCGCCTTCGTGGGGCTTGCCGGACTGGCCATCGCCTTCGCTGCAGGGCTCATGTACCTGCTGCAGTTCAGGGAGCTGAAGAGCAAGCACTTCGGAGCGATCTTCAGATTCTTCCCCCCGCTGGAAACCCTGGACCGCCTCGGGCGGCAGGGGCTCCTCGTCGGCTTCCCCTTCCTGACGCTCGCGCTCGTCCTCGGCTGGGCGTGGACGGTGAGCTTCGATGTGCTGCCGGGAAGCCTGAAGCTGACGTGGGTCGTGCTCCTCTGGGTCGTTTTCCTCTCGGCGCTCCTGGCGCGGCTCGGCGCCGGGCAGAAGGCGGAGCGCGGGGCGCTGGCGAGCGTGATCGGATTCGTCGTCGTGGTGATTCTGTACGTGGTCATCCGCGCCCAGGCGGCGCAACAGGGAGTGTTCCTTTGAGGGGGAACTGCAGGGACGAGGGAATAGGAAATAGAGAAGAGCCCGCGTCGGCGGGGGTGGGCTCTTATTCCTTGCGCCCCAAGGGATCTGCAC
>JBBDRR010000044.1:21637-51326 GCA_040905395.1 Gemmatimonadota bacterium
CCTCGTCCCATGCCGATAGCGGTCGTAGGCGCCAACCACAACACGGCACCGATCGAGGTGCGGGAGCGGTTTGCGCTGGGGCGGACCGAGGTGCCCGCGGTGCTCGCGGACCTCGTCGATTCCGGCGCGGTCGCCGAAGCGGTGCTTCTCTCGACGTGCAACCGCACCGAGCTCTACATGTCGGTCGCGGACCTGACCCGCGGGGACGCGGCGTTCCGCACGATCCTCGCGGATCGGCTCGACGTCCCGGTCGAAGCCATCCGAGGGCATCTCTACCTCCACCGCGACAGAGCCGCCGTCCAGCACCTGTTCCGCGTGACTTCCGGGCTCGACTCGATGGTCCTGGGCGAGCCGCAGATCCAGGGGCAGGTGAAGGAGGGCTACCAGCTCGCGCAGGAGACTCGCGGGCTGGCGGGCCAGGTCGTGGGCTCCACGCTGAACCGGCTGTTCCAGAGCGCGCTCAACGCCGGAGGCAAGGTGCGTTCGGAGACGGAGCTGGGGGTGGGCGCGGCCTCGGTATCGACCGCCGCCGTCGAGCTGGCGAAGAAGATCTTCGGGTCGCTCCGTGGAAAGAATGCGCTGGTGATGGGTGCAGGCGAGATGAGCGAGCTGACGCTCGAGCTCCTGCGTGCCGAGGGCGTCCGCAGCTGCGTGGTGACGAACCGAACGTACGCGCGTGCCACCGAGCTGGCGGAGAAGTGGGGCGGGCGGGCGATCCCCTGGGAGGAGCTCGGCGATGCGCTTCCGGGTGCGGACATCGTCATCTGTTCGACGGCCGCTCCGCACCCCGTGCTCTCACGCGAGCGCTTCCGCGCGGCGTTCCCGAAGCCGCCGTCCCGGCCGCTCTGCATCATCGACATCGCCATCCCCCGCGACGTCGATCCGCGCGTGGGCGGAGAGCCGAACGTCTTCCTGTACAACATCGACGACCTGAGCCAGATCGTCGACGACAGCCTGGAGCGTCGGCGCGCCGAGATCCCGCGCGCCGACGAGATCATCGCCGATTCGGTCGGCGAATTCTGGGCCTGGTACTCGAGTCTCGCGGTCGTCCCGACGATCCGCGACCTGCGGAGCCGCGGCGAGTCGGTGCGGCGTCTGGAGCTCGAGAGAACGCTCAAGCGCCTGTCTCACCTGCCGGCCGAAGACCAGCAGGCGATCGACGCGCTCACCCGGTCGCTGCTGAACAAGTTGCTGCATACGCCGACCGTGAGGCTGCGCGAAGCGGCGGGTAACGGACGCGGCACCTCCGTGCTCGACTCCGTCCGTTACCTCTTCGAACTGGACAACGAAGCAGAGACGGCGGAACAAACCGAGGGCGATAGCGACTAGAAGGCATGTCGCCCATCTCCAACCACCCGAACAGAACCGGAAGCGAAGACCTGTGAGAGCTCATCTCATCTTCGCGCAGATCGCTCCAGAGGAGCCGTTGAGCGCGTGGAGCATGATCGTCGATGGCCAGCCATCAACCCAGATCATCATGCTCATCCTGCTGATCTTCTCGCTCGTCTCGTGGGCGCTGATCATCTGGAAGTACTTCGTATTCAAGAAAGTCTGGAGCCAGGCGGGCGGCTTTCTCGATCACATGGAGACGGCGACGAGGCTGGAGGAGGCGTACAAGAGCATCCTCGCGCTGCCGGAGTCGCCCTTCACGCGCGTCTTTCGGAGGGGCGTGAACTTCTTCTCCGAGCTCCGGCCCGGCGGGCTGCGCGAGGGTGTGACGGTGGCGGGTCTCAGCACCGCCCAGCTCGAGGTCCTTCGGCTCGTCCTGGAGAAGGAGGAGGGCGAGGAGCGCGACGAGATGGCGCACGGCCTCCAGTGGCTCGCGATCGTCGCGACCGTATCGCCACTGCTCGGCCTGCTCGGGACGGTGCTCGGCGTGATGAACTCCTTCATCGGCGTGGCCGCTGCGGGGTCGGCGAACATCACCGCCGTAGCGCCAGGCGTCGCGCAGGCGCTGATCACGACCGTCGGCGGGCTGATGGTCGCGATCCCGGCAGCGATCGCCTACAACTACTACGCCGGCCGGCTGCAGCTCTTCATGAGCGAGCTCGAGGGCTTCTCGAGCGAGTTCATCGGAACGCTCGCGCGTGAAGGGAAGGTCTGATGCCGAGGAGGCGATCCTCGCGGCAGTTCGACCTGGACGCCGAGATCAACATCACCTCGCTCGTGGATGTCGCGTTCACGCTCCTGGTGATCTTCATCATCGCCGCTCCGATCCTGCAGGGCGGAGTGGAGGTGCAGGTACCGCGAGCGCAGTCCGAGAGCATCACGTCACCGGATGGCGTCATCGTTTCCGTCACCCTCGACGGTTCGATCTTCATCGGCGATGCGGAAGCGACCTGGGAGGAGTTCGAACCTGCACTCACCGACGTGGTACGGGATAGACAGGCGAGCAACATCTACCTGCGGGCGGACGAAGGCGTCGAGTACGGACGGGTGCTGCAGGTGCTGGGGGCGATGAAGTCTCTCGATATCGCGGCCGTGGGGCTGGTCGCGGAGCCGGACAGCCCGCGCCGAGGGGGTGGAGGGGGGCGGTGAGCCGCGGTGACGGCGGCCGCTTCCGGAAGGCGATCATGCTGTCGGCCCTGATCCATGGCGGAATCGTCGCCCTCGTCTGGATCGGGGCGATGCGGACCGAGCGGCTTCCGCCGATGCGGATATACGCGGTCAACATCGTCTCGCCTCCGCCACAGGCGTCGGGAGACCCGAGCCCCGAACCGGAGCCGGCGGTAACCGAACCGGAGGAGACGGAGCCGGAAGCCGAGCCCGAGCCCGAACCGGAGCCCACGCCGCCCGCGCCGCCACCGCCCGCGCCGCCCCAGCGGACGGAGCCGGAACCGCGGCCGGAGCCGCCGCCTCAGCAACGCCCGGAGCCACCAGCCGCGCGCGAGCCGGAGCCCGAGCCTCCGCGGCAGCCGACGCCGTCGACCGGCGACCGACCCGATCCGAGCTCGGCCGGTGGCGCCGACGTCGATCTGCAGCTCCAGGGTGTCCAGTGTCCGACGCCGGGCTACTGCGACAACATCATACTGCAGATCAACCGGTACTTCCGCAGCCCGGGCCGTGGAGCGGCGGGCGAGGCGGACGTCTACTTCGTGATCAACCGGAACGGAACGGTCTCCGATCTCCGGATCGTCAGCAGCACCGGCGGGGCCGCGTTGCGACTCGCCGTGATGGAGGCCGTCGAACAGGCGGGAATGAACCGGGCCTTCGGACCGTTGCCGGGTGCGTATCAGTCGGATCGACTACCGGTGAGCTTTTATTTCAGGCCGGCGCGGTAGGTAAGCCGTCATCCCAGCCATCCGTCATCCCGGCGAAAGCCGGGAACCAGACGGGCGCCGGACATCCACTGGATCCCGGCTTGCGCCGGGATGACGAATAGGCCGGACGACGAATGGACCGGGATGACGATGGCCGGGATGACGAATGGGGCTGCAGCCGGCGGGTGACCCAGCCCCCCTGACGACCGACGACCGACGACCACAAACAGACCAGCACCTGCCACCTGCCACCGAGCAATGCGAATTCTACCCCTCGCCGCAGTCATCATCGCCACGCTCCTCCACGTCGGCACGGCGCTGACGCAGGAGCCTACCGGGGTGCGCCTCGGGCTGATGTACCAGCCGGAGTACCAGCCCGGCCTGGTCGTGCTGCCCTTCGCCGCCGAGTCCGGCGCCGAGCGGATGACACAGCCGGTACGGGGGATCGTGGAGCAGGACCTCGGCTTCAGCGACCGTTTCGAGATGATGCAGAGCGCCGCGGGGGCCGTTGCCGGTGAGCCGGTCAACCTCGAGCTCTGGAAGGAGCGTGGCGCCGATTGGGTGCTCGACGGCGCGATGCGGTCCGGGCCGGCGGGAGGAACGCTCCTTCGTCTCGTCCTGCACGACGCCGTCTACGGCACCGTGAAGGGGGATCGAACGTTCGTGCTGCCGGCGCAGGGCGACCCGAACTTCCGTATGGCGGTGCACGCTGCGGCCGATGAAGTCGTGGAGTGGGCGACGGGCACTCCCGGAGCCGCCGCCTCGCGGATCGCCTTCGTGCTGAACGGACGCGATGGCTCGAAGGAGATGTATATCATCGACTACGACGGCGACAACGTCCAGCGGATCACGAGTGACGGTGCGATCACGCTATCGCCCGCCTGGTCGCCCGACGGGACGCGGCTGGCCTTCACCTCGTACCGTTCGGGGTCGCCGCTCCTGTACGAGCGCGACCTGACGACCGGGCGCGACCGGCTCATCTCGGACCGGGACGGAATCAACATCACCCCGACCTACTCGCCGGACGGCGGTACGATCGCCTTCTCCACGACCGTTTCGGGCAACACCGAAGTGGCGACCTACGACCGCGATCGGAACTGCTGCCTGGAGCAACATACGCGGGGTCGCCAGTACGACTCGCTCTCACCGAGCTATTCTCCGGACGGGAGGCGTTTCGCCTTCGTTTCGAACCGGTTGGGCGAGCCGCACGTCTACGTGATGGCCGTCGGCGGTGGGGAGCCTCGGTTGATCTCGGACTATTCGTTCGGAGGCCGCGGCTACAACACCTCGCCGGACTGGTCGCCCGCGGGCGAGTCGATCGCCTATCATTCGCGGGTGAACGACACGATGCAGATCATGGTCGCCGACCTGAGCACGGGTGAGCGGCGGCTGCTCACGAACGACGGCAGCAACGAGGATCCGAGCTGGGCGCCGGATGGACGCCACCTCGTGTTCTCGTCGCGAGACAGGGAAGGTGGTGGGCTTTACATTCTCGATACGGTGAGCGGCCGAGTGCGCCCTCTCCTCCGAGGTGCCGGCTACGGTCTCCCCGACTGGTCGCCGATTCTCTACAGAACCGGGACGGGTACGGGAGCAGCGGGGCAGCGATAGATGCGGGTGCAGGGGTTTTATACAGGAGGTTTACCGAGGATCAGTCCGGCGGTCGTGACCCCGACCGCATTATCGGCGCGTTGCGCCACTTTCGTTCACTGTCAGGAGGAAAGATGAAGCTCCGTCTCGTAGTCTCCCTCGTCCTCGTCGTCTTCGCCATCGCGGGGTGTCGTAGAAGTGCACCGGAAGTGAGCCCAGCGCCGGCGGCGGCAAGCACGAACAATGATGCCGCGGCCCGCGCCCGTGCCGACTCGATCGCTGCGGCGGAGCTGGCGCGGCGTCAGGCGGAGGAGCGGGAGCAGCGCGGTCAGCTGGCCCGCGCCCAGGAGATCCTCTCGAACGTCGTCTACTTCGAGTACGACAGTGATCGGCTGGACTCCGAAGCCGAGGAGCGGCTGCGGACGAAGGCCGCGATCCTGCGTGCTAACCCGTCGCTCGAGCTGCGGGTCGAGGGGCATGCGGACGAGCGTGGCTCCACCGAGTACAATCTCGCCCTGGGCCAGCGACGCTCCGAGGCGGCCCGAACCTTCCTGAGCGGCTACGGGATCACCGCGAACCGGATCGGCACGATCAGCTACGGGAAGGAGCGCCCTGCAGTCGAGGGTGCGACCGAGTCCGCATACGCGCGCAACCGACGCGCCGAATTCGCGGTCACCGCCGGTGAGATCTCGGCGGTACCACCAGAGATTCGCTGATGCGTACGCGCCTCCTCGCGGTCGCGCTGCTCGTCCCGATACTGGGTGGGTGCGCGACGAAACGGGACCTCCAGGATCTGCAATCCGAGATCGGTCGCATGCAGGCGGCCCAGGATCGGCTTCTGCGAGAGATCCAGCAGCAGAACGGCGCCATTCTGGATTCGCTGTCGATCCAGGATACACGGCTCCGGGGTGATCTCACGAATCAGCTGGTTCAGATGGAGCGCCAGCTGGTCCAGATTCAGGAGCTCACGGGTCAGGGTCAGCAGAGGCTCGCGGAGCTACGCGAGTCGATGACCGCGCGCGAGGAGGCGCTACGTCGGGCGGAAGCAGCCGTTCCGCGTCAGGATGTAGGCGATCCCGACGAGCTCTTCGATACGGCCGAGGCGGCGTTGGAACGAGGTTCGGTTTCCACCGCCCGCGCCGGTTTCCAGGAGTTCACGCAGTCCTTCCCGCAGCACCCGCGCTCACCGGAGGCGAGGCTGTACCTCGCCGCGATCCTCAACGAGGATGGTGAGGACGAGGCGGCGCTGGAGGAGTACTCGCGGGTGCTCGAGCTTCATCCGAATGCACCCGAGGCCGCCACGGCCCTCTATCGTGCCGCATTGATCGAGATCGACCGCGACAATGACGATCGCGCACGAACGATGCTGAACCAGCTCACCGCAGCCTACCCCGGCAGCGACGAAGCGGAGGCCGCCCGGGATCTGCTGAGGGCGCTGAGATAGCGAGAAAAAAGTTGCAATAATAGAGGTTCGCCATGAGTTCAGTTCGGGACCACGCGATCCAAGCGCTTGCCGTAGATCGAGACCCTGAGGTACACAGCGGGGATCTCGTGTTCCGTGGGACGAGGGTGCCAGTCGCCACGCTCACTGACATCATTCGCGCTGGCGGCACTCTCGACGAATTCCTCGAAGGGTACCCGACAGTAGAGAGATGGCAGGCAGACAGCTTCCTAGAGATGAGTCCCGAAGCGGTGGAGAAGTTTACAAGAGAAGCTCGTGCGCATTCTCATCGATGAAGACCTGGATGTTCGGCCCCGGCACCACTTTGGGAAAGATCATCACGTAGAGACTGTGCAGTACCGTGGATGGAAGGGGTTGAAAAATGGGCGCTTGCTCACTGCGGCCTCACCAGACTTTGATGTTTTGTTGACGGCTGATCACAACCTGCTGGCGCAACAGAACCTGTCCCGGTTCGATATAGCCGTCATGGTTCTTGTCGCGAAATCGAAGAGACTGCCGGACCTTCTCGCCCTCTTGCCTGAAGTGCTGGAGATCCTCCCGACGTTGAAACCAGGAACTGGGCGGGAAGTTGGCTCAGGTTCGACCTTGTAATCTCGCAGCCGGCAATGGACCAGAGCTTGAGCGGCTTTCTTGTCGATGCTGGAAACTCCACCCTGCCTCCGTGGTACTACCCTCCTCGCTCCGCCCCCATCCGTCCGGTTATCTTTCCGGGTCCGATAGCCGATAGCCGATAGCTGCCGATGCGCTGCCCCTTCTGCAGTCACATGGAGGATCGGGTCGTCGATTCGCGTGCGAGCCGAGAGGGTCGCGCGGTGCGTCGGCGTCGCGAGTGCCTGGAGTGCGGGCGCCGCTTCACGACGTACGAGTACATTGAGGAGCGACCGCTGCAGGTGGTGAAGCGCAATGGCGAGGTGGAGCCGTACGACCGGCGGAAGCTGTTGACGAGCATTCAGCTTGCCGCGGCGAAGCGGCCGGTGGCGGGCGCGGAGGTGGACGAGCTCGTCGAGGAGATCGAGCGCACACTCGACCGCTCCGACGCCACGGAGATCGGCAGCCACGACCTGGGCGAGATGGTGATGGAACGCCTGAAGGTCCGCGACCACATCGCGTACGTCCGCTTCGCCTCCGTCTATCGAAATTTTCAGGATCTGGACGAGTTCTACGAGGAGTTGCGGGACCTCGATGAGCGCAGCGTCCAGCGGGAGTTGAAGCGGTATCAGCGCGAACTGCCGCTGGGCAGCAATGGGGACACCGCTCAGAGCGGCAACGCAGTAGAAGAAACGGGATGAAGCCTTTCGGAACTAGCAGCGGCGAGATGCCCTTCCTGGATCACCTGGAAGAGCTTCGCTGGCGAATACTCTGGAGCCTCGTGGCGATCGTGCTGTTCACGATCCTCGGCTTCTTGCTGGTCACGCAGTTCGACGTGCTCGGTATTCTCGTCGCGCCGATAACTCCGTTCCTCGAGGGCACCCGGCTCAAGTACCTCAGCCCGACCGAGCCGTTCTTCATCACGCTGAAGCTGGCGCTCCTCGTCGGCCTCCTGCTCGCCGGTCCGATCGTGGTGTATCAGCTCTGGGCGTTTCTGTCGCCGGCGCTGAACTCCAGCGAGAAGCGGGCGATCGTCCCCAGCCTCTACTTCGGCCTCGTCCTCTTCATGGCCGGCGTCGCGATGGCATACTACATCGCCCTGCCGGTGACGCTCCAGTTCACGATGGGGTTCCAGACGGAGAGCCTGGAACAGTCGATCGTGATCAGCGAGTACCTGAGCGTAGTTACGCGTCTGCTGCTGGCGTTCGGCATCGTATTCGAGATGCCGGTCGTCATCCTGCTGCTCACCTTTCTCGGGCTCGTGACTCCGGAGTTTCTCGCGGAGAAGCGCCGTCACGCGATCGCGCTGATCACCGTCGTCTCCGCGGTGATCACGCCAGGTGACGTGATCACGATCACCCTGATGATGATGATCCCCCTCGCGCTCCTGTACGAGCTGAGCATCACTCTCGCCAAGCTGGTCGTGCGCAAGCGCAACGCCGAGCCGGCCACGCAGCGGAGCTGACGGATGAGCGCCGTTGGCGGCCTGGTCGACGGCTTCCGAGCCCGATCCGGCGAGAAGACCTTTCTCGACCGTCTCGACGACGTCCGGGGCCGGCTGATCGCATCGCTCGTCGTCGTGACCGTCACGACCGCCATCGGCTTCTACCTCGCTGCGTGGCCGGTCACCCTGCAGATCCCCCGCTGGACGTTCGATCTGGGTGCGCTCGGCATTCGGCAGTTCGGCGGCTGGACGATCAGTCTCGACGTTCTGCGTCATTTCATCGCGCCGATCGAACCATACCTGGACGGGGAGAGGCTCAAGTATCTGAGCCCGACGGATCCGTTCTTCATCACGCTGAAGCTGGCATTGTGCATCGGCCTCGCCCTGGCGCTTCCCTACCTCCTGAGGCAGCTCTGGGCGACGCTCACCCCGCTGATGCGACCCGAAGAGCGGCGGCTGGTCGGCCCCGCGATCTTCGGCGCCGTCGGCCTCTTCGTGATGGGCTGGCTCTTCTGCTACTTCTTCGCGATTCCCCTGATGTTGCAGTTCACCATGGGGTTCCAGGCGGGCAGCCTCGAGCAGGCGATCGTCATCGGGGAGTACCTGAAGCTCGTGCTGCGGATGCTGGTGGCGTTCGGCCTCGCGTTCGAGCTGCCGATCGTCATCCTGCTCGGAACGCTGCTCGGGATCGTCACGCCGGAGTTCCTGATCGCGAAGCGTCGTCATGCGATCGCGATCCTCACGGTGGTGAGTGCGATCGTGACCCCGCCGGACCTCAGCAGCCTCCTGCTGCTCATGCTGCCGGTCTGGTTCCTGTACGAGGCCAGCATCGTCCTGTCGCGAGCGGTCCTCGCACGTCGGCCAGCCATTCCGCCGCTGCCCGGGGCGTAGTGGGCTCCGCCTCTCGCCTCGTCCGGGCAGCGCTCCAGCTGATCCCCTTCCTGCTCGTGCCGATCTCGGTGCTGGCGCAGCAGCCCGGCGCGGCACCCGCGGCGGCCGATAGCGTGGCGCCCGCCGTCGGCGATACGCTGCCGGCGGATTCGGTGCGCACGCCGCCGCTCTCCGCTTCGGCCGACTCCGTGCTCCAGCTTCTCCGGCAGCTCGAGGGGTTCACCGTCACCGAGTACCGGGGTACCGCGGCCGAATACCGGGTGGACGAGGGAGTCCTGCGGCTGGAGGGGGCCGCCGAGGTGACACGCGGCGGTGATCGGCTGACGGCGGACACGATCGTCTATCGGGAGCGGCTGGAGCTGGTGGAGGCGTACGGCGCCCCGACGGTGACGGGCGAGGGTCAGGAGATCGCCGGCGACACCCTCTACTACGACCTCGCCACACGGCGCGCGACGGCGCTGGGTGCCCGGACCCAGATCACGGATGCCGCCACTTGGCACGTGCGGGGCGACATGACGCTGGAGGGCGAGAGCCGCCTCTTCGCCAGCCACGCCAGCTTCACCAGCTGCGACCTCGCCATCCCGCACTACCACTTCGAATCGGACGAGGTGATGGTGATCCGGGACCAGATCCTGGTCGCGCGGCCCGCCCGGCTGTACTTCGGGAACGTCCCGGTGATGGTCCTGCCCTTCGTCGTGCACAACCTCGAGCAGGGACGGAGGAGCGGCTTCCTGACGCCGCGCCTCGGCGTGCACGACGTCGTCCGCGCGTCTTCCGGGTACAACCGCCAGATCTCCGATGTCGGCTTCTACTGGGCGATCAACGAGTACATGGGCGCGCAGGTCAGCACGACCTGGCGGAGCGGCGCCTTCACGGCGCTGAACGGAGAGTACAACTTCCGCTGGCGCCGCCAGTTCCTCGATGGCCGCGTGGGCTTCGAGCGCTACTGGAAGGCGGACGGCGACCGCGAGCTGAACCTGAACGCGAACGGCGGGTGGCAGCCGGACGAACGTACGAGCATGAACCTGAGCGGTCGCTTCGCCACCTCCGAGGAATTCGTCAGGGATGCGAGCTACGACCCCCGCGAGACCACGCAGGACCTCCAGTCCAGCCTCTCGCTGCGACGAACCTTCGACTGGGGTAGCGCCTCGCTCGGTGGAGACAGGCGGCAGTCGATCGCCAATGGCGACGTCTCGATGACGCTGCCGAGCGTGAGCCTCTCGCCGCAGCAGGTGACTCTCTTCAGAGCGCCCACGCCCGAGCAGGCGAGCTGGTACAGCAACGCCACGTTGAGCCCCGGCGTGCTGACCTTCTCCCGCTCCGTCAACGACTATGCCGACAACGTGACGGCGGGCAGGCAGGACCGGAATTCCACCCGTTTCCGGGTCTCACCGTCGTTCTCGGTCGGCAACCTCTATCTGAGCGCGTCGGGTCAGCTCAATCGGTCGGAGATCCTGGAGGTGGCGGGCGTCGATCCGATCAGGGGCGTCGTGGATCTCCCGGGATTCAACCGCGACGACGCGGACTGGGCCGCCGAGATGAGGTACCAGCAGACGCTGATCGGCGCGACGAACTTGTCGCCGAAGATCAGCCTGAGCCAGCAGCTCGTGCGCGATACCCTGACGACCGGTGAGCTGCTCCGGGCCCCGACCCGGCTGAGCTTCGGTGCCGACCTCAACACCGACCTGTACGGCTTCTTCCCCGGAATCGCCAGCTTCTCCGCGATCAGGCACAAGCTTTCGCCGCGGATGTCGTACTCGTACTCACCGGAGGTCGAGCAGACGGAGTTGCAGGAGCGGGTGTTCGGCCGTCCCGGGGGTCGGGCGCAGAACCGTGTGACGCTCGGCGTGAGCCAGACGTGGGAGGCGAAGCTCAGCGAGCCGCGGGAGGTGGAGGAGTCGATCGAGCTGGTCGATTCGATATCGGCGGACTCCGTGGCCGCCGTCCCGTCGCCGAGTGTCCCCAGCGACCCCCAGAAGGTCACCCTCCTCTCCCTGAACACGAGTGCGGTCGCATACGACTTCATCCAGGCCAGGGAAGAGGGAACCGGGTTCACGACGACGACCATCAGCAACTCGGTCGGCTCCGACTACCTCCGGGGTCTCTCGATCCAGATGCAGCACGAGCTGTTCGATCGAACCGGACTCGATCCGAACGACAGTGCGAATGCCGGGCAGCTCGGAATCTTCGCGCCGAAGCTGACGTCGTTGAGCACTTCCTTCCGGCTGGGACCGGAGTCGGCGGTCGTACGGTGGCTCGAACGGTTCGGCTTCGGTGCCGACGAGGGGATCTCGGCGGACGAGGGAGTGGTCCCTGGCGACGAGGCCGAAGACGCCCCGGCGCCGCAGGGGCAGGGTACGTTCACCAACAATCCCCAGGGTACCGGCGGAGGTCCGTGGAGCGCCGCCATCGGGTACCGGTTCTCCCGACCGTCTCGCCTGTACAGCGAGATACCTCGCGATCTCGGCGCGGTACAGACGCTCGACGGCAACATCTCCTTCCAGCTCAGCCCGAACTGGTCGGTGCAGTGGGATACGAGCTATTCCCTCACGGATCGCGAGTTCGGCAGCCACATCATCAACTTCCAGCGCGATCTCCACGAGTGGCAGGCGAACTTCAACTTCTACCAGACGGCGAACGGAAACACCGCATTCGAGTTCTACGTAGAGTTGACGCATGCGCGCGATCTGCGGTTCGACTACGCGGAGCGGAACCTCGGCATCGACCGGAATCGTTGATCGCGGCGAGACGATGAACCACGTCGAGCGCTCCGGCCACAGGTTGGAGCGCTCGGCGCGTTCGCCGGAATCCACGTAGTTCCACCGAGCTTTCTGTCACGTGCGCCGCCGCGGCGTGTATCCTGTAGAGGACACCCGAGCTCAATATCGCTCTGTGTCGCAGAGCTGTAAGTCGTGTCTCAACAACAATTTCAGATCGTGATACTGGAACGGCCTCCCGGTTGCTCTGGATATCTCCCGGAAGCCGTCGCTGGCGCCCGAGACGTGGCATCGGTGAACGTCATCCCGGAGCGCAGCGAGGGATCCGCAATTGACCGGCGCCGAGGGTGCAGATCCCTCTCTGCGCTCGGGATGACGGGTGGTGGCTCGGGATGACGGGTGGTGCTCGGGATGGCGGGTGGTGGCTCGGGATGACGGGGGATTTAGTCCACGGGATCGGTTGGGGAGAACCAGTTCACGACGCTCACGAGGCTGGAATCTATGAACGGAATGCGGAAGACGATCGTGGTCGCCATGTGCGGCGCTCTCGCGGGGATCTCGGGCTGCGAGAGCAGCTTCGGACCGGACTCGAGACACGATGCGACGGGTCTGGACGGCTACTACGAGTGGGTGCTCGAGCAGTGGAGCCAGGGCGCCGCGATCGGCTACCCGGTCGTCAATCTCTCATGGGAGCTGCCGGCCCGGTATTCGAACGAGCCGTTCCGCGTGTATGCCGCATACGGCGGGGGCGGGTACGGGCTGATCGCCACGGTCACATCGTGCAGCGACGGCATCTGTCGGTATTCCGATACGAACGTCGTCCACGGCAGGACCTACGACTATTACGTCGCCACCCTCGATGAGCGGGATGGGCACGAGCTGGGGACGACGCGGGCGATCTCGGTCAACGTGCCGGCGCTGCCGAACGTCACTACGCCAGGCGCGCCGACGGCAACGCCACTGGACGGGGCGGCCTACCTGCAGTGGACTCCGACGGGGGCCACCGTCTACCAGGTCCTGTCGCAGGCGGAGGGCGGAACGGTCTACATGATTGGCGAGACCGACGGCACGAGCTTCTTCGATGACCGGGCGGAGAACAGTGTGCGCTACGAGTACTATCTCGCCGGTGTCGATGAGTTCGGGCATACGAGCGGCCTGAGCCAGGGCGGCCAGGCGATACCGCGCCCGGACTTCTTCGCCGACGTGCTGTACGAATTCTCCGATCTCGGCTCCCAGAGCGGCTTCCGATTCGTCGCCGATGAGAACGCCGATCCGATTCTGGCGGGCGACTCACCCAGCGCGCAGTGGCGGCTGGAGAGCGTGAACGGTTCGCTCGCCATCCGGCCGCTCGGTCAGACCACGATTACCGGCGGCACGTTCACGACCGAGCTGACCTGTGGTCCGGGCAGCGACGAGACGTGCGTCGACCTGACCGTGGCGCCCGCCCCGACGGAGTTCGGCGCCGGACCGGTCAGCGTGGAGAGTGGATCGACCTACTTCCTGCGGGTGATCGGTGCCGACGGGATGGCTCATTACGGGAAGATTCGGGTGCAGGGGACCGGCGTGGATTCGCAGGGCCGTGACCTGATGATCTTCGACTGGGCCTACCAGCTGCGCGCCGACGAGCCGCGACTGGTACGGGTGAAGTGACGGTGGCGCGGGGATCGGCGGTATGGGTCGACCGTGTGAGCAGCGCCAGACGACCGTCGTTCACAGCTATGCGGAGAGGCAGCGCGGCGCCATTTTCAGACAGCGAGGCTCAACGGCTCGGATGCCCGACCAGCGGCTCCATCTTCCGGAGTCCCGCGCGGGCCGGGATGGCGGGTCGGAAGGGGAACATTCCACGGAAGCCGCTCTAATACCTGGCAAAGAAACGATACCCATGGAGCAAGTGATTACGTCATCGCCGTGAACAGCAGCCGGTTCCAGTCCTTCGACCCCGCGCGGCTCTACGCGCGGGGCGAGAGCGATCGTCTGGCGGCCTCCCGCAGACTGGAGGACGAGCGCTGGCGACGCGCCCGGTCGGCTGGAATCCTCGGGACGGTGCTGATCCACTTTCTGTTGCTGATTCTGTTCCGTGCGACGCCCCTTCCGCCGGCCTCGCCGACGTCCGCGGCGGGACCGGCCGCCGGCGACCTCCGTGCAGCCGCGGGCGGGGGCTCGGGGATGACGATGGTCGAAGTCCGACCCCAGGTGTCACCGCAGCCCGAGGAGGAGATCCCGGTGCCGGTCCCCGTTCCGGTCCCCGAAGAGATCGTCATCGAGCCGATAGAGGTGGAGGCCCCGGCGCCGGATCCGGATGTCGCGCCGGCGCCGCCCCCGTCGCTTCCAGGCACCGGCGGCGGCGCGGTGGGAGGCCAGGACGGACCCGCTACGGGGCCGGGAACCGCGACCGGAACGGGCGATGGGGGCGGGGGCACGGGCGACGGGGGCGCCGCCGACATCATCCCGCCGCGACCTCGCGGGATCTTCATTCCACCCTCGGGACGTCCCGCCAGCGCCAGGGGTCAGGAGATCACCGTTTGGGTCTTCGTCTCCGAGAGCGGCCGTGTGGATCGAAGCACCGTACGTCTGGAGCCTCCGACGTCCGATTCCCGCTACAATCAGCGCTTGATCCAGAGTGTCGCCGAGTGGGTGTTCGACCCCGCGACTCAGGGCGGTAGGCGCGTTCCGGTCTGGTACCCCTTTCAGATCATCCTCTAGGCAGTTCCCCCCTTCCCGCGGCCATCCATGGAATTGCGCATCCGGAAGCTGTCCAAGACCTATGCGAATGGGGTCGTGGCTCTCGACGACGTCTCGCTGACCATCCCCCGGGGCATGTTCGGCCTCCTGGGGCCGAACGGAGCGGGAAAGAGCACGCTCATGCGTACGCTGGCGACGCTCCAGGAGGCGGACTCCGGGACCGTCCATCTCGACGAGCTGGACGTGCTCCGGGAGAAGGACAGAGTCCGACGGTCGCTGGGATACCTTCCGCAGGAGTTCGGCGTCTATCCAAAGGTGAGCGCCGAGGACCTGCTCGACCATTTCGCCATCCTCAAGGGGATCACCGCACGAAAACAGAGGCATGATCTCGTGCATGCGCTGCTGCACCAGACGAACCTGTTCGACGCGCGCAGGAAGAGCCTCGGGGGCTATTCGGGCGGGATGAAGCAGCGGTTCGGTATCGCCGTCGCGCTGCTCGGCGATCCGAAGCTCATCATCGTCGACGAGCCGACGGCGGGGCTGGACCCAGCGGAGAGGGTGCGCTTCCTGAACCTCCTGGGCGAGCTGGGTGAGAATAGCGTGGTGATCCTCTCGACCCACATCGTCGAGGACGTGGCGGAGCTGTGCAGTCGGATGGCGATCATCAAGGACGGGCGGATCCTGCTCGAGGCGGAGCCTCTCACCGCGATCGCGCGGCTCGACGGGCGGATCTGGAAGAAGATCATCGATCGCGCATCGCTTCCCGAGCACGAGGCGCGGTACCGGGTCATCTCTTCGCGCATGCTGGTCGGCCGAACCGTCGTCCACGTCTACGACGAGACGCAGCCCGATCCGAGCTTCGTGCCCGTAGAGCCCGATCTCAAGGACGTCTACTTCGCGACGATGAGCGGAGTCGCCGAGGGAGTGGCGGTACCCGCCGAAGAGTTCGCCCTGTGAGCCGCACGCTCTTCGCGATCGCGCGCTTCGAGCTCCGGTATCACCTGCACCGGATCTCGACCTGGGTCTACTTCGCGATGCTGTTCGCGGTGGCGTTCCTCATCATGTGCACCATCGCCGGCGCTTTCGCCAGCGTCAACGCGGCGGTCGCGGGCAGCGGGGGGAACGTCTTCGTGAACTCGCCCAGGTCCCTGCTCGCGCAGGTGATGTCGGTGAGCTTCTTCGGTTTCATCGTCACGGCTGCCCTGCTCGGGAACGCCGTCTACAGGGACTTCGAAACCGGAGCGTATCCGCTCTTCTTCACCGCTCCCCTCTCCAAGCTCGACTACCTGGCTGGCCGGTTCTCCGGCGCTCTGGCCGCCAACGCCGTCATTCTGCTGTCGATCCCGCTCGGATTGCTGGCGGCTACCGCGATGCCCTTCCTCGACGCCGAGCGAATCGGCCCGATCCGGCTGGCCGCCTACTTCCAACCCTATCTGGTCGGCGTCCTGCCGAACCTCGTGCTCACCGGCGCCGTGTTCTTCGTGCTGGCCGCACTGACCCGGCAGATGCTGGCGAACTACGTCGGCGGTGTGCTGCTGCTCGTGGCCTACCTCGTCGCCGGCAGCGCCCAGGACATCGAGGACCAGCTTTTCGCCGCGCTCGTCGACCCGTTCGGAATGTCGGCGATGGATCACGTCACCCGCTACTGGACCGCCGCGGAGCAGAACACCCTGCTCCTGCCGATGACCGGCGTGGTTCTGTGGAACCGACTCATCTGGGGCGCCGTGGCCCTGCTGGTGCTGGGCGTCGGGCTCTGGCGCTTCCAGTTCGCGCACGCCGCCCGGGAGCGCGGCCGCCAGGCCAGAACCGAAGCGCCGGAAATCGAGGTCGAACCGCGCTCGGTCGCTCTGCCGGCGGCGACACCCCAGTACGGCGGCCGTGCCTGGCTGCAACAGTACCTCGCCATCGTCAGGAGCTCCTTCCGCGGCATCATCCTCAACCGCTACTTCGTCGCGATCCTCGGCGCCGGCCTCATCTTCCTGGTCATGGCCGCGGACCAGGTCGGCAAGCTCTTCGGCACCACGACGTGGCCCGTAACCTACAGCGTCATCGAGCTGCTCGGCGGCATGTTCTCCATCTTCGTCCTCGTCATCATCACCTTCTACGGTGGCGAGCTCATCTGGCGGGAGCGCGACAGCCGGATCGATCAGCTGGTCGATGCCACACCCGTTCCCAACGCGGTCCGCTATCTCGCGAAGCTCAGCGCGCTCATCGGCGTCGTCGTCATGCTCCAGGCGGTGCTGCTCGTCGCCGGGATCGTCACCCAGACCGCCAAGGGTTACTACACCTTCGAGTTCGGGCAATACGCGCAGACGCTATTCGGTTTCAACCTCGCCGACTTCGTCCTCCTCTGCATCCTGATCACGCTGATCCACGTGCTCGTCAACAACAAGTACATGGGTCACCTGATCGCCGTCCTCTACTTCGTCGGGACCATATTCGCGGTTCAGCTCGGCCTCGATCACTCGCTCTACCTCTTCGGCGGAGATGCCGGACTGGTCTACTCCGACATGAACCGCTACGGGCCGTACGTCGAACCGTTCGTCTGGTTCAAAGCGTACTGGGCCGCCTGGGCGCTCCTCCTCGCCTTCGCTTCGAACCTGCTCTGGATACGCGGCCGCGAGACAGGAGCGGGGTGGCGACTTCGCCTCGCCCGGAGCCGGTGCTCGCCGCCCGTCCTGACCGGCTCGCTCCTCGCCTGCACGCTGATCCTGGGGCTCGGTGGATTCGTGTTCTATAACACCAGCGTGCGGAACGAACATACCTCCGCCATCGAGGCGGAGCGAAGGCGAGCCGAGTACGAGCGGCTGTACAAGCGCTTCGAGGGTGCGGCCCAGCCGCGGATCGCATCGGTCTCTCTGGAGGTGGATGTGTATCCGGAGGAGAGGGACGTGTACGCCCGGGGCGAGTACAGGCTGGAGAACCGAAGCGGGGAAGCGATCGACTCGCTGCATCTGCTCCTACCGAGGCAGGTGGAGATCGAATCGATCGATTTCGGGCGTCCGGCGGAGGCGGTGCTGGAGGACGAGGAGCGCGGCTATTACATCCACCGGCTCGCGGAGCCGCTCTCACCGGGCGAGTCCCTCGATTTCCGGTTCGGGCTCGCGTACCTGACCGAGGGGTTCGAGAGCGCGATCTCGAATCTCAGAGTGGTGGAGAACGGGACGTTCATCACCAGCGAGATGATGCCGCACTTCGGTTACAGCCCGGACGCGGAGCTCCAGGACGACGAGATCCGGAGGAAGCACGATCTGGCGCCTCGGGGTGAGATGCCGGGCGCCGACGACGTCGAGGCACGACGGAACAACCCGCTGAGCGGCGACGCGGACTGGATCGAATTCGATGCGACGATTTCGACCGCGGAGGACCAGATCGCCGTGGCCCCCGGCTACCTGCAGCGGGAGTGGGTGGAGGACGGGCGACGACATTTTCATTACGTGATGGATTCGCCGATGCTGGCGTTCTACTCGATCCTGTCGGCCCGCTACGAGGTTCGACGCGACGAGTGGAATGGGGTGGCGATCGAGATCTACCATCATCCGAGCCACGGGTACAACGTGGAGCGGATGATCGAGGGTGTGAAGAAGTCGCTCGACTACTACACGGCGGAATTTGGACCGTATCAGCACCGGCAGGTGCGGATCCTGGAGTTCCCGAGATATCAGAGCTTCGCCCAGTCCTTTCCGAACACGATCCCGTACTCCGAGGCGATCGGCTTCATCGCCAGGATCGAGGTTCCGGAGGAGGACATCGACTATCCGTTCTACGTGACGGCGCACGAGGTAGCGCACCAGTGGTGGGGTCATCAGACGGTGGGCGGGGCCGTTCAGGGGGCCACGTTCATCATCGAGACCCTGTCGCAGTATTCGGCGCTGATGGTGATGGAGCGGGAGTACGGGCGTGACCAGATCAAGCGTTTCCTGCGCTATGAGCTGGAGAGCTACCTGACCGGCAGGGCCTTCGAGCGACGCAAGGAACGACCGCTGCTGGAGGTGGAGAACCAGAGCTACATCCACTACAACAAGGGATCGCTGGTGATGTACGCCCTGCGGGACTATATCGGGGAGGACCGGCTGAATGCCGCGCTGCGTAGCTTTCTGGAGGAGACCCGATTCCAGCAGCCGCCGTATACGAGCGCGCTGGAGCTGTACGAGCATCTACAGGCGGCCACGCCGGACTCACTGCGCTACATGCTGGCCGACCTGTTCGAGGAGATCACGCTGTACGAGAATCGCACGCACGAGGCCAGATCCGAGGCGTTGCCGGATGGGCGGTACCGGGTGCGGCTCGAGCTCGAGGGGGGCAAGGTGAGGGCGGACAGCCTCGGTAACGAGACCCGCATTCCGATGAACGACCTGGTGGACATCGGCGTTTACGGCCCGGCGACGGGCGGGGCGACCGATGGACCGCTCCTGTTCCTCGAGAAGCGGCGGATCCGGGATGGGCGACAGACGGTGGAGGTCGTGGTAACCGCGGAGCCCGCGCGCGCTGGCATCGACCCGCTGAACAAGCTCATCGACCGTCAGCCGACGGACAACGTAGCGACGGTCCGGGCGGCGGACCGCCCGTGACGTTTCGCCCGGGCGATGCGCAGAGCGACGTGCACCCCGCCTGCCCGAGCGCAACGTGACGGCGTCGGAGCTGGCCGGAAAGAGGATCGCGATCGTCCGCCTGAGCGCGATCGGCGATGTCGTGCACGTGCTGCCGATCGTCAGCTCGATCAGGGCGGCGGCGCCCGATGCGCACATCACCTGGATCATCCAGCCCACCCCTCACGAGCTCGTCCAACACCACCCAGGTGTGGACGAGTTCATTCTTTTCGAGCGGAAGCCTCTCCTCCGGAGCTATCAGCGCCTGCGGCTCGCGACGCGCGGGCGGAAGTTCGACCTCGTTCTCGCCCCGCATACCTCGCTGAAGGCGGGACTCGCCACGTCGATGCTCAACTCTCCCCGGAAGATCGGATTCGATCGAGCGCGCGCCCCGGAGCTGAACTGGCTCTTCACGAACGAGCGAGTACCGGCGCGGCCGCGCGCCCATATGCAGGACGAGATGATCGAGTTCGTCGAGCATCTCGGGATCCCGCTCCGGCTGGAATGGGGGATCGAACCAACGAAGGCCGAAGTCACGCGATATGAATCCCTCCTGCCCGGGTTCGGCGGTCCGACCGTCGCCCTGTCGATAGCCTCCAGTCTTCGTGATAAGGACTGGCCGGCGGAGCGTTTCGCGGCTCTGGCCGATCGGATCACGGCGCAGCTCGGAGCCAGGACGATCATCGTGGGGGGCCGATCGGATGTCGAGATGGCGGCCGTCGCCACCGTCCAAAGACTTGCCAGTACGCCGCCGCTGGACCTCGGCGCGTGGGATCTGCGGCGGCTCGTTTACCTCGTCAGCCGCTCGGACGTCGTCGTCTCGCCCGACTCCGGTCCGCTGCACATCGCCGTCGCCCTCGGCACTCCCAGCGTGGCTCTGATGGGCCACACGAACCCGAAGCGAGTGGGGCCGTACCGGTTCCGGGAGCTCATGGTCGACGCGTACGGCGAGCCGGGCGAGCGCTACGGCGCCAGCGCAGGGCCCAGGAAGGGACGGATGGAGCGGATCGGGGTGGATGCGGTGGTGGAGAAGGTGGGGCAGGCGTTGACTCCGCCGCTTTACTCCCTCCCGCCCCCGGTCTAGATTCCTCGGCTATGTCCATACCCCAGAAACGCTTGCTGTGGGTCGACGACGAGATCGACCTGCTCCGTCCGCACCTGCTCTTCGTCCAGGGCCGGGGATATCACATCGATGCCGTCGCGAACGGCGACGATGCGTTGGAGATGTTGCGGCTCCAGCCATACGATCTGATCCTCCTGGACGAGCAGATGCCCGGCCGCACGGGCATGGAGGTATTCGACGAGGTGCGACGCCTGGACCCGCTCGTACCGGTGGTGATGGTCACCAAGAGCGAGGAGGATCGGACGATGACGGAGGCGATCGGCCGCCGCGTCTCCGAGTACCTGGTCAAGCCTACCTCCCCCCGTCAGGTGCTCTCCGTGGTGACCCGTCTCCTGGAGGGCAAGAACATCCAGCAGCAGCACGTTGCGCGGGAGTTCACGACGCGTTTTCGAGAGCTGAACGCGGAGTACGCCGAGGAGCGCGACTGGCGTGACTGGTCGGAGACGTACGCGGAGCTGGTCGATTGGGAGCTGCGGCTTCGCAACGCCGGCGAGATCGGCCTGGTCGCGTCGCTCGAGACGCTGCTGGACCAGTTCCGCCGGGAGTTCGGCACCTTCGTCACGGGGCATTACGGCGACTGGGTGAACAACCGCACCGACCGACCGCCGCTCTCGGTCGACCTCGTCCCGCAGTTCCTCCTCCCGCTGCTGAGCGAAGAGCGCCACGTGCTCTTCCTCATCATCGACTGTCTCAGGTTGGACCAGTGGCGGACCCTCCTGCCGCTGGTCGGAGCGGTCGCCGAGGTCGAGGAAGCGCTCTACTACTCGATCCTTCCGACCGCCACTCCGTATTCGAGGAACGGGATCTTCTCGGGCATGTTCCCCGACGGGATCGCCGAGCTGTATCCGGACTGGTGGAGTCGCGAAACGGAGGGCAGCCTCAACTCCTTCGAGGACGAGCTCTTCGTCAGTCACATCCGCCAGGTGTTCGGCGAGAACCTCCCGGTCCACTACGAGAAGGTATTCAGTGCGGCGGACGGGGAGCAGATGCTCAACCGACTCCCCGGGTACTTCTCGAAGCCGGGGGTGACGGCGATCGTCTTCAACTTCGTCGACATGCTGACGCACGGCCGTTCCGAATCCGCGCTGCTGCTGGAGGTCGCGCGAGACAAGGAGGCCCTGCGCGCGCTCTCGCGGCAGTGGTTCGAGCGCTCGGAGGCGCTGCAAGCGATCCGCGAGGCGATGCGCTCGAACGTCGCTACGCTGATGACGACCGACCACGGGTCGATCCACTGCCATCGGCCGGTGACGGTGTTCGCCAGGCGTGACGCCACGCAGAACCTCCGCTACAAGTTCGGCCAGGGCCTTCGCGCCGAGGATCCGTCGCTCGTCTTCGCGGTCAACGACGAGTCCATCCTCCGCTTCCCGCCCGGCCGCAGCGCGATGAACTACGTTCTCGGGCTGGAGGACACATTCTTCGTCTATCCCACGAAGCTACGACAGTATCAGGCGCGGTACCGGGGAAGTTTTCTGCACGGCGGGATCAGCCCCGAAGAGATGATCCTTCCGGTTGCGCTCCTGACACCCCGATGACGATCTACCGCCGGATTCTCGGTTTCCTCCTTCCCCACAGCGGGCTCTTCGCGATCTCGATCGTCGCGATGATCGTCTTCGCCGCACTCGACGCATTCAGCTTCACGCTCCTCATCCCCTTCCTCAGCGTACTCTTCGAGGGGGGGACGATGTTCGGCGCCGACGGCGGGACCGGCGGCGTCATCGGCAGACTCCTCGAGTGGTCGGTCGGCGGGCTCATGGAGGGTGTCGAGCCGATGGACGCACTGCGGAACGTGGTTCTCCTCCTCTTCGCCGTCTTTCTGGTGAAGAACGTCGCGCTCTACATACAGCACTATTCGGTCGCGATGCTCGAGGGGCTGGTGACCCGGGATATGAGGAACCAGGTCTACAGTCACCTGCTTCGGCTGGGGTTCCCCTTCTTCCAGCGGACGCGGGCGGGACAGATCATCAGCAGGCTGACGATGGACGTGGACCAGATCCGGGCGCTGGTCACGGCAAACCTGGCGAGGGCGGCTTCGTCCGCGATCCAGGTCGCCTTCTTCCTGACCGCCCTGCTGCTGCTCTCCTGGAAGCTGACGCTGATCGCGGCGCTCTTCCTCCCGCCGATGCTCGGGATGTGGGGCCGCTTCAGGGAGCGTCTTCGGATCGGGGTCCTCAGGGTGCTGGACGCCGTCGGGGACGTAGCCTCGCAGCTACAGGAGACGGTCTCGGGAATTCGACTGGTCAAGGCGTCGGGCGCGGAAGAGTGGGAAAACCGGCGCTTCCGCACGCTCACGCAGGGTCATTACAGAGCGCTGGTGAGGAAC
Source organism: Gemmatimonadota bacterium (assembly GCA_040905395.1). Lineage (GTDB taxonomy): Bacteria > Gemmatimonadota > Gemmatimonadetes > Longimicrobiales > Longimicrobiaceae > WHSP01. The sequence goes on from JBBDRR010000044.1 coordinate 44,304, forward strand.
GAGCGCTGGCGTCAGTTCTTCCCGCCTGCGACGGAGATGGTGATCGCGACGGCGATCCTGGGGCTGCTCTGGTACGGCAGCTACCTGGTGCTCGAGGAGGGCAGCCTCGCGGCGGCTTCGTTCATCGTGGCGCTTTCCTTCGCGATGAAGCTGATGGCGCCGGCCAAGTTCCTCGGGCAGTTCCCGGCGCTGGTGCAGCCGGGGCTGGCCGCCGGAGAGCGGGTCTTCGAGATCCTGGACACTCCGCCCGAGGTCGTCGACCAGACCGACGCCCGGCCGATCGCCGCTTTTCGCGAGGCGATCCGATTCGAAGACGTCGGTTTCGAGTACCAGCCGGGCGAGCCGGTGCTGAGCGAGGTCGACGTGGAGATCCGCAGCGGCGAGGTGGTCGCGCTGGTGGGGCCTAGCGGGGCCGGCAAGAGTACGCTGGCCGACCTGCTCCCTCGCTTTCACGACCCCGTCACCGGCCGAGTGACGATCGACGGATACGACCTGCGGGAGCTGCGCCTCGGCGATCTGCGGGCGCTGATGGGAATCGTGACCCAGGATACGATCCTCTTCCACGATACCGTTCGCGCGAACGTCGCCTACGGACGGGACAATGCGACCCGTGAGGAGATCGAAGAGGCGGCGAAGGCCGCCCATGCCCACGACTTCTTCACCGAGTTCCCCGACGGCTACGAAACGGTGATCGGCGAACGCGGCGTGCGGCTCTCCGGGGGGCAGCGCCAACGCCTGGCGATCGCCCGCGCTCTCTTCCGGAACCCCCCGATCCTCATCCTCGACGAAGCCACGAGCGCGCTCGACACCGAGAGCGAACACCTCGTCCAGCGCGCCGTCGAGGAGCTGATGCACGACCGCACCGTCCTCGTGATCGCCCATCGGCTCTCCACCATCAGGCGGGCCGACAAGATTGTCGTGCTCGAAAATGGCAGGATCGTCGAGCGGGGTTCGCACGAGGAGCTGGTGGACCGCGCGGGGACGTACCAGCGGCTGTACCAGATGCAGTTCGCGGAGCCGGTGGTTTGACAGTGAACGTCCCTCTTCTCGATCTGAAGTCGCAGTACCGGCAGCTCGCGACGGAGCTGACTTCCGCGGTGCTGGGCGTCGTGGAGGAGCAGCGGTTCATTCTGGGTCCGGAGGTCGACGGCCTGGAACGGGCGGTGCGGGAGATGCTTCGGGTGGGGCACGCGATCGGTTGCGCGAGCGGCACCGACGCCCTGCTGCTGTCGCTCCGGTCACTGGATATCGGCGCGGGAGACGAGGTCGTCACCTCGCCATTCACCTTCTTCGCCACCGCCGGGGCGATCCACAACGTCGGGGCGAAGCCCGTCTTCGCCGATCTGGACCCCGGCACCTTCAACCTCGATCCGGTCGGAGTGGCGGGGGTCTGCACCGACGCGACGAAGGCGGTGATGCCCGTGCATCTCTTCGGGCAGATGGCCGCGATGCAGGCCTTCCGGACGCTCGCCGACCATCGCGGTATGAGCCTGGTCGAGGATGCGGCGCAGGCGATCGGTGCCCGGCAGCGGCTGGAGAATGGAACCGAGATCACGACGGGGACCTTGGGCGACGCCTGCGCGTTCTCGTTCTTCCCGTCGAAGAACCTCGGCGGCTTCGGTGATGGTGGAATGGTCGTCACGAACTCCGATGCGCTCGCGGAGCGCCTGTTCCGACTGCGGGTTCACGGCGGGCGCCAGACATACCACCACGAGGAGGTCGGCTACAACTCGCGGCTCGACGCGCTGCAGGCGGCCGTCCTCTCCGTGAAGCTGCCGCACCTGGAGTCCTGGAGCGAAAAACGCCGTCAGAACGCGCGATTCTACGACGATGCGCTCGCGGGTGTGGACGGGGTCCTAACCCCGCACATCGCCCCGGAGAACACCTCGATCTTCAACCAGTACACGATCCGCGTCCTCGATGGCCGCCGGGACGAGCTGCGTGAGAAGCTCCAGGAGAGGGGTGTCGGCAGCGCGGTGTACTACCCTGTTCCGCTGCACCTGCAGGAGTGCTTTCGATATCTCGGATACGGAGAGGGGGACTTTCCGATCGCGGAGCAGGCGTGTCGAGAGGTGCTCTCCATCCCGGTGTATCCGGAGCTCACGGAGGAGCAACTCGCGTACGTCGTCGAGTCGGTCGACGAGGTGCTCGGCGGATGATTCCGTCGGGCGCTGCCATGCCTCGGGATAGCCGATGACGGTCCGGCCGATCCAGCGATTGCTCCTGCTCCAGCCGCGATGGCTGGGCGATGTGCTCCTCTGCACACCGGCGATCCGCGAGGCCCGACGGGCCCTTCCGGACGCGCGGATCGACTTCGCCACCGAGCCCGCTGGCGGCGAGGTCCTGAGGAGAAACCCGTACCTCGATGAGGTGCTGGTGGACGGGAAGACGATCGCGTCGCGTCTCCGACTCCTTCGGCGCGTCGCTCGCGGCGGTTATGACGCGGTCGTGGACTTCCGCTCGACCGGCTCGACGGCGCAGCTCACGGCGATAAGTCGCGCGACGGTACGGGTCGGGATCAGGGGCCGGGGCCCACGGAACCTCGCCTACAGCCGCCTGGTCGATCGTATCACGCTCGACACGTACGCGGCCCGTCACAAGCTGAACATGCTGGCCGGGCTCGGCATCGACGTGTCGCGGGTGACCGATCTATCGCTCGATCTCCCGATCGGGGCCGCCGCCCGGGCGCGGGCCGCCGAGATCTGGCGCAGCCACGGATTCGAAGGCGAGCGGGTGATCGCGGTATCGCCGGCGAGCCGCGAAGCCTACAAGCAGTGGGGCGCGGAGAAGTGGGCCGCGGCGGGCGATCGCCTGATGGACGCAGGATTTCGCGTCCTGCTCACGTCCGGCCCCGGCGAGCGCGATCAGGTCAGGCAGGTCGCGGTGGCGATGCGCAGCCCGCCGACGTGGGACTACGGCCCGACGTCCCTGGAGGAGGCGGCGGCACTGCTGGAGCGGTGCATCGCGTGGACGGGCAACGACGGCGGCTCCAAGCATATCGCGGCGTCCACCGGTATCCCGACGCTCTCCGTCATCCGGTGGCGCATCGGGCCGGTCTGGACCGACCCGGGAAACCCGAGGCAGCGTTACCTGGAACGGCAGCCGCCTGGTGGTTGCGACCTAGATTGCCCGAGGTGCTCTCACGTCGGATGCCTCGGAGCCCTCGATCCCGCCGCTGTCGCCGGAGCGGTGCTCGACCTGGCCAACGATTCGAACTGATACCGCGGAAGCGGTCGACACCATCTCCTGGATTCTTCGATGCGCGTACTGATCACGGGCGGGATGGGGTTCATCGGCAGCAACTTCGTGCGTCTGCTCATGACCGAGCGGCGGGAATGGGAGATCGTCAACCTCGACCTCCTCACCTACGCTGGCAATCCGGAGAACCTGGAGGGCGTGACAGCGGCGCGTGAGGCGGCTGGCTCGTACCGTTTCGTGCACGGCGACATCGCGGACGAGGGTTTCGTCCACGCACTCCTGAAGGATGCTCCGGACGCCGTCGTCAACTTCGCCGCCGAGAGCCACGTCGATCGGTCGATCCAGAGCGCCGCGCCATTCGTCCGCACGAACGTGGTGGGCACGCAGGTGCTGCTGGACGCCGTGCGGCGGGCAGGTGTCGAGCGCTTCGTCCAGGTCTCCACGGACGAGGTATACGGAGATCTGGGACCGGCCGACCCCGCGTTCAGCGAGACCACCCCAATCGCGCCGTCGTCCCCGTACAGTGCGACCAAAGCGGCGGCCGACCACCTGGTGCTCGCCTATTTCCGCACCCACGGAGCCGACGTCGTCGTGACCCGCTGCTCGAACAACTACGGTCCCTACCAGTTCCCGGAGAAGCTGATCCCCCTGATGATCAGCAACGCAGTCGACGGAAAGCGGCTCCCGGTCTACGGACGCGGGGAGAACGTTCGCGACTGGATCCACGTGGAGGACCACTGCCGCGGCGTGCTCGCCGCGCTGGAGCGGGGGCGCGCGGGAGAGGTCTACAATTTCGGGGGGGCGAGCGAGATGCGGAACATCGACGTGGTGCGCGAGATCGTCGCGCGAGTCGGGGCCTCTGAGGAGCTGATCGAGTACGTGACCGACCGCCCCGGCCACGACCGTCGCTACGCCATCGACTTCGACAAGGCGGCGGGCGAGCTCGACTGGGCTCCGACGTACACCTTCGAGCGGGGACTCGCGGAAACCGTCGAGTGGTATCTGGAGAATTCGCAGTGGTGGCAGCGGGTACGCGACGGTGCCTACCTGGAGAGCTCCCGGATGATCGCCAGCTGGAGCGCGCCCGCCTGAGGCGCCGATGAGCTCTAGCTTACTACAGCACCGCATCGAGTACGGGCTCGCGAGGGCGCTCGAAGCGGCCGTCGGCGCGGTGTCGCCGCGCGCCGCGGAGCGCGCCGGCGAGGTCATAGGAGGGCTGGTTCGCTCACCGCTCGCGATTCGCGCCGGCGTCGTCGAGGAGAACCTCCGCCGGGCCTTTCCCGGTGCGGACGACGCGTGGATCGACGCGACCGCTCGTGAAAGCTATCGCAACTTCGGCCGTGAAGTCGTGACGATGCTGCGACTCTCGACCCTCGACCGCGGTCGATTGGACGCGATGCTCGACATCGCCGACGAGGAGTGGCGGGCGGTAGAGGAGGCGCGACGGGAGGGGCGAGGACTGATCTTCGCCACCGGCCACTATGGAAGCTGGGAGATGGCGGCGGCCGCAGTCGCCGCGCACGGCATCCCCATCGAGGCGATCGTCAAGCGGCAGAGCAATCCCCTGGTGAACGGCCGGATCGAGGCTGCGCGACGGGTCCTGGGTGTCGAGACCGTCGACATGGGGCAGGCGGCGCGGCGGGTGCCGCGCGCACTCCTCGCGGGCAAGGCGGTCGGCATCGTCGCGGACCAGGACGCCCGGGGGTCCGGCGTGTGGGTCCCCTTCTTCGGGACGCCCGCCAGCACCCATCGTGGCCCCGCCCTCTTCGCCCTCCGGCTCGGCAGCCCCCTCTTCAGCGCGATCAGCCGGCGGCAGCGCGACGGCCGCTATCGCCTCTCCGCACGGCGGATCGACACGGAGCGACGGGGTTCGCTCGACGAGGACGTCCATCGGGTCACCGCCGCCGTGGCGAGCCATCTGGAGGAGGAGATCCGCCTCGATCCCGCTCAGTACTTCTGGTTCCACAAGCGGTGGAAGACGCCGCCCCCGGAGGAAACCTCCCAGGGATTGCCAGGTACTACAGACCACGACCCGCCGGCTGCCGACGACTCCGGTATTTCCCGGCCTCGTTGATGGCCGGGCGCCGGGCGCCACTCGACGGCAGGCGGCCGCTGCCGCTACGAATCTGAGGGGTCACCACCGGGTCGGTGACTCGTTCGATAAGATGAACCCCGCTCACCAGACAGGTACCGAAGGGCGAAGTACGTGATCTACTACTGTATTCCGGCCTACAACGAAGCCGCCACGGTCGGCGTCCTGTTGTGGAAGATTCGACGTGTGATGGAGGAGTTCCCTCGTGACTACGAGATACTCGTCCTCGACGACGGGTCCGACGATGGAACGCTCGACGTGCTGGCGCCGTACGCCCGCGTCCTCCCCCTCACGGTGATTCGACAGGAGGAACGTCGTGGGTACGCCGCCGCCATCGAGCGGCTGATCCGCGAGGCCGTCGGTCGCGCGACCCACCCGCGCCGCGACGTCGTGGTGACTCTGCAGGCGGACTTCACCGAGGCCCCCGAGGATGTGCCCGACCTGCTGAAGCGCATCGAAGGCGGGGCGGACATCGTGGAGGCGTCCGTGATCAGCGAGGGTCATGAGGTCCCGCGTTCACTTCGCCTGGCCCGTCGCGGAATTCCGTGGGTGCTGCGGGGCGCACCCTTCCCGCCGGACGTGAGCGATCCGGCATCGGGCTTCCGCGCGTATCGAGTATCCGTTCTGAAGCGGGCGCTCGTCGGCCGCAACGGAACGCCGCTCCTCACGACGGATGGCTGGGCGGCCAATGTCGAGCTCCTCGCGGCGACGACACCCCACTCGAGGAGAACCGAGGGGTTGGAGGTGACGCGCCGCTACGACATGCGGCAGCGCGCATCCCGCTTCCGCCCGTGGAACACCCTGCGGGACGTCTGGAACGTCGCGCGTCGAATGCGGCGCGAGACGTCCCCGCCACAGCCGGAAACGTCCGGTTGACGACGATGGCGAGAAGACATCGCGGATGGGCGATCACCGCCGTCTCGGTCCTGGCGATCTCCGGGGTCGGGATCGGTGCCTCGGCGGCCACCCAGAGCGCTGTTGTCACCCGCGACCCGGGCCCCACGATCGACCCGATCCCCTTCGGTCCGGGCGAGAAGGCGCAGTACCAGGTCAAGCTGGGCGCGCTGCCGGTCGGCCGCGGAACGATGGAAGTCCTGGGCATCGTCGATGTTTCGGGTCAGCCGACCTTCCACACCCGCCTCCACGTGAAGGGGGGAATCCCCCTGGCACGAGTGGATTCCCGTATGGACAGCTGGATCGACGTGCGGGGGCTCTTCTCACGACGATTCGAGCAGGATCAGAACGATCTCGGCACCAAGCGCCACCGGATCCTCGACTTCTATCCCGAGAGCCGTACCTTCCGCCAGCGCCTGACCGGCGAAGTCGGGGGGCTGCCGACGGACCGCCCGCTCGACGACGTCTCCTTCCTCTACTACACCCGAACGCTTCCGCTGCGCCCGGGGGACAGCTACACGATCAACCGGTATTTCAAGGACGATGGGAATCCGGTGATCCTGAACGTGCTGCGGCGGGAGACGATCACGGTGCCGGCGGGAACCTTCGAGACGGTCGTCGTTCAGCCCATCATCAAGACCGACGGCCTGTTCGGCGAGGGTGGCGAGGCGGAGGTCTACTTCACGGACGACGACCGCCGGATACTCGTCTACGTGCGCAGCAAGATCCCGATCGTCGGCTCCATGAGCCTCAGCCTGGAGGAGTACGAAGCGGCGGTGCCGAGGGCGGCGGAAAAGCACTGAGTCCGTACCGACATCGTGCCGTCTCCGGCCACCCCC
>JBBDRR010000045.1:0-9807 GCA_040905395.1 Gemmatimonadota bacterium
TCCGAGCCGTCGCGGCGACGGTCGCAGCGCCCGTGGCCCGACGCGCGATGGCGAGCGGCAGGTCGCGCGTCGAGAGCTTCTCCACATCACCGCTGGTCGCGATCTCCTCGAGTTCGCTCGACTCCAGCCCGAGTCGCGGCTGTCCCCTCACGAGGGCCACGGTAGCCGGCGTCGCGCCCACCTCCCGGATCCTGGACTCCAGCCCCTGGGCCACCGTGAGGTTCCGCGGACGCGGTAGACCGTGGGCGACGACCGTCGATTCGAGGGCGACCACGGCGCGGCCGCCGCGAAGCGCCGCGCCGGCTTCGTCCGATGTCTGTATCCACTCGGGCATGCGATCCCCGTTCACCCGGACCCCGTTGCTGACGATGACTTCCGCGCCCGGCTCAGGTGACATGCCCACAGAGGAGTTCAGCCGCCACGCTACCGAAGTGATCGATTGGATCACGGAGTACATGTCGAACCCGGAACGATACCCGGTCCTCTCCACCGTCGCCCCCGGAGAGGTTCGAGCCCGACTGGCGCCTTCGCCCCCGGAAAACGGAGTAGATTTCTCCAGAATCCTCGAGGATTTCAGGACGATCGTCGTACCGGGGATCACCCACTGGAATCATCCCGGATTCTTCGCGTACTTCGGCATCAGCGGATCGGCAGCGGGGATCCTCGGCGAGACGCTCGCCGCCGCCCTCAACGTGAATGCCATGCTCTGGCGGACGAGCCCGGCGGCGACGGAGCTGGAGGAGCTCGCGGTCGACTGGCTCAGGCAGCTGCTGGCGCTTCCTTCGACGTTCCGGGGCCACATCCAGGATACCGCATCGACCTCCACCCTCGTTGCGATCGCATCGGCGCGGGAGGCAGCGGGTCTCCACATCCGCGACGAAGGGATGTCCGGCCGGCCGCTTCCACCCCTGCGACTCTACTGCTCCGAGGAGGCGCACTCCTCCGTCGAAAAGGCCGCGATCATGCTCGGTATTGGCCGGAACGGAGTCCGGAGGATCCCGACCGACGATGCCTTTCGAATGCAGGCCGCAGCACTCGAGGCGGCCATCGCCGAAGACGTCGCGAGCGGCGCACGTCCCTTCTGCATCGTCGCGTCCATAGGCACCACTTCGACGACGAGCGTCGATCCGGTCGCGGAGATCGCCGCGCTCGCACGGGAGCACGGCGCCTGGCTGCATGTGGACGCCGCGTACGCTGGCGCGGCCGCGCTGGTGCCCGAGCTGCGCCACCTGATGGCCGGGTGGGAGGACGCCGATTCGATCGTGGTGAACCCTCACAAATGGCTCTTCGTGCCCATCGACTGCTCCACCCTCTTCCTCCGCGACGACGGCATCACCCGCGACGCGTTCAGTCTCGTACCCGAGTACCTGCGGACCCCGGAAGCCGACGAGGTGACGAACCTGATGGACTACGGTCACGCGCTCGGGCGGCGGTTCCGCTCACTGAAGCTCTGGATGACCCTCCGCTATTTCGGCCGGCTCGGCCTCGTGGATCGGCTGCGAGAGCACGTTCGATTGGCCCGGCACTTCGCCAGCCTGATCGACGGGAACCCGGATTGGTCCCTGTCCGCTCCGGTTCCCTTCAGCACCGTCTGCTTCCGCTACTCACCGGCGGGGACCGCGGCACCCGATCTCGACCGGATCAACGAGGCGATCCTGAACGACGTCAATCGAGGCGGCGAGGTCTTCCTGTCCCATACCCGCCTGAATGGCCGATACACGCTGCGGCTGGCCGTGGGCAACATCCGGACCGAGGAACGGCACGTGGACAGGACCTGGACGTTGCTGCTCGCCGCGGCGCACCCCTGATGCCCGAGGCCGTCGCCGCCAGCCCGTCATCCCTATAGATGTCAACCGTCAGGATGGCCCGGCCCCTCCTCGGCTCCGTCCGTGCCCACAGTCCGATCGAAGTACTTTCTGACCTCCACGGCCATCGCCCGGAGAAAGGTCGCCTCCCGCTGGTCGAGCTCGGCGCGGTGGCCGAGTTCCCGGAGCGTCCGCATCACTCCCTCGGTCTGCCGGCTCTTGAAGAAGTCTATGCGCCAGAGCGCCGCCTCCACCTCGTCGAAGGTACGCTCCAGGAGCTGGACCGGCGCCGGCGGCGCGTTGCGACGGGGCGGCTTGAAGGCCTGTTCGGCCCCCTCGTGGGCCATCCACAGCTCGTAGGCGATCACGAGCACGGCCTGCGCGAGGTTCAGGGATGCGTGCTCGGGATTCGTAGGGATGGTGACGCTTCGATGGCAGAGGTCGAGCGCCCAGTTCGGGAGGCCGGCGTCCTCACGGCCGAAGACGATTCCGATCGGCCCGGCATCGCCGGCAGCCGCGGCGCGGGCGAGCAGGTCGGGCGCGACATCGCGCGGTCGGGCGACGGAGAGCTTCGCGCGCCGCCCCCTCGCCGTCATCGCTATCGTGTGGCTACAGTCCGCCAGCGCGTTGTGCAGATCGTCGAAGAGCTCCGTGCCGGCGACGATCTCCCGAGTATCGTGCGCGATTCCCTCGATCCGCCACTCGTCCCACTCCGCTGGCGAGACGAGTCGGAGTCGCTTCAGGCCGAAATTCTTCATCGCCCGGATCGTTCCGGCGATGTTCACGATGTCCTGGGTCTCCCAGAGGACCAGAACGATCCTGTCCAGCGGGTTCGGCGCCTCGTTCAATCGATCGGCATCTCGTCGGCCGGAGCGCCACCGCTATCGGCGTTCGCGCGCGCGGAGAGACGGCCCAGGAGCACGCGCGCGGCGCGCACGTCGTGGCCGACATCGATGAAGAGAACGGTCAGGTCGCCCACGCCCCAGAGAATCGCCGCCAGCACGACGCCCCGGATCACCTCGGCGAACAGCGGCAGAATTGCACCAGCCCCCTCCAAGGCGATCCCGGCGATCACTTCGGCCGTGAGGGCGACGATGACCACCATCGCTGCGATCTTGAAGAGTCGCGCGACGTACTGGAGCGCGAAATACGGCTCTATGTCCTCCGCCCGGATGGCGCCGGGCGCCCGGTCCCCGCCTCGCTCGTCGTCTTCCCCTTCGGCGGGTGCTATCGCCGCTTCCTCTTCGTCACGCGCGTCAGCCCAGGCGCGGGGCTCGTGATCATTCCGCTCGTTTTCCATGTCGTCCCGGGTGGAGGTGTGTGCTTCGGCGGCGGGGAGTCGCTCGCTCAGCGGTCGACGTAGAAGAGCTGCTCGTCGTCGAACCCCGCGTGCAGCGCGGCTCGCACCGACCAGTCGAGCCTCGCGACCTGGTGCAGGTGGTGGCCATCGCTTCCCAGCGAATATCGTGCGCCCGCCTGTCGGGCCTTCCGCAGGAAGCGCTCGTGCGGGAGCCGATAGCGATTGGAGATCTCGAGCGCCACTCCATTCGCGAGCGCTGCCTCGATGAATCGATCCTCCCGCTCTTCGGTCCACCACGCTTCGACGTCGTCCTCGATATCGAACAGCGCGGAGGGAAGAAACGTCGGGTGCGCCGCGATGTCGATCGGCATCGCGGCCACCATGTCGCAGAGGTTCGCGACCATGATCTCCATCAGCTCCTGCGGCCGCCTCTTCCATTCGGCGGGCAGGGTCTTCCACCAGGGTGACGCGAAGCTTCCGTCGGGGAGTGCGAACCCGTGATTGGAGCCGATAAGGTAATCGCAGCGCTCGACGAGCTCGTCGGTGATCTCGCTGCCGAACGAATCGCACCAGCAGAGTTCGGCCGAACGTAGTACCGGTGCGCCGTCGAGCGCATCGAGATACTCCCGCAGTCGCCGTCGATCGGACACGAACATCTCGCGGTTTCGGCTCGACACGTGATCCGCGACACCGATGGTGATCCCGAGCTCGCGAGCGACGCCGACGACCGCCTCGAGGGTGAGGTCGCCGTCGGACATCCGGGTGTGCACATGCAGGTCCTGTGTCCCGAGGAGGCGGTTCGACCCGTTCTGCACCGCAGCTTCGGTCATTCGGCTCCGCGGCGGGCCGTCATCGCGAGGGCCCGCTGCCGGTAGTTCTCCTCCGCCGCCAGAAGCGACTCCCAACCCGCGCGGCCGTCCGGGCCGAGCATCCCGTTGTGGACCCGACGGGTCGGCCAGGGGGCGCGTTCGTCGAAGACGGATCCGGGGTAGAGCGCCATTGTCGCCTCGACGATCGACCGGGTCGCGCGGTCCCGAGCTTCCTCCTCGATCCGCGCCAGCGATACGACGGCGCGCAGCGTGCCGCGCGCGAAGGCATCCGCCAGGAACGTCCCGTATTCCCGGTCCAGCGGCGTGTCCCCGGCGGTACCGGCGAGCTCCAGCAGCCCGCGAAGAGCGGTCGCGTCGTCCTTCAGCCCGCGGGTGATCAGGCGGCTGGCGAGAGGAACCCATGCACCCGTCCGGTCGTTTTCCGCCAGGTGACCCTCGAGGCTGCGCAGGATCTCCCCGGTCGACACGCCGGCCAGCGGGTCGGCCGGCTTCGGACGGGGAGCGCCAGGGTCGGTCGTCACCCCGGGCGGCTCGTTCGCCAGGTGCTCCCCCCCGACGATCACGATGGGCGTTCCGATCTGCACGTTGTGGTAGAGGCGCTGCGCGAATCTGTTCTCGAGGCGGATGCAGCCGTGCGATACGCGCTGTCCGAGCAACTCCGGGCGCTCCGTACCATGGATCGCGATCTCCTCGCCCAGATACACCGCCGCCACGCCCAGCTGCCCCTCGAGGCGTCGGCTCGGATGGTCGTCGGGCGGAATCGGAAGCTCCTTCTCGACGAAGTACCAGTCGGGAAGATACCAGACCGGGAGCTCCTCCTTGAACTTCACCTGGAAGACGCCCCGCGGAGTCGAGAACTCCCACTCGTCGTCGTCGCTCTGCAGGCGCAGCCCCGTACCCGTCCCTACCGGCGCTTCCCAGACGACTGCCTCCCCGTCCATGAAGCGCAGGATGTTGGCGTCGAGATCCACGAGGACGAAGGTTCCACCCGCCGTATCGACGAACGCCTCCGGGCTCACGGGCAGCTGTTCGAGCGGACCGGCTCGTTCCGCATCGCCGATCATCCGGCCGCTGCTGGCGCAGCCCGCCAGGAGGCCGACCAGCGCCAGAGGCAGGACGCGTTTGGACCGTGCCCGCCTCAGGGCACCCGACAGAGCTATCGACATACAGGTCCTCCATTGTTCGATGCCATTCCGGACAGCCGCTCGACCGTGCAAAGCTCTTGCCTGACTCGGTCGAGCAACCTCATACACCCCTCCGGGCCGGATGCGCCCCGAACCGGTTCTGGACGGTAAAACGGCGGGGGAGCGAACGCGCTCCCCCGCCATGACATCCGTGCGGGTGGTCCGCCCCGCTCAGTGACTCTCGGCCGCGGTCGCCGGCACCGTGACGAACGCGGATTCGCGTGCCGCCAACGAGGCCGGCGAGGGCAGAACCGGGAAGGTCCGCACGAACCAGAGATAGCTCACTGCGAAGAGCCCGAGGAATCCGAGGCCGATGCCGATCTCGGGGATTCCGAGGGGCAACCCCTCGCCCTCCCAGATCGACGGCACGGTGATCAGGAACCGCTCGAGCCAGTAGCCTACCAGAATCAGACCCGCGAAGAACGCCAGGACGGCGGGCACCGTCTTCGGCGGCTTCGTCAGCAGGCCGAGGAATGGCAGCACGAAAATGAGGAGGAGCACCGTGGCGGTGATCGTTCCGAACGGCTCGGCGAAGCGGTTGACGAAGTACGGCTGTTCCCACGGCAGAAGGCCATACCAGATCACGATGTACTGCGACCAGTTGATGTACATCCAGAAGACCGAGAAGGCGAAGACGAGCTTCCCGAGGTCGTGGTACTGCCGCCGGGTGATGAACGTCTCCAGTCCCATTCGCGGCCGCAGGAGGGTGACGGCAACCGCGGTGGCCGCGACGCCGCCGTGGAACGCGGCCCAGAAGAAGGTGACCGGGAACATCGTGCTGAAGAAATGCGGATCCATCGTCATTGCGAGGTCGATACCGATGATTCCCCACAGGATGGCGAAGAGGAGCCCCAGCACGACGCCGAGGTAGTTGCGCACGTTCTGCGAGCGCGCAGCCTCCTCGTCGACTCCCCGCCAGCCGGCGGTGAGCCGCCCGTAGATCCCGCGCCCGCGAGACCCATCCACGCCATAGACGTCCGGTCGCAGGCTGAAATAGGCGAACGCGATTGCCAGCCCGTAGAGCACGACGAGCGCGAAGAAATCGCGGCCGATCATGTTCGGCAGGGTCAACCAGACGCGCTTGGCCTCGATGATCGGATCACCTTCGACGTGCAGCCAGTGGTGGAAGTACGTCTCGGAACCGAAGAATACGACGGCCAGGAGGACGAATGAGATCGGTAGGAATGCGACGCCGGCCAGTGCGAACCGCTGTATCGACCATGCCCAGTCGGCCGCGGTCAGGTGGAGGGCGACCGCGAACATCACCATCCCGATGGACAGCGACGACCAGAAGAGCCAGTTGAAGAGCAGGCCCTGCCACAGCCGGGCCGGATCGTACGCCGTGGCCGCCAGGAACACCGCCGCCACCCCTATCGCCAGCAGGGCAACGAGGAGCCCCTTGACCGTCCCGCTGACCGCGGTCAGCGTCCGGAAAGGTATGGCGTGAGGGATCGGGGAGTCGTGAGCCATCTGTTAGATCATCGATAGAGTTTTGAGTTGTGAGTTTTGAGTTTTGAGTTGGCTTGGTGCCGAGGGTGACGATACCTCTTCAGGGATCGCGACAACTAAAAACTCAAAACTCAAAACTCATAACTCCGTGTCGTCACTGACCCGGCGTCGTCGCCTGCTGAAGCTGCCTGATATAATGGACCATGGCCCACCGGTCCGTGTGCGAGCTGCGCTCGCCGTAGGCCGGCATCAGTCCGCGTCCCACCCGGATGACGCCGTAGAGATAGCCGTCGCTGCGGGCCGGGGCCGTACCGCCGACCAGCGTCGGCCCAAGCGGGAAGCGGCCGTTCCCGACCACGGGACCGTTGCCCTCTCCCTGTGCGCCGTGGCAGACGAAGCACTGGTTGCGATAGAGCGTCTCACCGCGTTCGAGCACCTCCGGAGAGACCGGCACCGGGTTGGTGAGCACGGCGCCGACGGAGTCGAGCTGCGCCTGCGTGAACGTGGGGATCACCTCTCCCGCAGGCGATGAAACGGGCACCGTCCCCGGCGCCGGCAGCCGCGGGAGCGTATGGTCGTCGTATGCGACGGTGGTTCTCATCGTCGCCACGAAGGGCGCCCGGCTGAGGATGTAGTCGAGATCGTATCCCGCCGCGTCGGTGCAGCCCGTGACTCCGAGCGCGCTCAGCGCGAGGAGCCCGAACGCCCGGCGCGATCCCCGCGCCACGCGACGTCGCTTACGGCTGATCAAGGAGAACCTCCTCCGAACCGCTTTCAGTCATGATATTCTGGATCTCGTCGAAGCGATCGCTGCCGACGTGCGCGAAGACGCCGAATCGGCCACCGCTGAACGAGGGATGATAGAGCGCCTCCGCCGGTCCGATGCGAGGGATTCGAGCCGTCAGGAAGAGACCCGCGACGGTCGACAGGGCGCCGAGAAGGATCGTCACCTCGAAGATGATGATGCTGAACGCAGGCAGCGCGACGATCTCCTTGCCGCCGACGATGAGCGGCCAGTCGAGGGAGGCCCATACGGCGAGTGCCGCGCCCGCGGCGCTGCCGGTGAACGCGCCCACCAAGGTGAAGATCCGCACCGCGCTCTCCGGCGCCTCCAGCGCCTCCTCGATCTCGTGCCTCGGCGTCGGTGAATAGACGGTCAGACGATGCCCGGCGGCGCGCAGGCGGCGAATCGCATCGCTCGCCGTGTCGAGATGGGCAAAGACGCCCAGGACTCCCGAGGGTGTTCTAGTCTTCATGTCTCGTTTCCGATCATCATCTGCGCTCGAATTCCTTGTAGCCGGACGGGAGCTCCTCCACGACGCGCTCGCGCTCGCTTTCCGCGAGCTGGTGCTCGGGATGACGCTTGAGCGGCGGGGGCAGGATCTCCTTGATCTCCGCGATCGACAGCGCCGGCAGGAAGCGCAGGAAGAGGAGCATCCACATGAAGAACCAGCCGAAGCTGCCGATCAGGATCGCGGCCTCGCTGTAGCTCATGTGGTAATTCAGGAACCGCCACGGCTCGTACGAGTGCGCTAGCGAGGGCACGATGATCACGAAGCGTTCGTACCACATCCCGATGTTCACGAAGATCGAGATGACGAAGAAGGCGTTGAGATTCTGCCGCACGCGCGGGATCCACAGCAGCTGTGGGACGAGCGCGTTGAAGCTGATCATCGACCAGCCGGCCCACCAGTATTCACCGAAGACGCGATCCCAGAACACGTCTCGCTCGAACAGCTCGCCCGAGTACCACGCCATGAAGTACTCCGTCGCGTAGGCGAACCCGACGATCAGAGACGTCAGGAGCAGCAACTTCGCCATTCGGTCGAAGTGCAGATCCGTGAGATACGCCTCGAGCCGGAACACCTTCCGCACCGGGACCGCGATGGAGACCACCATGGCGATGCCGGACAGGATCGCGCCGGCCACGAAGTAGGGCGCGAAGATCGTCGTGTGCCAGCCGGGCACGATCGAGACCGCGAAGTCCCAGGAGACGACGGAGTGCACCGAGAGCACCAGGGGCGTCGCGAGCGCGGCCAGGAAGAGGTACGCACGGGTGAAGTTCTTCCACTCCCGGTCGGTACCGCGCCAGCCGAGGGCCAGGACGGTGTACACCTTCTTCCGCCACGGCACTTTCGTCGCGTCGCGCGCCGCCGCGATGTCGGGGATGAGCCCGATGTAGAAGAAGACCGATGAGACGGTCAGGTACGTGGTGACCGCGAACACGTCCCAGAGCAACGGAGATCTGAAGTTCGGCCAGATCCCCCGCTGGCTGGGCAGCGGAAGGAGCCAGTAGAAGAACCAGGGCCGGCCGATGTGGATGATTGGGAAGAGCGCGGCGGTGAGCACCGCAAAGACCGTCATCGCCTCCGCCAACCGGTAGATCGCCTGCCGCCAGGGCGCCCGGAAGAGGAAGAGGATCGCGGAGATCAGCGTGCCGGCGTGGCCGATACCGACCCAGAAGACGAAGGTGGTGATGAACGTCCCCCACCCCGAAGGGTTCGTGATCCCCGCGTAGCCGATTCCATAATAGACTTCGTACGCGAATCCGACGGCGGCCATTCCGACCATCGCGACGGCCAGTCCGAGCAGTGCGAGGTACCCCTTCCCCGGACGCGACATGAGCCGCATCGCGTCGCGGTTGACCTGCTCGTAGTTCTCTACTTCCGGATGGAAGACTGATCTGATTTCGGTATCGGTGGCCATCTTGGCTTCCTGTGCCTCAGTGCGCTGCGGTGGTGGCGGCTCCGTGCCCACCATGCGCGGGCTCTTCCAGCGTGACCTTCTTCAGGTAGACGATCGCGGGCTGCACGTTGATCAGATCGAGCGCCTTGTAACCGCGCACCGACCGCGCGGCCTCCGCGACCCGGCTCTCCGGATCGGCGATGTTGCCGAAGACGAACACCTCGGTCGGACAGGTCTGGACGCACGCCGGCGTGACATCGCCATCCCGGGCCGGGCGGTTCTCCAGCGCCGCCTCACGCTCGCTCTGCCGGATCCGCTGCACGCAGAAGGTGCACTTCTCCATCACGCCCTTCTCGCGAACCGCGACGTCCGGGTTGAGCTGCCAGTTCAGTGGCTCGTCGAACTTGTAGGTGAACCAGTTGAAGTAACGGACCTTGTATGGACAGTTGTTCGCGCAGTAGCGCGTGCCGACGCAGCGGTTGTAGACCTGGCCGTTGAGGCCGTCGGGCGTGTGGTACGCCGCGTACACCGGGCAGACCGGCTCGCACGGCGCG
>JBBDRR010000046.1:0-9742 GCA_040905395.1 Gemmatimonadota bacterium
CGTTCCTCTTGCACCAGACTGCTGGTGCGGTGCCGGTGCGCCTATCGCAGTCGCTAACCAGCCCGCCAACTCGCTAAGGTGCGGGTTGGCGAGTTAGCGAGCTAGCAGTCTCGCGTACGCCACGTCCAAGTGGCACCGAGCACACTGAGCGGAATCAAGAACTCGGGGTTTCGATCAGATAGATCTCACTTCCCATCTCCTTGAATTCCCTCGACTTCTCCTGCATCCCGGCCTCCGCTTCCGCCGACGCCCGGATCTCCTGTGAGATCTTCATCGAGCAGAACTTCGGTCCGCACATGGAGCAGAAGTGGGCGATCTTCGCCCCCTCCGCCGGCAGGGTCTCGTCGTGGTACTCGAGCGCCGTCTGGGGGTCGAGCGCGAGGTTGAACTGGTCGCGCCAGCGGAACTCGAAGCGGGCGCGGCTCAGCTCGTCGTCCCACTTCTGAGCGTGGGGATGCCCCTTTGCGAGGTCCGACGCATGGGCGGCGATCTTGTACGCGATCACGCCCTGCTTCACGTCGTCGCGGTTCGGCAGGCCGAGGTGCTCCTTCGGGGTCACGTAGCAGAGCATAGCGGTGCCGTACCACCCGATCTGCGCCGCGCCGATCGCGCTCGTGATGTGGTCGTATCCGGGTGCGATGTCGGTGGTGAGCGGTCCGAGCGTGTAGAAGGGCGCCTCGTCACACCACTCGAGCTGCTTCTCCATGTTCTCCCGGATGAGGTGCATGGGCACGTGTCCGGGCCCCTCGTTCATCGTCTGGACATCGTATTCCCACGCGATCTTCGTCAGCTCGCCCTGGGTCTTCAGCTCGGCGAACTGCGCCTCGTCGTTGGCGTCCGCGATCGACCCGGGGCGCAGCCCGTCGCCGAGCGAGAAGGAGATGTCGTACGCCTGCATGATCTCGCAGATCTCGCGGAAGCGGGTGTAGAGGAAGCTCTCCTTGTGATGCGCGAGGCACCACTTGGCGATGATGGAACCGCCGCGGGAGACGATGCCCGTCATCCGGTTCGCGGTCATCGGGATGTAGCGGAGCAGAACGCCGGCGTGCACGGTGAAGTAGTCAACTCCCTGCTCCGCCTGCTCGATGAGCGTGTCGCGGTAGACTTCCCACGTCAGCTCCTCCGGCACGCCGCCTACCTTCTCCAGCGCCTGGTAGATCGGCACGGTGCCGATCGGGACCGGCGAGTTGCGCAGGATCCACTCACGCGTCTCGTGGATGTTCTTTCCCGTCGAAAGATCCATGACGGTGTCGCCGCCCCAGAGGGTCGACCAGCGCAGCTTGTCGACCTCCTCCTCGATCGAGGACGTGACCGCCGAGTTCCCGATGTTCGCGTTGATCTTCACCTTGAAGGCGCGGCCGATGATCATCGGCTCGATCTCGGGGTGGTTGATGTTCGCGGGGATGATCGCCCGGCCACGGGCGACCTCCGAGCGAACCAGCTCGGCGTCGAACCCCTCGCGCAGCGCGATGAACTCCATCTCGGGAGTGATCTCGCCCTTCCGGGCATAGTGCATCTGCGTGACCGAGGCGCCCGGCTTGCCACGGAGGCGCGTGCGCTGCAGGCCCTCGGGAATCAGCGACGAGTGCCCGCGCGCCGGTGTGGTCACCTCCTCGACGTTACCGCGCGCGCGGATCCAGTCCGCCCGCAGCGCGGGGAGGCCCTGCCGGACGTCGAGGTCCCGCGGGCCGCTCGTGTCGTAGACGCGCAGCGGCGGGTTGTCGCCCGAGAGCCGGATCTCGCGCACGGGCACCCGCACGCCGTGCGGCCCTTCGATGTAAGCCTTGCTGGACGCTGGAAACGCATCGCCGTAATCGTCGACGGAGGCGCTGGGAGTGCGGGGGGCGGGTGACGTCAATGCGGTCGCCATCGCTGCCTTCCTTTGGGGAGGTGGGAGCGGTGGGAGTCCGAGGCTGAAAAAACGCGCCTCCGGGGTCGGTGGCGCGTTGGAATGGGTCGGGTTCTGTCCCTCGCCTTCGTCTCGCGCCGCACTCCCTCCGCCGGTATGACCCGGATCAGGTTCCAAGGGACTTTCTCAATCCCGCTGCTGCGAGATACCCCTGTACGGCTATCGTTCGAAGGTAAAGCGTTTCGCCTCAGCGAGCAAGCGCCGCGCCGCGTCAGCGCCGGGTCAGCCGTCCTCTTCCTCGTCGCCCGCGAGCAGCCTGAGGTAGCTGTCGAAGCGTGACCGAGAGATCCTGCCGGCCTCAATGGCGTCACGTACCGCACAGCCGGGCTCGTGGCTGTGGGTACACGAGTTCGCGTAGCGACAGCGGCCGAGATACGGCTCGAACTCGGGGAAGTAGAGGTCGAGCTCGTCGAGGTCCACGTCCCAGAGGCCGAGCTCGCGCAGACCGGGCGTGTCGGCGACGTAGCCGCCGCACCCGAGGTGGATCAGCTCCGCCGTCACGGTCGTGTGCCGCCCCTTGTGGATCGTCTCGCTGACCCCACCGACCCGCAGGCCGAGCCCCGGATGCACCACGTTCAGCAGGCTCGATTTGCCGACTCCGGAGGGGCCGGTCAGCGTGGAGATCCCATTGCACAGGACTTCCCGCAACTCCTCGATTCCCTGGCCAGACTTGATCGACGTGTACAGGACGGGGTAGCCGACCTTCTCGTAGACGCTGAACAAATTTCGAGCGGCGTCGCTGCCGATGAGGTCGGTCTTGTTGGCGACGATCATCGCATCGAGGCCGCTGCTCTCGCAGAGGACGAGGAAGCGGTCCAGCATACGGAGGTGCGGAGCGGGGTGGGTGACGGCGAAGACGATGACGACCCGATCGATGTTCGCTACGATGACCTTGGCGCGTGGCGCCTTTCCGGGGGCGCGGCGGACCAGGGCGCTCTGCCGCTCCTCGACACGCTCGATCGTCCACTGCTCGCTGTCGGCTCCCTCGGATTCGATCTCGACCCGATCACCGACCACGACCCGGTCCCCGACGCGCTCCTCACGCTTGATCCGGCCGCGGAGCACCGCCTCCCGTACGCCCTCGGCGGTCTCCACATCGTACACGCCGCCGCTCGACCGCAGGACGATTCCCTTCAGCATCGCGATCCGGCGCACGAGAACGGGCACCCCCCGTCACCGGAAAGTGCCCGACCTGCATGCGTAGCGTACGCCGGCAACCGCGCTTATGCCGCGAAGGAGGCGAGCGCGGTGCCCTCGTCGCCCTCGCGCAGGCGCTTGAGCGCGCGATCCCGCAGCTGGCGGATGCGCTCGCGCGTCACCCCGAGGATGTCGCCGATCTCCTCGAGCGTGTGCTCCCGGCCGCCCTCGAGGCCGAAGTAGAGCCTGAGGACCTTGGCGTCACGCGGCTGGAGCGTCTCGAGCGCACGGCCGATTCGCTCCGTGAGCAGCCGCTCTTCGACCTCTTCCTCGGTGAGGATC
Organism: Gemmatimonadota bacterium; assembly: GCA_040905395.1. GTDB lineage: Bacteria > Gemmatimonadota > Gemmatimonadetes > Longimicrobiales > Longimicrobiaceae > WHSP01. Next base: position 3,389 of record JBBDRR010000046.1, read on the forward strand.
GCCTCGTCGGTGATGAAGCGATCCATCAGCTGCGAGTCGTCCGTATCGCCGATCGGGGCGTCGAGGCGGATCTCAGCGGCATTCAGCGTCTGCAGGCTTTCGACGATCTCCGGCGAGAGGCCGGTCGCGATCGACAGCTCCTGCGGGCTCGGATCGCGGCGGAGCTCCTGCTTCAGCCGCTCACGCTCCCGAAAGATCTTCGACAGGTCGGATGCCCGATTGAGGGGCACGCGCACCGCCCGCCCCTGATTCGCCAGCGCCGAAAGGATCGCCTGACGGATCCACCAGACCGCGTACGAGATGAACTTCACGCCCTGCTCCGGATCGAACTTCCGCGCGGCCGTCACGAGGCCCACGTTACCCTCCTGGATCAGATCGGAGAGGCTGACGCCGCGATTCTGGTACTTCTTGGCGACCGATATGACGAAGCGCAGGTTGGCGCGCACGAGCTCCGCGACCGCGTCCTCGTCGCCCCGCTGCGCGCGGCGGCCGAGCTCGATCTCCTCGGGCGGCGTGAGCAACCGGTGGGTGCTCACTTCCTTGAGGTACTGATCGAGGCTGGACTGATCCTCGGCAGTAGCCGCATTGAACCCCTCCTTCAATGAAGGCGCGGTCCTCGTGCGTCGTCGTGTTTTGCGCGCTGCCGTAGCCATTTCTCGATCACCACTACATGTGAAAACGTGCCTGCTCGATCCGGGCCGGACAAAGGGTCCGACGCCCTGCATATTCTGCAAGACCTCTGCCGTTCAGAGCTCGGGGCGCGCAGTATATCCCCGCGGCCGTTCGACCGCCATACGCGCCCGCCTCCGAGCTATCTCCACGGCCCGTGGGGAGACTGTTACCGTCAGCGCCGTCGGGAGTTCCCGCGGCGCACAAGCTTCGCGCCCGCTCACCGCTCGCCGCGAAAAGTTTTCGTATCGGGACGGGGGGTTGCGGCGGTCCTACCACATCAGGACCATCTTCCCGAAGCTGCGGTTCTCCTCCATCGTCCGGTGTGCCTTCACGACGTCCTCGAAGGAATAGACCTGGCCGATGACCGGCCGGATTCGCCCGGAGGCGAAGAGCGGGAGGACGGCGTCCGAGAACTCGCGCGCCAGAGAGATCTTCTCCTCCAGTGGGCGGGCGCGGAGCACGGTCCCCATGAGTTGCACGCGCTTCTGCATCATCAGCCGGAGGTCCAGCTCGGCTCGCGAGCCGGCGATCGTCCCGACGATGATCGCGCGTCCTCTGGGCGCCAGCAACCGCAGGTTGATCGGCAGGTAGTCGCCGCCGACGAGGTCGAGGACGACGTTGATCCCCTCGTTCGCCGTCGCGGACGCGATCTTCTCGACCCAGCCCACGTCGGACGTGTCGAAGCCTTGATCGAGGCCGAGCTCGGCGGCCGAGGCGAGCTTCGCCGCGGTACGGGAGGTACCGAGGGTGATCGCGCCCGCCGCCCGCGCAAGCTGGAGCGCCGCGGTGCCGACGCCGCTGCCTACCGCGTGGATCAGCACCCGTTCGCCGACCTGGATGTCGAGCTGCCGGACCAGTGCGTCGTACGCCGTCAGGAAGGCTTCCGGGATCGCAGCCGCCTCCTTCCACTCGAGGTTGTGCGGAACGCGCATCGCCTCGCGTTCGTGCACGCACACATACTCCGCGTAGCTGCCGCCGCCGATGATCCCCATCACCCGGTTCCCGACGCCCCACAGCCCCGCACCAGGCCCCACGGCGTCGACCTCTCCGGCGTACTCCAGCCCCGGAATGTCGGCGGGTGCTCCCGCGGGGGGAGGGTACATCCCTCTTCGCTGCAGGAGGTCCGCGCGATTCAGCGCCGACGCCTTCACCCGTACTCGGATCTCCGACGGCCCCGGTTCGGGAGTCGGGCGTTCGGTCTGCTCGAGGACCTGCGGACCTCCCGGCTCTCTGATCACGATCGCCTTCATCCGTCCTCCCTTTCGCGTTTCGTCGATACGGTGGACGAGCTGGTGCTGTCCTCCGCACAAGAGAAAGGAAGCTCCCCGGCCGCGAAAGGCCGGGGAGCTTCCCGTTGAACTGCCGATGGAATGCCGCTACCCCGTCATCGCGGCGCGTGGAGCTGCGTCTCCGGCCGTCCGTGCGGCAGCCCCGCCGTCGGGAAGCGCAGGTTGCCGTCGGCGAACGACGCCCCTTCCAGGGCGATCGCCAGCGCCTCGTCGATCGTGCCGACGGGGTTGATGTCGAGCGCCTTCAACACCTCTTCGGGCAGATCCTCGAGGTCGGCTTCGTTCTCCTGCGGAAGCACGATCGTCGTGATCCCGGCGCGGTAGGCGCCCAGGAGCTTCTCCTTCACGCCGCCGATCGGCAGAACGCGTCCCGTCAGCGTGACCTCACCCGTCATCGCCACGTCCGACCGAACCGGCCGATCCGAAAGGGCGGAGACGAGCGCCGCCGTCATCGCAACACCCGCAGACGGCCCATCCTTCGGAATCGAGCCGGCCGGCACGTGGATGTGAATCTCCGACCCCCATGCCTTCCGCGGGTCGATCCCGAACCGGATCGCGTTCGCCCGCGCGTACGTGAGCGCGGCCCGGGCGGACTCCTTCATCACGTCCCCGAGCTGGCCCGTCAGGACGAGCGAGCCCGCGGCCGATGGCCCCTCCTCGCCTTCGCCCGCCGCCGTTGCGGTCGGTCGCGTCCGCTGCGCGCTCACCTCGATGAACATGATGTCCCCGCCCATCGGCGTGTAATACATCCCCGTCGCCATTCCGATGAGATGCTCCACGCCTGCCTTCTCCGGGTGGACGCGCGAGCGGCCGAGAAGCTCGCGCGCCAGCTTCTCCGTTACCCGCACCCGCTTCGAGCTGCCCGACGCGATCCGCCTCGCCGCCTTCCGCGCCAGCTTACCCAGCTCCCGCTCCAACTGCCGCACCCCAGCCTCCCGCGTATACGAGGAGATGACGAGCCGCAGCGCCTCCGGCGTCACACGAAACTCCTTCTCCTCCAGCCCCGCCTCCTCCCGCTGCCGCGGGATCAGGTATCGCTCCGCGATCTCCTTCTTCTCCTGCTCGGTATACCCGCGGAACTCCACCGCCTCCATCCGATCGTAGAGCGGCGCCGGGATCCCCGCCGTGTAGTTGGCGGTGGCAATGAACAGAACCTCCGACAGGTCGAACGGCAGGCCGAGGTAGTGATCGGTGAACTCGTGGTTCTGCGCGGGGTCGAGCACTTCGAGGAGCGCGCTCGACGGATCGCCCTGCATCGAGGCTCCGAGCTTGTCGACCTCGTCGAGCAGGATGACCGGATTGCGCGACTTCGCCTGCTTGAGCGCCTGGACGATCCTGCCCGGCATCGCGCCGACGTACGTGCGCCGGTGGCCTCGCACGTCGGCCTCGTCACGGACGCCGCCGAGGGCGATTCGCACGTACTTGCGGCCGAGCGCGCGGGCAATGCTCTTCGCGATCGACGTCTTGCCGACGCCTGGAGGACCGGCGAAGAGGAGGATCGGTCCCTTCGCGGTTGCTCGGGAAGCGGCCTGCTCCTCCTCCGTGTGAGCACCGTCGGCGGACTCGGACTCGGACTCAGACTCAGACTCGGACTCGGACTCAGACGCCAGATCGGTCTCCCCGGCCGCGTGCCGGGCGGCGAGCTGCCGCACGGCGAGGAACTCCAGGACCCGATCCTTGACGTCCTGCAGGCCGTAATGGTCCTCGTCGAGGATGAGCTCGGCCTCCGGCAGCTTCAACTTGTCCTGCGTGCGCGAGTTCCACGGCAGGTCGGCGACCGTCTCGAGGTAGGTGCGGATCACCTGGTACTCGGCACTCTGCGGGCTGGTGCGCTCGAGACGGCCGAGCTCCCGGTTCACCTCCTCGCGCGCGGCCTCGGAGAAGTCGAAGGCATCGAGCCGCTCACGCAGCTCGTCGATTTCCTGCCCCTCGGCGTCCTCGCCGAGCTCGCGATGGATCGCCTTCAGCTGCTCACGAAGGAGCATCTCACGCTGGCGCTCCCCGAGCTCCTCCTGCACCTGCTGCTGGATGTCCTCCTGTGCCTCGAGCAGCGCGAGCTGGCGCTCCACGTGCACGAGAAGCGTCCGCAGTCGTTCCTCCACACCGAGCATCTCCAGGATCTTCTGCTTCGTCGCCGTCTCCGCCTCGATGTAGAAGGCAACCAGGTCCGCGAAGGGGCCCGGCTCCGTGACACCATCGAGGAACTGCTGCAGCATCTCTGACGGGATGCCCCGCCGCCGGCCGAGCTCCGCCGCTCGCTCGCGAAACTCACGATAGAGCGCGAGGAACGCCGGGTCGTCCGGCAGCGCCGGGGGGATATCCGCCATCTCGCGGACCCCCGCGACCATTCCCTGCTCCTCGTCCTCCTCGTAGTTGAGCGCGACGGCGCGCTTCTCTCCCTGGATGAGGAGCTGCATTCCGCCAACCCCCCGCTGAACCTGCGCGATCCTGACGATCGTCCCGATCGTGTACAGGTTCTCCGCCTCCACCTCGTCCTGATTCTCACGCTGCGCCACCGCGAACAGGCGACGGTCTCCATTCAGGGCCGCCTCCACGGCGAGCAGCGTACCCGCCCGACCAGCCGAAATCGGCACGGCCACGCCGGGATAGACCACCGTCTCCCGTAGCGGCAGCACCGGTAGCGTCATTCGTTCAGTCATAGCAAACCTCGGTTTATTGCGATCAGCAACTCAACCCGTGTGGGAATGCGTCTCCGGCCGCGCTGGCCGAAGGTCCTCTGGGTCAGTTGATTGGCGCTGAACACGTCGTCGGTTTTGCACATCGCTTGCCAGACCCTCGATACCCTTCCGAGCCTCCCTCGTGCCGGCTAAGTGCTGGTCGGAGGATGTTTTAACCGAATCATAACCGCGTCTGCCGATTCGGCCCGCTTCCCCGCTCAACGCTGTCGCGACGGCACACTCGTGCCGATGCGGCAGTGATCACCGGTTCTGAAAGTGTGGGGGTAGACTATCGGTTGGCTTCCCGTTCGTCCACGGTGTCCGGGACGCTCGCCCTACGTTTGCGGTGCCGGCCGGAGCCGGATAAGCTTCGGGTGAAAGGACGCCGATAGCCTGCTTCTCTCCAGACCTCCACCTCGATGAGTGTCAGACCGACCACGCTCGGCGCGCTGCGCGCGTCCGGATACGAGCAGCGATCCGTGAAGACGGAGCTGCGTCAGAACCTGGTGTCGAGAATTCGGGACGGCGAGAAGCTGTTTCCGGGAATCGTCGGATATGAAGACACCGTGGTCCCGGCGCTGGCGAACGCGGTTCTTGGCAGGCACAACTTCATCCTTCTGGGTCTGCGCGGACAGGCCAAGAGCCGGATCCTGCGGCAGCTCGTCGAGCTGCTGGATCCTGAGATTCCGGTGCTGGAGGGGTCGGAGATCAACGACGACCCGTACGCTCCGATCTCGAAGTACGGCCGACAACTGGTGAACGAGCACGGCGATGATACACCGATCGCGTGGGTCGGGCGGGAGTCTCGGTACGTGGAGAAGCTGGCGACGCCGGACGTCACGGTCGCGGATCTGATCGGCGACGTGGACCCGATCCGTGCGGCGCGTGGCGGGCACCTGCTGTCGGACGAGCTGACGATCCATTTCGGACTGCTGCCACGGGCGAATCGGGGCATCTTCGCCGTGAACGAGCTTCCAGACCTCTCCGGCAAGGTGCAGGTGGCGCTCTTCAACGTGATGCAGGAGGGGGACGTCCAGATCAAGGGCTACCCGGTGCGGCTGCCGCTCGACGTGATGCTGGTGTTCAGCGCCAACCCGGAGGACTACACCGCGCGTGGCAAGATCGTGACGCCGCTGAAGGACCGGATCGGCGCGGAGATCCAGACGCATTATCCGCGGACTCCTGAGGAGGGGATGGAGATCACGGCACAGGAGGCGTGGCTGGAGCGCGAGGGGCTGGACGTGCAGGTGCTGCCCTTCGTATTCGAGCTCGTGGAGCGCACGGCGTTCCTGGCCCGGGAGGACAAGCGGATCGACAAGCGGAGCGGCGTGTCCCAGCGGATGCCGATCACCGTTCTCGAAACCGCGATCTCGAACGCCGAGCGCCGCTCCCTGATCACGGGTGACGGGAAGGTCATCCCGCGAATCGTCGACGTCTACGCCTCGCTGCCGGCGATCACCGGCAAGATGGAGTTGGAGTACGAGGGCGAGCTGCAGGGATCAGAGGCGATTGCCAGGGATCTGATCGCTTCGGCCGCGAAGGAGATCTTCGACCGTGTATCGGACGTGGAGTTCTTCGACGAGACGGTGGAGTACTTCGACCATGGCGGGGTGTTGCAGATTTCCGACAGCGCGGGGGTCGAGGGTTCCTGGCAGGCGTTGAGCTCCGTGCCCTTTCTGATGGAAGCGGTGCGGGAGACGGATCTCTGCGAGGAG